>NZ_JBVJKF010000026.1:0-116181 GCF_055585365.1 Streptomyces sp. NPDC053432
CCCCGCCCCAACTGGCCGGTCCCGCCCGGGGACACCCCCCAGCCCCGCCGGCGTTTGAGGCGCGGGGGCGCGGGGGCGGAGCCCCCGGAACGGCGCCGCACCAGGCACTTGACCCCACGTCTTGACGGCAGCGGCACACGCATAGTCCTATAGTGCTAGGAAGCTAGATGAATAGAGGTGGGCAGTGATCGAGTTTCACCTCGATGCCCGGTCCGGTGTCGCCCCGTACATGCAGCTCGTCCATCAGGTGCGCCAGGCGCTGCGGCTGGGGCTGCTCTCGCAGGGGGACCGGCTTCCCACGGTCAAGGACGTCGCCGCCTCCGTGGCGATCAACCCGAACACCGTGCTGAAGGCGTACCGGGAGCTGGAGTACGAGGGCCTGGTCGCCAAGAAGCCCGGAGTCGGGACCTTCATCTCCGGGACCCTCGGCGACGACGCCTCCCTGTCCGAACACGAGCCGCTGCGGCGGGAGTTGCAGCTGTGGCTGGAGAAGGCGCGGAGCGCCGGACTGGACGAGGAGAGCATCGAGGCGCTGTTCCGGAGCACCTTCCGTGATCGCAGTACGCACACGCACGCGAAAACCGAAGAGGGGAAATGACGGCGATATTGGAAGCCCACGCGCTGGGCAAGCGGTACGGCCGCAAACAGGCGTTGAGCGAGTGCACACTGAGCCTGCCGGCCGGGCGGGTCATCGGCCTGGTCGGCCCCAACGGAGCTGGAAAGTCAACCCTGTTGCAGCTGGCCTGCGGGCTGATCGGCCCGACCTCCGGCAGTATCGAAGTGCTCGGCGGACGGCCCGGGTCGGGGCGTGAGCAGCTCGCCAAGGTCGGGTTCGTCGCCCAGGACACCCCCACCTACGCGGGACTGTCCGTCGCCGACCACCTGAAGCTGGGGGCCCGGCTCAACCCGGGATGGGACGCCGCCCTGGCGGAGGAGCGGATCCGGCAGCTCGGACTCGACCCCGCTCAGAAGGCCGGGAAGCTGTCCGGCGGGCAGCGCGCCCAGGTCGCCCTGACCCTGGCCGTGGCCAAGCGGCCCGAGCTGCTGATCCTCGACGAACCCGTCGCCGCCCTCGACCCGCTGGCCCGGCGGGAGTTCCTCCAGGGCCTGATGGAGTACGTCGCCGAACACGGCACCACCGTCGTGCTCTCGTCCCACCTGGTCTCCGACCTGGAACGGGTCTGCGACCACCTGGTCTCGCTCGTCGCCTCCCGGGTCCAGGTCGCGGGCGACGTCGACGACCTGCTCGCCGGCCACTTCCGGCTCACCACCGCCCGCCGGGACGCCGGCACCCTGCCCGAGGGCATGCGGGTCATCCACGAGACCCACACCGAGCGGCAGAGCACCTTCATCGTGCGGGCCGAGAAGCCGGTCCAGGATCCCTCCTGGGTCCTCGATCCGCTCAGCCTGGAGGACCTCGTCCTCACCTACATGAGTCAGGAGCCCCGGCGATGATCTGGCTGACCTGGCGCCAATACCGCGTGCAGACAATCGTGACCCTGGCCGCCGTGGCCGGGTTCGCGGTCTTCCTCCTGGTCACCGGCTTCCAGATCCGGGACCTCTACGACAGCACCGTCGCCCACTGCCAGGGCGACGCCTGCCAGAGGGCCAAGGACGCGCTGCTCTCCGAGTACCAGACCCTCGCCTACGGCGTCACGAGTGCGCTGATCCTCGTGCCCGGAATCCTCGGGATCTTCTGGGGAGCTCCGCTGATCGCCCGCGAACTGGAGACCGGCACCCACCGTCTCGTCCTGAACCAGAGCATCACCCGCGGGCGTTGGCTCATGGTCAAGCTCGTTGCCGTCGGCCTGGTGGTCGTCGTCGTGATGGGACTGCTCACCCTGCTGGTGACCTGGTGGGCGAGTCCGGTCGACCGGATCAACGTGGACCGGTTCACCGCGATGGCGTTCGGCGGGCGGGCGATCGCGCCGATCGGCTACGGCGTGTTCGCCTTCACCTTCGGGGTGTGTGCCGGACTGCTGATCCGCCGCACCGTGCCCGCGATGGCCGCCACGCTCGTCGCCTTCGCGGCGATCCAGATCCTGGTCCCCCAGGCGATCCGCCCGTACTACATGGCGCCTGAGCGCGCCGACGTCGCGCTCTCCTCGCTCGCCGTGCAGATGGGGGCCCCGACGGAGGGCTGGCAGGGGCTGAACGTCCACCTGCTGGGGTCCGGTGACGACACCCGCCTGGAGGTGGGGGTGTTCAGGGCCGGTGACTGGGTCGTCTCCGACCCGGGCCGGGTCCTCGACTCCTCGGGCCGGGAGGTCGGCGGCACCCAAGGTTGTGCGAAACCCACCATGGACCCCTTCGAGTGCTTCGCGAAGTCGGATCTGCACATCAAGGTGGCCTACCAGCCCGCGGACCGCTACTGGACCTTCCAGTGGATCGAGACGGGGATCTTCCTCGCGCTGTCCGGGCTACTGGCGGGCGTCTGCGCGTGGTGGTTGCGGCGGCGGGTGGCCTGACCGGCGGCCCGGTGGACCAACCGGGGGAGGGGCGGCCGAAGCCAACGCAACTGGCTTCGGCCGCCCTTCCCTTGCCGACCTTACCGAGCTGGGCTCACTCGTGCGGGTGGAGTCGCTGCCGGTGCGGCGCCTTCCGGGGCCCCGGCTCCGCGCCTCAATCGTCGGCGGGGCTGGAGTTCCCGTCGCCTGTCCGGTGCGGCTCCCCACCCGTGGCTCCGCCCCGGACCCCGCTCCCCAATCGCCGGAGGGGCTGGATTTTGCTGCTGTCCGCTGTCCGGAGCGGCTCAAAGACCGGGGCTCCGCCCCAGACCCCGCTCCTCAATCGCCGGAGGGGCTGGGTTTTCCCGTAGGCCGTACGGGGCATGTCGGCGGCCGGTGCGTGCAGTTGGGGATGTGACCCTCTGGTAACAGTGGGTCACATGCCCACCCGAACCATGCTGAGCGCGCTCCTCGGCGCCTCGCTGCTGATCCCCGTGTCGCCGGCCACAGCCGGCCCCGCCGGCCCCGCCGACACGCGGAGTGTCGAGTACCACGGACTCCGGATCGACGTCCCCGCGAACTGGCGCGTCGTCGACCTCGACCGGGAGCCCGGTGCCTGTCTGCGCCTCGACGTCCCCACCCTCTACCTCGGCCACGCCGGCACCCAGGCGAGCTGCACCGGCCGCGCCGCCGTCCGCCGCGCCGACACCCTCCACCTCGAACCCCTCGACGGGGCCCCGCCGCGTGCCGACATCCCGACCATCGGCGACCTGTCCGCGGCCCTGCCCCGCGTCGACAGCAACGAGCTGCGCTACGAACTGCGCCGGGCCGGGGTCGTGGCCACCGTGTCCTACGGGGACGCGCCCGACGCCGTGCGGGGGATCCTCGCCCGGGCGGCCCGTACCGCCGTGGCCGGGGGCCGTCCCCTGGACGTCGTCGTGCCCGCCGTGGCCGCCGGCGCGGCGAAGGCCCAGGAGCCCTTCACCGGCCAAGGCTTCGACGCCTGCACCGCCCCGACCCAGCGGGCCATGGACGCCTGGAAGGCCGAATCCCCCTTCGGCGCGGTCGGCATCTACATCGGCGGCCGCGCGCGGGCCTGCGCCCAGCCGCAGCTCACCGCCGAGTGGGTCACGCGGCAGGCCGGGGCAGGGTGGCACCTGATGCCCATCTGGGTCGGCCCGCAGCCCTGGCGCAGTTCCAGCACCGGACTGTCCACCGAGCTCGCCGAGGCCGACGGGCAGGGCCGCGCCGCCGCCGAGGGCGCGGTGGACGCCGCCCGTTCGCTCGGGCTCGGCGCGGGCACCGTGCTCTACAACGACCTGGAGAACTACACGGACCGCGACACCTGGGACGATCCGGTCGTCGCCTACCTGACCGCCTGGACGGCACGGCTGCACGCCCTGGGATACCGCTCCGGCGCCTACGTCTCGGCGAGCTCCGGCGCCAAGGCGCTGAGCGCCTACCACCAGCAGGCCCCCGACGTCATGCCGGACGTGCTGTGGGTGGCCCGGTGGAACGGCGCGGCGTCCGTGACGGACGCGGACATGGGCCTGCCCCCGGGCACCGGCCAGTGGTCGGGGCGGCGCCGGGCACACCAGTTCCGGGGGGACCACGACGCCTCGTACGGCGAGGTCACGCTGAACATCGACCGCAACTGGGTCGACGTCGATCCGTCCGTGCTCGGTGGTGGTGGTGGCGGTGGCGGCGGGATCCTCCCGCTTCCGGTGCCGCTGCCGCTCAGCTAGCCGGCGCCGGGTCCTCGCGCGGGGGCTCGTCGTCGTTGCCCCGGCGCAGGGTGCGCAGGCCGTGGGCCGGGGTCCAGGAGCGGATGACCAGTTCGTCGCCCTGCACGGTGACGCGGACGACCTCGGTCAGGTCGGCGTAGAAGAGGTGGAAGGGGTGCGGGGTCTCCGTCTCCTCCGCGTACCGGTGCAGCTCGGGCGGGTCGAGCTGTTCCAGCGCGCGGCCGGAGATCCGTACGTCCCCCTCGGGCATCCGGTCGCCCGCGCCCGGGTTCGTGTGGAGGGCGAAGCGCGGGTCGTGCTGCAGGTCCCTGGCCTTCATCGACCCCGGCATCATGCCGAGCCACAGCTCCCCGCCCCGGATGTCGACGTTGAGTCCGGCCACCCGGGGCGAGCCGTCCTTGCGCAGGGTGGCCAGGACGTGGTGCGGGTACTGCGCGAAACGGGCCTGGACGGCCGCCGCGAACTCCGGTTCCGCCTTCTCGAAGACTGCCCAGCTGGTGTGCGTCATACGTCCATCAAAGCGCGGGCCCCGTCGGTCGCAGGTCAGGCGCGCACGATCCCCGCGGCGCGGGCCGCCGCCAGCCAGGCCGGGAACTCGCCGACGAGGCGGTCGTACAGCTCCGCGTCCGGGACCTTGCGGGGGTCCTCGCCCGCGTGGAAGTAGCCGGCGTTGTCGACCTGGCGGCGCTCCGGTACGGGCAGTTCGTCGAGGCGGCGCAGGAAGTCGAACTGCGAGCTGCGGGTGTTGCCGAAGCCGACGAACTGCCAGAAGAGGGGGAGGCGGGCCGCCTTGCACAGGTACTTCTCGGCGGCGAGCTTGTTGATCGGGCCGCCGTCGGTCTGGAAGACGACGAGGGCGGGCGCCGTCGAGCCCGAGTCGATGTAGTGGTCGATGACGGCGTCCATCGCGGCGTGGTAGGCGGTCTTGCCCATGTGGCCGAGGCGGGAGGCGATGGCGTCGACCCGGCCCTCGTGGCCGGCGAGGGAGATCTCCTCCACCGCGTCGACGTCGGTGGAGAAGAAGACCACGGGCACGCGGGCGTCGTCGTCCAGGTGCGCGGACAGGCCCAGCACCCGGTCGGCGAGGGCCTGGACGCTGCCGTCGGCGTAGTACGGCTTCATCGACCCCGAGTAGTCCAGGACCAGGTAGACGGCGGCGCGGCCGTCCTCCATTCCGTGTTTGCGCAGCGAGACCCCGGCGCTCTTGTAGAGGCTCACGAGCGCCGGAGCCGTTTCTTCGACCTTGCGGAGGTTTATCGCGCTGCGCGTCATGCGCCGAGGTTACGTCAACTGACGTCGGCGTATCCGAGTTGGGCGGCGAGCCGGGCACGGTGGGTGGCGGGGGAGCCGAAGAGGAGGGCGGAGCCGTGGGCGCGCTTGAAGAACTCGTGCGCCTCGTGCTCCCAGGTGATGCCGATGCCGCCGTGCAGCTGGATCATCTCCCCGGCGACGTACGAGTACGCCTGCGAGCAGGCCGACTTGGCGGCGGCGGCCAGGTGGGGCGGGGCGTCGGCCGCCGCGGCGGCGAGGGCCGTGGAGCGGGCCGACTCCACGGCCGTGTACATGTCGGCGAGCCGGTGCTTGACGGCCTGGAAGGAGCCGATGGGCCGGCCGAACTGGTGCCGGTCCTTCGCGTACCGGACCGTGGACTCCAGCGCCCGCGCGGCGGCCCCCGCCTGCTCGGCGGCCAGGGCGGTGCAGGCCAGGTCCCGTACCCGGGCCAGGACTCCGGCGCCGTCGGGCGAGAGCAGCCGGGCCGGGGTCCGCGCGAGGGTGAGCTCGGCGAGGGGGCGGGTGCGGTCCATGGTGGCCCGGGCGGTCCAGGCGGCGGGCGGCTCCGTCAGCTCGAACAGCCCTAGCCTGCCGTTGCCCTGGCCGGGCGTGGTGGCGGCGGGTGCGGGGCCGTCGGTCATGGCGGCGAGGACCAGTACGAGTCCCGGTTCGGCCGGACCGGCCAGTACGTACCGCTTGGTGCCGGTCAGCAGCCACCGGTCGCCGTCCGGCTCCGCGAGGGTCGCCATGTCGGCCGCCTCCCAGCCCCCGGGGCGGGGACCGGGGCCGCGCCCCGCACCCCCGCCGACGAGCGCCCCCGGCCCGCCCCCCGCGCCCGGGCCCGGGCCCGGGCTCGCGGGGAGGTCGCCGCCGGGGGTCGGGGTCGGGGCCGGTCCGGTTTCGGTCGGCGCCCCGCGAGGGGATTCGGCCCAGGCCAGGGCGCCCAGCAGGGAGCCCTCGGCCAGGGCCGGCAGGAGGCGGGCGCACGCCTCCGGGTGGCCGGAGGCCAGGAGGGCCTGCACGGTCAGGACTGCGGAGCCCAGGTACGGGACCGGGCTCAGCGCGCGGCCCAGTTCCGACATGACCACGCCGACCTCTACCGGTCCGCAGCCCAGGCCGCCGTACTCCTCCGGTACCGCCAGTGCGGCCGCCCCCACCTGGGTCGTCAGCGGGGCCCAGGCCTCGTGGCCGGGGTGGCGGGCGAGGACCGCGCGCACCGCGTCCCGGAGTTCCCGCTGCTCGGGCGTCCATTCCAGGCCGCTCACGCGTCCTCCCCCCGCGCCGCCCGCCGCAGATGCGCCTTCAGCAGTTTGCCGCCCGCGTTGCGCGGGAGCTCCGCCACCAGGTGGAACCGCCGCGGGACCTTGAAGTTGGCCAGTCGTTCCCGGCTCCACTCGGTGAGTTCGGCGGGGGTGACGGGCGGGCCGGAGGTGACCACGTACGCCACCCCCACCTCGCCCAGCCGCTCGTCCGGGGCGCCGACCACCGCCGCGTCGGCGACGGCCGGATGGGTCAGCAGGACGTTCTCCACCTCCGCCGGGTAGGCGTTGAACCCGCCGACCACGTACATGTCCTTCAGCCGGTCGGTGATGGAGAGGTAGCCGCGCCCGTCCAGGACGCCGATGTCCCCGGTGCGCAGCCAGCCGCCCGGCAGCACGGCCTCCGCGGTGGCGGCGGGGTCGTCCAGGTAGCCGGGGGTGACGTGGTAGCCGCGCACCTGCACCTCGCCCGGCTGCCCGGCCGGCAGCACCTCGCCCAGCGGGGAGGCGATCCGCACCTCGGTGCCGGGCAGCGGCAGGCCGACGGTGTGGGCGACCGTCTCGGCGTCGGCGTCGGTCGGGCAGACGGAGACGACCCCGCCGGACTCCGTCAGCCCGTACGCGGTGAACACGTCGGGCGCGCCCAGCACGGAGCGGATCTCCTCGACCAGCGCGGTCGGGACGGATGCCGCTCCCGTGCCGGCCAGACGCAGGGCCGACAGGTCGTGCGCAGAGAGCGCGGGGTGCCGGATCAGGCCGTGGAAGACGGTCGGCGGGCCCATCAGGCAGGTCACGCGTTCGGCGGCCATCCGGGCCAGGATGCGGTCGGTGTCGTAGACCGCTTCCGGGAGCATCGTCACCCCGCGCAGCAGGCAGGCCAGGACCCCGGCCTTGTAGCCGAAGGTGTGGAAGAAGGGGTTGACCAGCAGGTAGCGGTCCCCGGGGCGCAGGGTGACCAGCTCGGACCAGGAGGCGTAGAGCCGCAGGGTCTGGCCGTGGGTGGTCATGACGCCCTTGGAGCGGCCGGTGGTGCCGGAGGTGTAGAGGATGTCGCTGAGATCGCCCGGGCGGATGCGGTCGGCGCGGGCGAGCCGTTCCGCCTCGGTGACGGACTCCCCGCCGGCCAGGTACGCCTCCCAGGACTCGGGGCCGCTCCCGCCGCGCAGGACGACGGTGGAGCCGAGCGCGCCGAGGTCCTCGCCGGAGGCGTGCAGTTCGTGGACGTAGTCCGTGCCGAGGAAGCCGCGTTCGGTGAAGAGCACGCGGGCGCCGCTGCGCCGGATGACGTCGGCGGCCTCGGCGGGCTTGTAGCGGGTGTTGACCGGTACGAGGACCGCTCCCGCGCCGGCCGCGCCGAGGGCGGCGGTGATCCACCGGCGGCTGTTGGGCGCCCAGACGGCCACCCGGTCCCCGGGCCGGATGCCGTGCGCGATGGCCGCGCGGGCGGCGGCGGCTATCTCGGCGGCGAGCCGGGTGAAGGTCCAGCGGACCTCCCCGTCGGCGAGCGCCTCCCGTTCCCCGTACGCGGCGGCCGCGTACTCGGGGAGCCGGGCGAGCGTAGTGGGCAGTGGCGGTGGCATCGGACGAACCCTCCCTACTTGACGAGCGAGCGTGGGCGGTATCCAATCACAGGTGTTTCGGTTAGGCATATACCTAGTAGAAATATTTGGAGGCTCCCGTGGAGACCCGGACCCAGACACAGAGGCAGACCCAGGAGGACCTCAAGTCGGTCCTGTCCAGCTTCTGCACCGGCGTCGCCGTCATCACGGCGCGCGAGGGCGACGGCCGTCCCGTCGGGATGGCCGTGCAGTCCTTCTCATCGGTTTCGCTGGACCCGCCGCTGGTCTGCTTCTGCCCCGCCCGCACCTCCGGCACCTGGCCGGGGATCCGGGCGGCCGGCGCCTTCGCCGTCAACATCCTGGCCGCCGACCAGCGGGAACTGTGCCGCGGCTTCGCGGTCACGGGCGGCGACAAGTTCGCCGGGGTCCGCTGGCGGGCGGGCGCCAACGGCGCGCCCCTGCTCGACGGCGTGCTCGCGAGCATCGAGTGCGACCTGGAGGGCGTACTGGACGGCGGCGACCACGAGATCGCCCTCGGCAGGGTCACCGCCCTGACCGCGCACCGGGCGGGCGAGCCGCCGCTGCTCTACTTCCGGCGCGCCTACGGGCGCTTGCCGCGCTCGCCCCGGGCGGCGGCGAGCTCCTCGATGTCCTCCAGCATGGCGGCGGCCAGGTCGCGCTCGGAGGCGTAGTAACGCTCGGCCCACTTGAGCGTGAGCGTCGGGTACGCCCAGGCGGACTCGTCCTGCGCGCCCTCCACGTCGGCCACCGCCCGGCGGCGCATCTTCTCCGCGAACTCCTGGTGCTGGACCAGGACTTCCCGCATCTGCTCGGGCTCCAGCAGGTGGCCCAGCCACAGCCGCAGCATCGGCCCGTGCTTGAGGACCGGCGGATCCACGGGGGCCTCGCGGGCCCATTCCCGTACGGCCGCCATGCCCTCGCCGGTGATCCGGTAGACCCGCTTGTCGCGGGTGCCGGTGTCCTGGCTGACCATGCGGGAGGAGGCGTAGCCGGCCTTCTCCAGGCGCTTGAGCTCGCTGTAGATCTGGCTGAAGGACGGGCTCCAGTAGAAGAAGCGCAGCGACCAGTCCGACCACTTCTTCAGGTCGTACCCGGACAGCTCCTCCCCGAAGGAGAGCAGCCCGAGCACCGCCCAGCTGGTCGCCGGGAGCGTGGGCCTGTCCGCCCCGCCTGTCGTCTCGTCCGCCTTCTCTTCTGCCACGCAGCGCAGTCTACGACCGGTCCCCGCGGCGCCCTTCCCCCTGAGGGGTATGACTGCTAGAAGTATTCCTATTCGAAATAGTGAATCCCCCGGATGGAGGGACCTCCCCGTGAAGTTCTCGATGATCTTCGAGGCCCAGCTCGTCGACCCGACCCCCGAGCGCGAGCGCCAGGTCATCCACGACTGCGTCGAACAGGCCGTCCTCGCCGAGGAGATGGGCTTCGACCGGATCTGGGCCGTCGAGCACCACTCGCTGACCCAGTACGCCCACATGAGCGCCTCCGAGATCTTCCTCACCTGGGTGGCCGCCCGTACGCGGAAGATCCGCATCGGCCACGGCGTCGTCACCATGCCCTTCGGCTACCAGCACCCGGTACGCGTCGCCGAGCGCGCCGCGATGCTCGACGTCCTCTCCGGCGGCCGCGTCGACATCGGCGCCGGGCGCGGCGCCACCCGCCAGGAGATGTCCATGTACGGGGTGAAGCCCGAGGACACCTACCCGCAGATGGAGGAGGCTCTGCGGATCTTCGCCGCCGCCTGGCGGGAGCCGGAGTTCGAATGGCACGGCTCCATCGACATCGGCCCCGGCGCGATCCTGCCCCGCCCCGTCCAGGACCCGCACCCGCCGCTCTTCATGGCCTGCTCCAAGCACGACACCCTCAAGCTCGCCGCCGAACTCGGCATCGGCGCCCTGGTGATGGGCTTCGCGGGCGCCGACGACGTGCGCGCCATGCGCAAGGTCTACGACGAGGCCATCGCGACCCGCACCGGCGAACGCCTCGTCTCGACCGAGGTCAACGACCACCTCTCCGCCCTCTGCCCGACCATCGTCCTCGACGACGCCGAGCGCGCGCTGCGCCTCGGCACGCGCGGCCAGCGGTTCTTCGCCGAATCCATCGCCCACTGGTACGGCAACGCCCCCGCACCCACCGGCTACGCGGAGGACGAGGACCACGTCGCGGCCCTGGCGCAGGGCCGGGAGGAACTCGTCGCCAGGCTCCACGAGGCCAGCATCCCGGCCCGGCCCGTCGACACCGGCACCTACAACGCGGAGCACGCCTACGGCAGCCCCGAGACCGCCATCGCGTACGTCGAGCAGCTGCGCGAGATCGGCGTCGACGAGGTGATGTGCCTGATCCAGATGGGTACGGTCCCGCAGGAGGCCTGCCTGGAGACCATCCGCCAGTGGGGCGAGAAGGTCATCCCGCACTTCCGCGCGACGGAATCGGAGCGCTGAGCCATGGGCATCTCCCTGGAAGGCAAGGTCGTCCTCGTCACCGGAGCCGGACGCGGCCAGGGCGCCGCCGAAGCGTGCCTGTTCGCCGAGGCCGGCGCACGGGTCGTCGTCACGGACGTGCGGGAGGAGGAGGGCCGGACGGTCGCCGCCTCGCTGGGCGACCAGGGCCTGTACGTACAGCACGACGTGACCGACGCGGCGAGCTGGGCCGGTGCCGTCGATGCGGCGGTGTCGGCCTTCGGCACGCTCTCGGCCCTGGTCAACAACGCGGCCCTGTGGCGCACGGCCCACGTCGAGAAGCAGTCCCTGGCGGACTTCGAGACCCTGCTGCGGGTCAACCTGCTCGGGCCGTTCCTCGGCATCCAGGCGGTGGCACCCGTGCTGCGGGCGGGCGGGGGCGGCTCGATCGTCAACATCTCCTCCACGGCCGGACTGGTCGGCATCCCGGGCCACGCCGCCTACGGATCGACCAAGTTCGGGCTGCGCGGACTGACCCGGTCGGCGGCGCTGGACCTGGCCGGGGACCGGATCCGGGTCAACTCGGTGCACCCGGGGGCCATCGACACCCCGATGGTGGCGGAGGCGGTCGCGGGCCGCGACTGGTCGCACGTACCGCTCGGGCGGATGGGGCGGCCGGAGGAGGTCGGGGAGCTGGTGCTCTTCCTGTGCTCCGACGCGTCCTCCTACGTGACGGGCACGGAGTTCACCGTCGACGGCGGGATGACGACCGCATGAGCGACGGGCTCTCACCGCAGGCCAGGCGGCTGTGCGACGCGATGGCGGCCGGCTTCCCCGGGCCCGGCGACGTGGCGGCCCTGCGGGCGGCCGCCGTACCCGGGCCGCCGGGCCCGGACCTGGCCTCCGTGTACGACGCGGTGGCCGACGGGGTCCCGGTCCGGGTCTACGACCCCGAGCCGGGCGCCGGCGGCCGCCCCCTGGTCGTGTACTTCCACGGCGGGGGCTGGGTGATGTGCGGGCTCGACACCCACGACGCGCTGTGCCGCCGACTGGCGGCGGCCTCGGGCGCGGTGGTCGTCTCCGCCGACTACCGGCTCGCCCCGGAGCACCCCTGGCCGGCGGCGCCGGACGACGCGCTGACCGTACTGCTGTGGGCCCGCGCCGAGGCCGCCGCGCTGGGCTGCGACGCGGACCGGGTGGTGCTGGCGGGGGACTCCAGCGGGGGCAACCTGGCCGCCGTGACCGCCCTGCGCGCGTCCGGACTCGCGGCGGGCCAGCTGCTGTTCTATCCGCCGCTGGACGCCTCGATGGGCTCGGCCTCGGTGGAGACGTACGCGGAGGGGTACTTCCACACCGCCGCCCACATGGCCTGGTACTGGGACCAGTACGGCGGCGACCCTGCGCATCCGCACGTCTCGCCGCTCCACGCCCCCGGCCTGTCGGGTCTGCCGCCCGCGCTGATCGTCCTCGCCGACTGCGACCTCCTGCGGGACGAGGGCCTCGCGTACGGGCGCCGGCTGGCGGCGGCCGGAGTGGACTGCACCGTCCAGCTCCACCCGGGCGTCTTCCACGGCTTCCTGGGGCTGTCGCTCCCGGCCGGGGCCGAGGCCCTGCGGGCGGCGGCGGCGTGGGTCGCGACGGTCGGATGAGGGGGGCGGGGCGGCCGGGTTCGAACCGGCGTCCTCCTTCAGTGGAGCAGGCGCACTGCCTCTGTGCTACGACCCCGCCCAGCCGGTGATCTCAGACGGCAGCCCAGGCATGATGTGTCCATGGCTGAAGCGATACGGAGGCTGCCGGGGGCGCTGCTGCGCAACTGCCTGCTCCTGGCAGCGGAGTTCGCGGCGATCTGGCTGCTGCGGGGCCCCGAGGGGGCGTGGATCCCGGTCCTGCTCGCCGTCTTCGTCATCGGCGCCGCCGTACCGCACGGCACCGGCGCCGAGTTCGTGGCGCGCACCGCCGTCGCGCTCGTCGCCGTGGGGGTGGTGTGGGCCGGCGGGGCCGCCTGGGACCGGCACACCCTCCACGACCGGGGCCGGGAGGAGGCCGCGGTGGTGATCTCGCGGACCATGGTGGAGGACGGCTCCGGCCTCTCCCCGTCCCTGCGCCTGCGCACACAGGCGGGCCGGGACCTGCCGGGCTCGCTGTCGAGGGACCTCGCGGTCGGCGCCCGCCTCACGGTCACCGCGGACCCCGACGGCCCGGCCTGGTCGCCCGGCCCCCGCCCGTCCGAACCCCTCTGGCAGGCGGCGGGCACGGCCGCGCTCCTGCTGTTCCAGACGGCGCTCGTGGGCCGCCTCTCCCTGCGCCGCCCCCGCGACTGAAACCCGCTGGTCAGGGCCGGGGTCTGAACCCTAGGGTCGCGGCATGTCCACCACGGCCGAACCCACGACCACCCTCTGGCGCCCCACCGGCCCCGTCGAGCTCGACCTGGTCCGCGCCCTCGACTGGCGGGCCTGGCCCCCGCGCCTGCCCGAGCAGCCGATCTTCTACCCGGTCATGAACGAGGACTACGCGGTCCGCATCGCCCGCGACTGGAACGTCAAGCACGACGGCGCGGGCTTCGTGACCCGGTTCGAGGTCGAGACGGAGTTCCTCACCCGCTACCCGGTCCAGCAGGCCGGCGGCCGGACCATCCTGGAGCTGTGGGTCCCGGCCGAGGAGCTCGATGAGTTCAACCGGCACATCGTGGGGCGCATCGAGGTCGTGCACGAGTTCCGCCCGGAGGCCTGAACCGGGAGGACTGCCCGGTCCGGGGCCCCGCCCGGTCCGGGGCCAGGACCACCGCCCGCCGGATGTCCTACTGCTTGATCAGGTACGAGCAGCCCTTCGTCTGGGTGACGCCGTCGCTCTCCACGACCTTCTTGCCGTCGACCTTGATCACGCACGGCGCCTGCTGGAGCTTGCCGTCGGGGCCGGTGATCGTTCCCGGGACCACGTTCACCAGGTAGCCCACCTTCTGCTCCGCGGGGGTGAGTTCGGCGGTGCCCGACTTGGTCCACGGCAGGGTCTGCTGTTCGAAGCCGCTGCCGATGCCGCTGTACATGACCGCCGTCCTGCCCGTGCCGCCGACCTCCAGGGTCACTTCGTGCGTCGCGCCGCCGGACTTGCCCGCCGGTGCGGAGGACGCGGGGGCGGCGCTCGGGGAGGCCGCGGCCTTCCCCTGGTCGGCGGCGGGCTTCGGGGCGTCGCTGCCGCAGCCGGTGAGCAGCACCGCAGCCGCCGCCGCGCACAGCGTCATCATCCCGGTGGTCGTGCTTCGCATGTTCGCTGTACCTCGTTCTGCGTCGTCCGTCGTACGTCCGTTCACTAGGGATGCCATCAGATCCCTTGTCGGTTCCCTACGTTGACCCCATGACGAAACGAGCCCGCTCCTTCGACGCCGCCGCCGCGCTCTACCGTGCGAACCGGCCCGGCTATCCGCCCGCCCTCTTCGACGCCGTCGAGGAGCTCGCGGGACGGCCGCTCGCCGGGGCGCGTGTGGCCGACGTGGGGGCCGGGACCGGGATCGCCACCGCGTTGCTGCGCGAGCGCGGGGCCGAAGTGCTCGCCGTGGAGCCCGGGGACGGGATGGCCGCCGAGTTCCGGCCGGCGAACCCGGGGATCCCGGTCGTACGCGGCGACGGGGACCGGCTGCCGCTGGCGGGCGCCGCGTTCGACTTCCTCACGTACGCCCAGGCCTGGCACTGGACCGACGCCACCCGGTCGGTCCCGGAGGCCCGCCGTGTGCTGCGGCCCGGCGGCGCGCTCGCGCTCTGGTGGAACGACCTGGACACAGGCGTCCCCTGGATCGCCGAGCAGGACGAACGGCTCCGCGCCTTCTTCGGGGCCACCGGGCTCCCCACCCGGGAGTCCCTGGACGGGCTGGACGTCATCACCCGCGAAGTGCGGTGGTCCCGGCGGATCCCCCTCGCCATGCACCTCGCCAACACCGCCAGCCACTCCGCCTTCCTGCTGCTCGGCGAGGAGGGCACCCGTACCTTCCTCGACGCCGAACGGGCCCGGTTGGAGACCCTGTTCCCCGACGGCACCGTCGAGGAGAGTTACGTGGTCACGCTGAAGCTCGCCGTGATGTGAGACGGCCCCCGGTAATCGGTGGACGCCCCGGGGCGGGGTCCGCCAGGTTGTGCCCCATGAATTCCATCCTGCGGCTCTTCTTCCTCGCCAACGAGGGCCTCGCCTTCTTCCTGGAACTCGCGGCCCTGGCCGCCCTGGCCCGGTGGGGCTGGACCCGGGACGTCGGCCGGGGCTGGTCCATAGGCCTCGCGGTGGCCGCCCCGCTCGCCGCCGCCGCGCTCTGGGGCATGTTCGCCGCGCCCAAGGCCACCTACGACGTACCGCTCCTCGTCCAGATCGCCGTCAAGGTGCTGGTGTTCGGGTCCGCCACCCTCGCGCTGTACGCGGTCGGGTGGCGGGCCGGGGCCCTGTGGTTCGGCGGGATCGTCCTGCTGAACAACGCCCTGGCGGTCTACTACCGCAGCCGCGGCTGAAGGACCTCCGCCCGGCAGGCCGACGGCCCGCCCCACGCGTCGCGCAGCGGGCGGGCCTTGCGCAGCCACAGGGAGAGGTCCAGTTCCTCGGTGTAGCCCACGGCACCGTGGAGCTGCAGGGCGCTCAGGGCGGCCGCGTACGCCGCCTCGCCCGCCGTCAGCTTGGCCGCCGCCACGTCCGCCGGGGACAGGCTCAGGGCGGCCGCCCACAGCAGCGGCCGGGCGAACTCCAGGCCCAGCAGGGTGTCCGCCAGGCGGTGCTTGACCGCCTGGAAGGAGCCGATCGGGGCCCCGAACTGGGTGCGCTGCTTGGCGTACTCCACCGTCCGGGCCAGCAGCGCCTCACCCACCCCCAGGCACTGGGCCGCCGTCAGCAGCCGCGCCCACAGGCCGGCCGCCTCCGCTGCCGCCGTGACGGCCGGGCCGGCCGCGAGCAGTTCGCCGCCGGGCGCCGGGACCGAGAGCCTGCGCGCCGGATCCAGGGAGGCCGCCGGCTCCCCGCCCTCCGCCAGACGCAGTTCATCCGCCTCCGACACGGTGAAGCAGTACGTGGCCGCGTCCGCGTCCAGGGCGTACGGGCTCCCGCCGGGCAGGGTCAGCGTCGCCGAGGTCCCGCCCCCGGCCAGCCCGGGCAGGAAACGCTCGGCCACCGCCTCGTCCCCGAGTCCGCAGAGCAGTACGGACACCGCCGCGCTCTCCACCACCGGCCCCGGCACCCCGGCCCGGCCCAGCTCCACGAAGCCCAGGGCCAGCTCCAGCGGCAGCAGGCCCGCGCCGCCGTACTCCTCGGCCGCGGCCAGCGCGAACAGGCCGGTCTCCGCGAGGCGGGACCACACCGTCCGCCCCGGGCCGTACTCGCCGTCCGCCCAGGCCCGTACCGCCGCGGGCACCTCCGCCGCCCCGAGCAGGGAGCGCAGCGTACGGGCGAAGTCCGACTGTTCGTCGGTCAGCAGGAAGCGCATCAGCGGCGGCCCTTCGGGAGGCCGAGCAGCCGCTCGGCGATGATGTCGCGCTGGATCTCGTTCGTGCCCGCGTAGATCGGCCCGGCCAGGGAGAAGACCCACGGCTCGGCCCACTCGCCCTCCGCCAGCTCCGCGTCCGCGCCGAGCAGGTCCAGGGCCGTCTCGTGCAGGGCGATGTCGTACTGGGACCAGAACACCTTGTTCAGGCTGGACTCGGCGCCGAGGTCCCCCACTCTCGGCTCCGTTCGAGCGGGGGCGCCCCCTCCCCCCGCCGCGAAGCGGGAGGCGCTGGCCCAGGTGAACAGCTCGTAGGCGCGCGCCCCGACCACCGCGTCCGCCACCCGGTCGCGCAGCGCCGTGTCGGAGGGGTCGCCGGCCGCCTCCCACAGGGCCCGCAGCCGGCCGGCGGCCGCCAGGAACCGGCCGGGGGAGCGCAGGGTGAGCCCGCGCTCGTTGCCCGTGGTGGACATCGCGATCCGCCAGCCCTGCCCCGGCTCGCCGATCACGTCCTCGTCCGGAACGAAGACCTGGTCCAGGAAGAGCTCGGCGAAGGCCGGCTTGCCGTCGAGGCGGCCGATGGGCCGCACCGTCACCCCCGGCGCGCGCAGGTCGAACATCAGGTACGTCAGCCCCTGGTGCGGCTTGGCGGCGTCCGGGTCGGTACGGAAGATGCCGAAGGCCCGGTCGGCGAAGGCGGCCCGCGAGGACCAGGTCTTCTGCCCGGACAGCAGCCAGCCGCCCCCGGTGCGCACCGCCCGCGATTTCAGCGAGGCCAGGTCGGAGCCCGACTCCGGCTCGGACCAGGCCTGCGCCCAGATCACCTCGCCGCTCGCCATGGAGGGCAGCACCCGCGCCCGCTGCCCGTCCGTGGCGTGGTCGAAGAGGGTCGGCGCGAGGAGGTTGATGCCGTTCTGGGAGACCCGGCCGGGCGCGCCCGCCGCCCAGTACTCCTCCTCGAACACCAGCCACTTCACGATGTCGACGCCCCGGCCCCCGTACTCCTCGGGCCAGGACACCACCGACCAGCGGTCCGCGTGCAGCCGGGCCTCCCACGCGCGGTGCGCGGCGAAGCCCTCCTCCGTCTCCAGGGAGGGCAGGGGGTCGGCGGGCACGTGGGCGGTGAGCCAGGCCCGTGCTTCGGCCCGGAAGGCCTCCACATCCGGTGCGTGGTCGAGGTTCATCAGGCATTCGCCTCCTTCATGGCGGTGACGTCCATGCCGCCGAGCGGGTCCGCGGCCGTCTCCGCGTTGTGGGCGTGCGCGAGGTGGTGCAGGCCGAAGACCGAGTCCATGCCGGTGTGCAGGCCCTGGAGGTCCTCGGCCTGGTTGACGGCCCGCTTGGTCAGGGCCAGGCCGAAGCCGGGCATCCCGGCGACGCGCAGGGCGAGGCGGGCGGTCTCCTGCGCCAGGGCGGCCCGCTCCACGACCCGGTTGACCATGCCGATCTCGTACGCCCGGCGGGCCGGCATCCGGTCGCCCGTGTACAGGAACTCCTTCGCGATCCGCGGGGGCATCGCCCACGGGTGCGCGAAGTACTCGACGCCCGGGATGCCCATCCGGACGACCGGGTCGGCGAAGAAGGCGTCCTCGCTCGCCACGATCAGGTCGCAGACCCAGGCCAGCATCAGCCCGCCCGCCACGCAGGCCCCCTGCACCGAGGCGATCACCGGCTTCGGCAGCTCCCGCCAGCGCCGGCACATCCCCAGGTACACCTCCGACTCGCGGGCGAAGCGGGATTCGGCGCCCGCACGCCGCGAGTGGTCCCACCACAGCCCGGCCCGCCGCTCGAAGGGCAGGTGGGCGTCGCGCTCCGGGGTGCCGATGTCGTGGCCCGCGGAGAAGTGCTCACCGGCCCCGCCCAGGACGACCACCTTCACCTCGGGATCGTCGGCGGCGCGGTAGAAGGCGTCGTCGAGGGCGTACGTCATCGCGCTGTTCTGCGCGTTGCGGTAGCGGGGGCGGTTCATGGTCACGTACGCGACCGGGCCGCGGCGCTCGTAGAGCACGGGGGTGTCGCGGGTGTCATGGGGGGTGTCGTCGGGCATCCCTGGATCCTTCCCTAACAAGTGTTTGGTAGGTTAACGTACGGCCATGAGCAGCGTCGAGGAGTTCCGCACCGAGGTTCGGAGTTGGCTGAGGACCCACCTCACCGGCGAGTTCGCCGCCCTCAAGGGCCGCGGCGGACCGGGCCGGGAGCACGAGGCCTTCACCGAACGCCTCGCCTGGGAACGGCACATGGCCGCCCACGGCTGGACCTGCCTCGGCTGGCCCGTCGCATACGGCGGCCGCGGCGCGAGCACCGAGGAGCAGATCGCCTTCCACGAGGAGTACGCCCTCGCGGACGCCCCCGCCCGCGTCAACCACATCGGCGAACAGCTCCTCGGCCCCACCCTCATCGACCACGGCACCGAGGAGCAGAAGCGCCGCTTCCTGCCGCCCATCCGCGCCGTCGAAGAGCTGTGGTGCCAGGGCTACAGCGAACCCGACGCCGGCTCCGACCTCGCGGGCGTCCGCACCCGCGCCGCCCTCCGGGACGGACAGTGGGTGGTGGACGGCCAGAAGACCTGGACCTCCCTCGCCCACGAGGCCCAGTGGTGCTTCGTCCTCGCCCGGACCGAACCGGGCACGCGCCGCCACGCGGGCCTGTCCTACCTCCTGGTCCCCATGGACCAGCCCGGGGTCGAGGCCCGGCCCATCGTCCAGCTCACCGGCACCTCCGAGTTCAACGAGGTCTTCTTCGACGGCGCCCGCACCGACGCCGCCCACGTCGTCGGCGCCCCCGGCGACGGCTGGAACATCGCCATGGCCACCCTCGGCCACGAGCGCGGCGTCTCCACCCTCGGCCAGCAGGTCGGCTTCCGCCGCGAACTCGACAACCTCGCCGGCCTGGCCCGCGCCAACGGTGCCCTCGCCGATCCGCTGATCCGCGACCGGCTCGTCCAGGCCTGGATCGGCCTGGAAACCATGCGCGCCACCGCCCAGCGCCCCACGGCGCCCTCCGTGGCCAAGCTGTACTGGGCCCGCTGGCACCGCGACCTCGGCGAACTCGCCATGGACGTCTGCGGAGCCCCCTCGCTCCTCGCGACCGGCGCGCACGGGGACCCGTACGACCTCGACGACCTGCAGCGCCTCTTCCTCTTCTCCCGCGCCGACACCATCTACGCGGGCTCGGACGAGATCCAGCGCACCCTCATCGCCGAGCGGATCCTCGGCCTTCCCAAGGAGGTACGGGCGTGAACACCCCCACCTACGTCCCCGGGCACGACCTGCTGAAGGGCCGCACCGCCGTCATCACCGCGGCCGCCGGAGCCGGCATCGGCGGCGCCACCGCCCGCCGCTTCCTGGAGGAAGGCGCCCGCGTCGTCATCAGCGACGCCCACGCCCGCCGCCTCAAGGAGACCGAGGACGCCCTCGCCGCCGAGTTCGGCGCCGACCGCGTCACCTCCCTCCCGTGCGACGTCACCGACGAGGAGCAGGTCCAGGCCCTGTTCACGCTCACCGAACGGACCCACGGCGCCCTCGACATCGTCGTCAACAACGCCGGACTCGGCGGCACCGCGAACCTCGTCGACATGACCGACGAACAGTGGGGCCGCGTCCTCGACGTCACCCTGGGCGGCACCTTCCGCTGCACCCGCGCCGCCCTGCGCTCCTTCAGGGCCGCCGGCACCGCGGGCGGGGTCGTCGTCAACAACGCCTCCGTCATCGGCTGGCGCGCCCAGACCGGCCAGGCCCACTACGCCGCCGCCAAGGCCGGCGTGATGGCACTGACCCGCTGCGCCGCCCTGGAGGCGGCCGAGTTCGGCGTACGGATCAACGCGGTCGCCCCGAGCCTGGCCATGCACCCGCACCTGGTGAAGGTGACCAGCGAGGAACTCCTCGCCGAACTCACCTCCCGCGAGGCCTTCGGGCGGTACGCCGAGCCCTGGGAGGTCGCCAACGTCATCGTCTTCCTGGCCAGCGGCTACTCGTCGTACATGACGGGCGAGACCGTCTCGGTCAGCAGCCAGCACGCGTAGCCGCAGAATGGGCCCGTGCCAACGAACAAGAAGAAGCCGCAGGTGACTGCCTCACCCGAGCGGCGCCGGGAACTCCTCGACACCGCCGCCGAGGTCTTCGCCGCGCAGGGCTACAACGCCACCACCGTCCGCAAGATCGCCGACGCCGCCGGCATGCTCGCCGGCAGCCTCTACTACCACTTCGATTCCAAGGAATCGATGCTCGACGAGATCCTCTCGGCCTTCCTGAACGAGCTGTGGGAGGGGTACGACACCGTCCTCGCGGCCGGTCTCGGCCCCCGGGAGACCATCGAGGCCCTCGTCACCGAGTCCTTCCGGGAGATCGACCGGCACCGCGCGGCCGTCGCCATCTACCAGAAGGAAGCCCGCACGCTCTCCGCGCAGCCCCGCTTCCACTACCTGTCCGACTCGCAAGTGAAGTTCGAGAAGGCATGGCTGGGGACGCTGGAACGCGGGGTGGCGGCCAAGGTCTTCCGCGCCGACCTCGACATCCGCCTCACCTACCGCTTCGTGCGCGACACGGTGTGGGTGGCGGCGTCCTGGTACCGGCCGGGCGGACAGCACAGCCCCGAGGAGATCGCCCGCCAGTACCTGTCGATGGTGCTGGACGGGATCGCCCTACGCACCTGACCCATCAGCAGAGGAGTCCCGATGCCCGAGGCCTACATAGTCGAAGCGGTACGCACCCCCGTGGGGCGGCGGGGCGGCGGCCTGTCCGCCGTCCACCCCGCCGACCTGGGCGCGCACGTACTGAAGGCGCTGGTCGAGCGCTCCGGGGTGGACCCGGCCGCCGTGGAGGACGTGGTGTTCGGCTGCCTCGACACGGTCGGGCCGCAGGCCGGCGACATCGCGCGGACGGCATGGCTGGCGGCCGGCCTGCCGGAGGAGGTGCCGGGGGTCACGGTCGACCGCCAGTGCGGGTCCTCGCAGCAGGCGGTGCACTTCGCCGCGCAGGGCGTCCTGTCCGGCACCCAGGACCTGGTGGTCGCGGGCGGCACCCAGAACATGTCGATGATCCCGATCGCCTTCGCCTCGCGGCAGGCGGCGGAACCGCTGGGCTTCACGCAGGGCCCGTACCTGGGCTCGGAAGGCTGGCGGGCCCGCTACGGCGACGCGCCGGTCAACCAGTTCCACGGCGCCCAGCTGATCGCGGAGAAGTGGGGCATCTCGCGCCGGGACATGGAGGAGTTCGCGCTCCGCTCCCACCGGCGGGCGCTGCGGGCCATCGACGAGGGCCGGTTCGACCGCGAGATCGCGGCGTACGGCGGCGTCACGGTGGACGAGGGCCCGCGGCGGGACACCACGCTGGAGAAGATGGCGACACTGAAGCCGGTCGTCGAGGGCGGCACCATCACCGCGGCCGTCTCCTCCCAGGTCTCCGACGGCGCGGCGGCGATGCTGATCGCCTCCGAGCGGGCCGTACGGGAGCACGGCCTGCGGCCGCGGGCCCGGATCCACCACCTCTCGGTGCGGGGCGAGGACCCGATCCGCATGCTGTCGGCGCCGATCCCGGCGACGGCGTACGCGCTGAAGAAGACCGGCATGTCCCTGGCCGACATCGACCTGGTCGAGATCAACGAGGCGTTCGCGCCGGTGGTCCTGGCGTGGCTGAAGGAGACGGGCGCGGATCCGGAGCGGGTGAACGTGAACGGCGGCGCGATCGCGCTGGGCCACCCGCTGGGGGCGACGGGGGTCAAGCTCATGACCACCCTGCTGCACGAACTGGAGCGCACAGGGGGCCGGTTCGGACTCCAGACGATGTGCGAGGGCGGCGGCCAGGCGAACGTCACCATCATCGAGCGCCTGTAGCCGCCTCGCTGCGGATCCGTTCCGGGGGCGCCGCCCCCGCACCCGCGCGCCTCAAACGGGACACCATCCAGCCCCGCCGGCGATTGAGGCGCGGGGTCCGGGGCGGAGCCCCGGCAGGGGAGCCGCACGGACAGACGGCCCGCAGACCGCGGCACAGGCGTCAGGCCGGGAGGAGGGCGAAGCCCAGGAGGACGGCGGCCTCCACGCGGACCGAGCCCGGGGCGAGGGAGCCGTCGGGCTCGGGGTCCCCGCCCAGCCGGCGGCCATGGCTGCGGACGTCCATCGACTCGGGGTCGACGTCCTCGATGTGGATCACCGCCCCCAGCCGCACTCCGCAGGCCTCCGCGTAGACCTCGGCCTTGCGCCGGGCGGCCGCCACCGCCCGGCGTCGAGCCTCGTCGCGCATCGCGGGCTTGTCCTCGACCTCGAAGCGGACGGCGTCGACCCGGTTCGCGCCGGCCGTCACCGCGTCCTCGATGAGCAGTTCCAGCCGGTCGAGCGCCGACGTCTGCACGGTGTACGTGGCCTCGCAGCCGTAGCCGAGGAAGGTGCGGTCAACGCCGTAGCCCTTGTACTGCGAGGTCAGCTGGAGCCGTGAGCCGGACACGTCCGAGTCCGGTATGCCGTGCTCCCGCAGGACCGCGCGCAGGCGCGCCACCGCCGCGCCCGCCTCGGCGAAGGCCTCCTTCGGCGACGGGGCGATCAGATCGACCGCCAAGTCCACCTGCGCGAGCCGGGGTTCGGCGGACGTGCTGCCCGCTCCGAGCACACTGAGCCCCCAGGGCTCCTTGATCGATGCCATCCGCGCATTGAACCAAGATCGGACCGCGCCGACCAGACCCGCCCCGTGGGCGAGGAACGCCCCCCGACCGGGGTGTGCTAGCTTAGAGGCGTTGCAGTTGTGGTACCCATGAACTTTATGTGCGCCTGACGGGAATGTTCCTCAGGCGCTTTTATTGTTTTTGCCGGATTCTCCCGGATGGGGCCCTTGCCGCCTACTCAGGAGATTCAAATGGCACTTGGCACCGTGAAGTGGTTCAACTCGGAAAAGGGCTTCGGCTTCATCGAGCAGGACGGTGGCGGTCCGGACGTGTTCGCCCACTACTCGAACATCGCCACCCAGGGCTTCCGTGAGCTCACCGAGGGCCAGCGCGTGTCCTTCGACGTCACCCAGGGCCAGAAGGGCCCCCAGGCGGAGAACATCATCCCCGCCTAATTTTTTCAGCTTGCCGGGGTCCGCGCCGTGAGGTGCGGACCCCGGCTTGTCTGCTGTCTCGACTTTGTTTTACCTGCCGGTTTCAGGAGGGCTTTCTCGCATGACCAGCTCCAGCTCCGCACGACCCAGCCGCCGCCCCACCCGGGGCCGAGGTGCGGCACAGGGACGTCCGAAGGCTGGCGCGGGACGGCAGAAGTCCGCCCCCGCCCCCCGGCCCCAGGAATTCACCATGCCCGAGCCGATCGCCCCGGCGCTGCCGCCGGTCGCCGCGTTCGAGGACATGGACATGCCCGAGGCGCTGCTGAAGACCCTCGCCGCCCAGGGCGTCACCGAGCCGTTCCCGATCCAGGCCGCGACGCTGCCGAACTCCCTCGCCGGCCGTGACCTGCTCGGCCGCGGCCGCACCGGCTCCGGCAAGACGCTGGCCTTCGGCCTGGCGCTGCTGGCCCGGACCGCCGGCCGCCGCGCGCAGCCGAAGGCGCCGCTCGCGATGGTCCTCGTACCGACCCGCGAGCTCGCCCAGCAGGTGACCGACTCCCTGGCCCCGTACGCCACGGCCGTCAACCTGCGCATCGCTACCGTCGTCGGCGGCATGTCGATCAACCGGCAGTCGGGCGCCCTGCGCCGCGGCGCCGAGGTGCTCGTCGCCACCCCCGGCCGCCTCAAGGACCTCATCGACCGCGGTGACGCCGACCTCTCGCAGGTCTCGATCACCGTCCTCGACGAAGCCGACCAGATGACCGACATGGGCTTCATGCCGCAGGTCACGGCGCTGCTCAAGCAGGTCGAGGAGGGCGGCCAGACCATGCTGTTCTCGGCGACCCTCGACAAGAACATCGACAAGCTCGTCAAGATGTTCCTGACCGACCCGGTCGGCCACTCCGTCGACCCGTCGGCCGGTGCGGTCACGACCATGGAGCACCACGTCCTGTACGTCATGGACGAGACCGACAAGAAGGCCGTGGCCACACGGATAGCCGCCCGTGACGGGCGGGTGATCATGTTCGTGGACACCAAGCGCGGTGTCGACCGCATGGTCAAGAAGCTCCTCGCGGAGGGCGTACGGGCCTCCGGCCTGCACGGCGGGCGCTCGCAGCCGCAGCGCAACCGCACGCTCGACTGGTTCAAGACGGGTGAGGTCACCGCGCTGATCGCCACCAACGTGGCCGCCCGCGGCATCCACATCGACGACCTCGACCTCGTCGTGAACGTGGACCCGCCGACCGACCACAAGGACTACCTGCACCGCGGCGGCCGCACCGCCCGGGCCGGCGAGTCCGGCAGCGTGGTCACCCTGGTGCTGCCCGACCAGAAGCGGGACATGACCCGGCTGATGTCGGACGCCGGGATCTCCCCGCGCACCGCGCAGATCAGGTCCTCCGACGAGGAGCTCACCCGCCTGACCGGCGCCAAGGAGCCCTCGGGCGTCCCCGTGGTGCTGGAGGTGCCGCAGCAGCCCGCACCGAAGCCCCGCACCGGCTCCGGCTCCGGTTCCGGTTCGCGCCGGCGCTCGGGCGGGCCGCGCACCGGCTCCGCCACGGGTTCCGCCCCGGCGGCCGGCGGCCGCGGGCGCCGCTCCTCCGGCGGTGGCTCGGGGCAGGCCCCGGCCGCCTCCGGTTCGGGCCAGGCCCGCCGCGGACAGGGCGGTGGCGCGGCCACCGGCTCCGGTGACCGCGGCCGGCGCTCCGGCGGTGCCGCCTCGGGCGGCGCGGCCGCCGCGTCCGCGCGGAGCCGGGTCGGCACGGGCGGCCATGGCCGCCGCCGGGCGGTCTGACCGTACGCTTCCGGACGGACGGACGGACGGACGAACGGACGAACGGACGACGCCGGGCAGTGCGTGGAGCACTGCCCGGCGTCGTGCTGTCCGTACCGCGTCAGCGGACCATCTTCTTCCGGAGCTTCGCCAGCGTCCGCACGTCCAGGCCGAGCCCGTCCGTCAGATAGCCGTAGAAGCTGCCGTAGTCGGCCTCCATCTGCGCCGTCGCCGCGTCCAGGTAGTCCTGGCGGACCTCCTGCAGCGGGATCAGCAGGTCGGGGTTCTGCATCCGGCCGGACTGCTTGATGCCCGCCCGCACCTGGGCGTCGTACGCGGCGCGGAAGGTGTTCGACGCCAGGTAGTCGCGCTCGGCGGTGCCCTCGGGGACGGCCAGCGCGCGCAGCAGGACGTAACTCATCCAGCCGGTCCGGTCCTTGCCGGAGGTGCAGTGGTAGAGGAGCGGCCCCTGCCCGCCGTCCGCCGCCTCCCGCACGGTCTGCGCGAACTGCGCCCGGTTCTCGGGGTTCGTCACGAAACTGCGGTAGATGTCGCGCATGTAGGCCTCGGCCCGGCCGCCGCCGAGGATCTGCTCCTGCCTGACGGGGTCGCCGCTGGCGATCGCGCCCATGAGGGTGCCGTAGAGGCCCAGGTCGCTGACCGGGCGGGAGGTCGGGGAGAGCCCGGCGGGCAGCTTGTCGGCGCCGTCGTACTGGAGCTCCATGGGGATGCGGAAATCGACGGCCTTCGTGAGGCCGAGACCGGAGACGGTGGTGACGTCCGCGGCGGTCAGCTTGCTCAGTGCGTCGGAGCGGTACACCAGGCCCCGGCGGACCTGACCGCCGGTCCAGGTGCGGTATCCGCCCAGGTCACGGAAGTTGACCGCGCCCTGGAGGGGGATCTGACGGATCGGTTCTGCTTGCTCGTACCAGTGGGGCCGGGCACTGGCCCCGGCTCCGGGCGCCGCCGCCGCGTACGCGGAGGCGGGCAGGGTCCCGATGACGAGCGCGGCGGCGGACGCCGCGGTCGCCAGGCGGATTCGGGCACGGCTCATATGTGCGACTCCTGTGACGGAGAAGGGGGATCACCCTGGTGGTGGCAGAGTGCGGAGCGAGTGCAGCTCTTCGAGTGCCTGTCGTGCTTCGGCCATGACGCGGGAGACGAGCTCCGCACAGGACGGAAGATCGTCGATCACCCCCGCGACCTGGCCCGATGCCATGACGCCGAGGTCCGTACGGCCCTCGACCATGGACGCCTTGAGGAGCATCGGGGTGTTCGCGGCGAGCAGGACCTGGCTCCAGGACAGGTCCTTGCCGTGTTTCATCGCCAGGCCGTCGCGCACCATCTGCGACCAGCTCAGGCCGGACAGCTTCTTGAAGCCGGCCGCGTGCCGGACGGCCCGGGCCAGCGCCCGGGTGCGGCCGGCCCGCTCCAGGGAGTCGACCAGCTCGGTCCGCAGCATCCGGTGCGGCAGCCCGTCGACGGCCGTGGTGACGGTGACGTCCTTGACCGTCGCCTTCAGGTACTCGGCCTTCACCGCGTCCGGGACGGTCGAGTCGGAGGTCAGCAGGAACCGGGTGCCCATCGCGATGCCCGCCGCCCCGAACGCCAGCGCCGCGACCAGGCCCCGCCCGTCCCGGAACCCGCCCGCGGCGACCACCGGGATGTCCACCGCGGACACGACCTGCGGGAGCAGCACGGTCGTGGCCACGTCCCCGGTGTGACCGCCGCCCTCCCCGCCCTGCACGATCACCGCGTCGGCGCCCCAGGCGGCCACCTTCTCGGCGTGCCGCCGCGCACCGATCGACGGGATGACGACGACGCCCGCGTCCTTCAGCCGCGCGATCAGCTCCTTGGACGGCGCGAGGGCGAACGAGGCGACCCGTACGCCCTCGTCGATGATCAGCTGCGCCCGCTCGGCCGCGTCCCCGGCGTCCGCCCGCAGGTTGACCCCGAACGGAGTGCCCTCCGGGACCCGGGACTTGACCTCGTGGATCGCGGACCGCAGCTGCTCCGTGGTCATCGTCGCCGAGGCCAGGATGCCCAGGGCTCCCGCGTTCGCCGCACCCGACACGAGCCGGGGGCCGGCCACCCAGCCCATGCCCGTCTGCACGATCGGGTGCTCGACGCCGACCAGCTTGGTGAATGCCGTCTCCATGGCCGCTCAGCCCCGGACTTCCCGGTCCCGCAACCCCTTGGGGTCGATCACCTCGCGGATCAGCCGCAGTTCCTCGGCGGTCGGCTCCCGGGTGAAGGGGACCTCGTCGGCGACGGCGAGCTCGAAACCGGTGGCCTCGCGCACCTGGCCGACCGTCACCCCCGGGTGCACGGAAGCCAGGCGCATCGAGTGGCCGGGGCCGGTGAAGTCGAAGACGCCGAGGTCGCTGACCACGCGCGGCAGCCGGTGATAGCGGGTGGCCGAGGGGCCGGCCGCCTCGGCACGGTCGTAGCCGACCCCGCTGACCATGTCGACGCGCTCGACGAACACCCGGGTGGAGTGCTTGGGGACCCAGTAACTCACCGGGTTGTTGAGGGTGTTGACCGGCGCCCCACGGACCCCGAGGAGCTGGCGGGCCGGCTGCGCCCAGTCACCGATGCAGGAGATGTTCTGGTTGCCGAAGCGGTCGATCTGGCTGGCGCCCATCATCACGTGCCGCTTGCCACCGGTGACCATGGTCAGGTGGCGCCGGTACGGGAGCCAGCCCTCGGCCGTGCCGTCGAGCCCGACCAGCATGGCCTCCCCGTCGGTCAGCAGCAGGTCGGGGGAGAAGGTCCGCTTCGCGAGGCGGGCGCCGAAGGAGGGGATCAGGCCCATCGGGCTGGCGAGCACCTCGCCGTTGTCGCGCCAGGCCTCGGCGCACGCGACGACACAGTATTCCGAGCGGCTGATCACTTCTGCTCCTCGTGCCAGGTCCGGACGGCGGACTGGTAGTCGTGCTCGCCCGGGCCGGACAGGAACCGGTCGGCGAACTCGGGCCAGGGGGTGGTCGCGTACAGCTTCTGGAAGGCCTCGTCGCGGTCGTAGTCGGGGACACAGGAGGTGAAGTGCGCGCCGTTCGGGGTCTCCACGACCCCGGTGACGGAGTGACGGCTGACGAGGAGGGACTGCGGGGGGCCGGACTTGGCGAGCTCGGCGCTCTCCACGATCTGCTCGCAGGAGACGTACGCGGCGTCGGCCGCCTCGCAGAACAGGTCGTCGAAATAGGGGTCGGGGCCCAGGTACTGGGCGTTGCCGAGGCGGTCGGCGCGGTTGAGGTGGACCAGGGCGGCGTCCATCCGCAGCGCGGGGACGGCGACGAGCTCCTCGCCGTCGGCGTAGGGGGAGGTGACGGTGCGCAGCTGCGGGTTGACCCGCATCACGTCGGAGCCGAGGCCGGCCCGGACGGGGAGGAAGGGCAGCCGGTTGGCGGCGGCGTGCAGGCCCCACATGAACATGGCCTCGTCGAGCTCGGTGAGGGCGAAGGCGCCGCGCTCGCGGGCGGCCCGGAAGTGGGGCTCCAGCGGGATGGAGTCGAGGGTGGCGAAGGGGGCGACGAGCTTCCGGATCCTTCCGGCGGCGGCCAGCAGCCCGACGTCGGGGCCTCCGTACGAGATCACGGTGAGATCGGTGATCCCGGAGCGGAGCAGCGCTCGCACCAGGGCCATGGGCTTGCGCCGGGATCCCCAGCCGCCGATGCCGATGGTCATCCCGCTGCGGAGCCGCCCGACGACCTCGTCGGGGCTCATGGTCTTGTCGGTCATGCGCTCTTCCCCTCTTCCTTCCCGAAGGTGTCCCGCACCCGGTCGGCGACCCCGCTGAGGTTGGCCTCGAAGGTGAAGCCCTGCTCGAAGCGGTAGCTGCGGCGCACGTCCACCGGGTCGATGCCGTTGATGGCGGCCTTGGCCAGCCGGATCAGGTAGCCGTCCTTCTTCGCGATCTCGGCGGCCAGTTCCAGGGCGGCCGCGCGCAGTCCGTCCCGGGGGACCACCTTCCAGACCGAGCCGTGCGCCTGCAGTTCGGCGGCGGTCGCGGTGCGGGAGGTGTAGTACAGGGCGCGCATCAGGTGCTGCGGGACGAGCCGGGCCAGGTGCGTGGCGGCGCCGAGCGCGCCCCGGTCCAGTTCGGGCAGGCCGAAGGTGGCGTCGTCGCTCGCCACGATGGCGTCCGCGTTGCCGACGAGGCCGATGCCGCCGCCCAGGCAGAACCCGTTCACGGCCGCGACGACCGGCACCTCGCACTCGTACACGGCGGCGAAGGCCTCGTAGCAGCCCCGGTTGGCGCCGATGAGGGCGGTGTGGCCGGTGTCGCGCTGCATCTCCTTGATGTCGACGCCGGCGTTGAAGCCGCGGCCCCCGGCGGCCAGGACCACGCACCGGATCCCGGGGTCGCGGCCGGCGGCGCGCAGGGCGTCGGCGAGGTCGTACCAGCCCTGCACGGGCAGTGCGTTGACGGGCGGGAAGTCGACTGTGACGAGTGCGATGCCCTCGGCCGGGCTGGAGGTGGAGACACCCATGAGCGGATCAGCTACCTTTCCACCAAACATTTGTTAGGTGAGGAAGGTAGCAGCCTATGGAGCTCGACGGGAGGGTTGTCGTCGTCACCGGGGGAACCCGGGGCGTCGGCGCCGGCATCGCCCGGTCGTTCCTCGCGGCCGGCGCACACGTCGTCGTCTGCGCCCGCCGGCCCCCGGAGGAACCGGTGGCGGCGGGCGGCAGGAAGGCCACGTTCGTACCGCTGGACCTGCGCGATCCGGCCGCCGTCGAGGAGTTCTTCGGCGGGGTCGCCGACCGCTACGGGCGGCTCGACTGCCTGGTCAACAACGCCGGCGGAACCCCGTACCGGCTGCTGGGGGGCGGCGGGGCCGAGCGCCACGCACGCGTCGTCGAGCTCAACCTGATCGCCCCGATGACGGCCTCACTGGCCGCCCACCCGATGCTGCGCCGGACCCGGGGATCGGTCGTGATGATCGGCAGCGTCAGCGGGACCAGGCCCTCACCGGGCACGGCGGCGTACGGCGCGGCCAAGGCCGGCCTGGACAACCTGGCCCGCTCCATGGCCGTGGAGTGGGCGCCCGAGGTACGGGTGAACTCGCTGGTCCTGGGCATGGTGCGGACCGAGCTGTCCCACCTGCACTACGGGGACGAGACCGGGATCGCGGCGGTCGCCGCGACCGTACCGCTGGGACGGCTCGCGGAACCCTCCGACGTCGGGGAGGCCGCGGTGTTCCTGGCCTCGGACCGGGCGGCATACGTGAGCGGGGCGAGCCTGCTGGTGCACGGGGGCGGGGAACGCCCCGCGTTCTTGGATGCGGCAACTGCGAACAAGGAGAGCTGACATGGCGGGAATCAGCGAAGGCCGTGTGGTCGTCGTGACGGGCGCGGGGCGGGGGCTGGGCCGTGCCCACGCGCTGGCGTTCGCGGCGGAAGGGGCGAAGGTCGTCGTCAACGACCTCGGGGTGGGACTCGACGGGCAGCCCGGGCCGGACTCCCCGGCCGCGCGGGTGGCCGAGGAGATCCGCGCCCTGGGCGGCGAGGCGGTGGCGCACGGCGGGGACATCGCGACCGGTGAGGGCGCGGCCTCGCTGGTGGCGGCGGCGGTCGACACCTTCGGGCGGCTCGACACCCTGGTCAACAACGCGGGGTTCCTGCGCGACCGGATGCTCGTCAACCTGGACGAGGACGACTGGGACGCGGTCATGCGGGTGCACCTGAAGGGGCACTTCCTGCCGCTGCGGTCGGCGGCGGCGTGGTGGCGGGCGGAGGCGAAGGCCGGCCGGCCGGTGGCGGCGCGGGTGGTCAACACCTCCTCGGGGGCCGGGCTGCTGGGCTCGGTCGGACAGGGCAACTACAGCGCGGCGAAGGCGGGGATCCTGGGCCTGACGATGGTCGCGGCGGCGGAGATGGGGCGGTACGGGGTCCAGGTCAACGCGATCGCCCCGGCGGCGCGGACCCGCATGACGGAGGAGACCTTCGCGCAGACCATGGCCGCACCGGCCGCCGGCGCGTTCGACGCGATGGCACCGGAGAACGTGTCCCCGTTGGTGGTGTGGCTCGGTTCGGGCGCCTCGGCCGGGGTGACGGGGCGGGTCTTCGAGGCGGAGGGGGGCCGGATCACGGTGATGGAGGGCTGGCGGCCCGGGCCCACCGCCGACCGGGGCGGGCGGTGGACTCCGGCCGAGGCGGGGGAGACCGCGGTCAAGCTGCTGGCGGAGTCGGTGCCGCCGCTGCCGGTGTACGGGGCCGCGGTGTAACCCTCCGGGGGCGCGGCCCCCGGCTCTCTTTTCCCCCCCCCCCGCGCCTCAAACGCCGGCGGGGCTGATTTCGCTGCCGTCGTCTGCGGGGTGCGGCGCCGTTCCGGGGGCGCTGCCCCCGCACCCCCGCTCCTCAATCGCCGGAGGGGCTGGGTTTTCCCGGGCCGGGGGCTTCGATCGTGCGGGTCGGTCCGCGGGGGCCCTCCGGGGCGACTCCTCGTCGTCGCGCCTGCGGGCACCGTTCAATGCGCAGGGTGGTTGCGCGCTCCTCCTGCGGGGACGCCCCTGCGCGCCCCCGCTCCCCGCACACCTGCGACCGGCCCATGGGGCGAGGGCGAGGGGTCACCTGCCACCGGCCCAGGCAGGGCTATCCCGCTCAGCGGGAACACGGCCTCCCGCCCGCGCCCGCCCCGCGCCTACCGTCTGCCGCACCACACACCACCGCAGCCGGGAGGACCCCATGCTCAACGACCGGCACCGGCGCGAAGCCGCCGAGGCGCTGCGCGCGGCGGAGCGGCGGCGGGCCCCCGTCCGGCCCCTGAGCGAGCTGTACGAAGGCATCGACGCGCGGGACGCCTACGAGATCCAGCTCCTCAACATCCGCCACCGCGCCGAAACCGAGGGCGCCCGCATCACCGGGCACAAGGTCGGCCTCTCGTCCCCCGTCATGCAGGCCATGATGGGCGTCGACGAACCGGACTACGGCCACCTCCTCGACGCCATGGAGCTGCACGAGGACACCCCCGTGCCCACCGCCGCCTACTGCGCGCCCCGCATCGAGGTCGAGGTCGGTTTCGTCCTCGGCGCCGACCTGCCCGGCGAAGGCTGCACCGAGGCCGACGTCCTGGCCGCCACCGAACGCGTCGTGCCCGCCCTGGAGCTGATCGACAGCCGCATCGCCGACTGGCGGATCTCCATCGCCGACACCATCGCCGACAACGCCTCCTCCGCCGGCTACGTCATCGGCGAGGGCCGCGACCCGCGCGAACTCGACCTGAAGGCCGTCGAGGCCCGCCTCACCAGCCACGGCGAGACCCTCGCCACCGGCCGCTCCGACGCCGTGCTCGGCGACCCCGCCACCGCCGTCGCCTGGCTGGCCCGCACCGTCGCCCGCTTCGGCGTCCCCCTGCGCAAAGGACACCTCGTCCTGCCCGGCTCCTGCACCCGCGCCGTGGACGTGACCGCCGGACGGACCTACACCGCCGACTTCACCGGCCTCGGCCCGGTGTCCCTCTCCTTCTCCTGAGCTCCTGAGGTGACCGTGACCAAGACGAAAGCGACCGCCGCCATCGTCGGCTCCGGCAACATCGGAACCGACCTCCTCTACAAACTCCGGCGCTCCCCGTACATCGAGCCCCGCTGGATGATCGGCGTCGACCCCGACAGCGAAGGCCTCGCCCGCGCCCGGCGCGCCGGAATCGAGGCCTCCCACGAGGGCGTCGACCGGCTCCTGGCCCAGGGCGAGCTCCCCGACCTCGTCTTCGAGGCCACCTCCGCGTACGTGCACCGCGCCAACGCCCCGCGCTACGCCGAACTCGGCGTCAAGGCCATCGACCTGACCCCCGCCGCCGTCGGCCCCGCCGTCGTCCCGCCCGCGAACCTCACCGCACACCTGGACCGGCCCAACGTCAACATGATCACCTGCGGCGGCCAGGCCACCATCCCCATGGTGTACGCCGTCTCGCGGGTGGTGCCCGTCGCCTACGCGGAGATCGTCGCCTCGGTCGCCTCCGTCTCGGCCGGCCCCGGAACCCGCGCCAACATCGACGAGTTCACCCGTACCACCGCCCGCGGCATCGAGGAGATCGGCGGCGCCGTCCGCGGCAAGGCCATCATCATCCTCAACCCGGCCGAGCCGCCCGTCATGATGCGCGACACCGTCTTCTGCGCGATCCCGCCCGACGCCGACCAGGCGGCCATCGCCGCCTCCGTCGAGCAGATCGCCGCGGAGGTCGCCACCTACGTACCCGGCTACCGGCTGCGCACCGAGCCGCAGTTCGACGAAGCCTCCGTGATGAACGGCGGGACGGCCCGCGTCGCGATCTTCCTGGAGGTGGAGGGTGCGGGCGACTACCTGCCGCCCTACGCCGGAAACCTCGACATCATGACCGCCGCCGCCACCAAGGTCGGCGAGGAGTTCGCGAAGGGACTCGTCGCATGAACGCCCCCCACACGTACTCCGACAGCCTCGACATCCGGATCACCGACTCCTCCCTGCGCGACGGCTCCCACGCCCAGCGCCACCAGTTCACGGGTGAGGACGTGCGGTCGATCGTCACCGCCCTCGACGGCGCGGGCGTCCCCGTCATCGAGGTCACCCACGGGGACGGGCTCGGCGGCTCCTCCTTCAACTACGGCTTCTCCGGGACCCCCGAGCAGGAACTGATCAGGATCGCCGCCGCGACGGCACGGAACGCGAAGATCGCCTTCCTGATGCTGCCGGGGCTGGGCGTGAAGGACGACATCCGCGCCGCCCACGCCGGCGGCGGGACGATCTGCCGGATCGCCACCCACTGCACCGAGGCCGACATCTCCGTCCAGCACTTCGGCCTCGCCCGCGACATGGGCCTGGAGACCGTCGGCTTCCTGATGATGGCCCACTCCACCACCCCCGAGAACCTCGCCCGCCAGGCCCGGATCATGGCCGACGCCGGCTGCCAGTGCGTGTACGTCGTCGACTCGGCCGGAGCCATGGTCATGGACGAGGTCACCGACCGCGTCGCCGCCCTCGTCGCCGAACTCGGCGACGACGCGCAGGTCGGCTTCCACGGCCACGAGAACCTCGGCCTCGGCGTCGGCAACTCGGTCGCCGCCGTGCGCGCCGGGGCGCTCCAGATCGACGGCTCCACGCGGCGGCTCGGCGCGGGCGCCGGGAACACACCCGTCGAGGCCTTCGCCGCGGTCTGCCAGAAGATGGGCCTCCGCACCGGCATCGACGTACTGAAGATCATCGACGCGGCCGAGGACGTGGTCCGGCCCGTCATGGACGACGAATGCCGACTCGACCGGATGGCCCTGCTCATGGGACACGCCGGCGTCTACTCCAGCTTCCTCAAGCACGCCTACCGCCAGGCCGAGCGCTACGGCGTCTCCGGCGCCGAGATCCTGCTGCGCGCCGGCGAACGCCGCCTGGTGGGCGGCCAGGAGGACCAGCTGATCGACATCGCCGTCGAACTCGCCGAGCACTGACCGCTCCGGCCGCGCCGCAACCCCCAACCCCCCCAACCCCTCCAACCCCCACGAACCACACCCCCACCGCTTACCCCGATGAAGTGGAGAGCCCCCATGACCGCGACCGACGAAGGACCCCGCGTCATCGAGGCGGCCGCAGTGCCGACCCGGTTCGCCCGCGGCTGGCACTGCCTCGGGCTCGCCGACTCCTTCAAGGACGGCACGCCCCACGAGGTCGAGGCCTTCGGCACCAAGCTCGTCGTCTTCCGGAGCCAGGACACCGGCGCCCTGCACGTCCTGAACGCCCACTGCCCCCACATGGGCGGCAACCTCGCCCACGGCACCGTCAAGGGCGACACCCTCGCCTGCCCCTTCCACGACTGGCGCTGGTCCGGCAACGGCCGCTGCGCCGGCATCCCGTACGCGCGCCGCGTCCCGGCCCGCGCCCGGACCCGCGCCTGGACCACCCTGGAGCGCAACGCCCAGCTCTACGTCTGGAACGACCCGGAGGGCAACCCGCCGCCGGAGGACGTCACCATCCCCCGGATCGAGGGCGTCGGCAGCCCCGAATGGAGCGAATGGAGCTGGAACTCCCTGCGCGTGGAGAACTCCAACTGCCGGGAGATCGTCGACAACGTCGTCGACATGGCGCACTTCTACTACGTGCACTACGCCTTCCCGCACTACTTCAAGAACGTCTTCGACGGGCACGTGGCCACCCAGTACATGGAGTCCACCCCGCGCGGCGACGTCGACCTCGGCACCCTCTCCACCGGCGGCGGCCTGCGCTCCGACGCCTCCTACTACGGCCCCTCGTACATGATCGACAAGCTGTGGAGCGACGTCGGCGGGGGTGTCGAGCTGGAGTCCGTCCTGATCAACTGCCATTACCCGATCGACGAGAACAGCTTCATGCTCATGTACGGGGCGATCGTCAAGAAGCTCCCCGGCATGACCGACGAACAGGCCGCCGACGCCGCCCGCCTCACCTCCGAGGGCCTCGCGGTCGGCTTCGAGCAGGACGTCGAGATCTGGAAGAACAAGACCCGCATCGACAACCCCCTCCTGACGGAGGAGGACGGGCCGGTCTACCAGCTGCGCCGCTGGTACGAGCAGTTCTACGTGGACGCCGCCGACGTCAAGGACGAGATGGTGCGCCGCTTCGAGTTCGAGATCGACACCACCCGCGCCACCGCCGCCTGGAAGGCCGAGGTCGCCGAGAACCTGGCCCGCCGCGCGGCCGGGGCCGTCTGATGCGCCCCGTCGTGTGCGGGGAATGCGGCACCGCCGTGCTGTGCGAGAAGTTCAGCCCCGCGCACACCCAGGTCCAGTGGACCGACGAGGCCGCCGCCACCTGCCCCCGCATCGCCGCCCGGGTGGCCGCCGGCGAACTCAGCGCCCGCGTCCGCTCCTGTACGGCGCTGCGCGCGAGCATCGAGGCGGCGGTCCGCGAGGGCCGGCTGGAGGTGCCCGCCGATGTCTGAGGCCGCGTACGAAGCCCCGCGGGCCGGGGGACCGGTGCGGGTGCGGGTGCGGGAGCGGGTGCAGGAGACCGCGGACGCGGTGTCGCTCGTGCTGGACTGCGACCTGCCCTACGCCCCCGGCCAGTTCCTCACCCTGCGGATACCCGGCGGCGCGGCCCGCTGCTACTCGCTGGCCAGCTCCCCGCACACCGGCGAGCCGATGCGGATCACCGCCAAGCGGGTCCCCGGCGGGCTCGGCTCCGGCTGGATCTGCCAGGAGGTCGCCGCCGGGGACGAGCTGGAGGTCCTGCCGCCCGCGGGCACCTTCACCCCGGGCCCCGGCGGCCTCGACCGGGACCTGCTGCTGCTCGCCGGCGGCAGCGGGATCACCCCGGTCCTCTCCCTCGCCAAATCGGCGCTCGCCGCCGGCCGGGCCCGGATCGCCCTGGTGTACGCCAACCGAGACCCCGAGTCGGTGATCTTCCGCGACGAGCTGTGGGGGCTCGCCGAGGCGCACTCCGGGAGGCTGACCGTCATCCACTGGCTGGAGAGCCTCCAGGGACTGCCCACCGCCGTCCGGCTCGGCCCGCTCGTGGAACCGTACGCGGGCCGCGAGGCCTACCTGTGCGGGCCGGGCCCGCTGATGGACGCCACCGAGAGCGCCCTGCGCGCCGCCGGTGCGCTCCCGCGCGCGATACACCGCGAGCGGTACTTCTCCCTCGCCTCCGACGTGTTCGCCCCCGCCTCCCGGGCGGCCGGAGCGGGCGCCCCGGCAGCGGGAGCAGCGCCTTCGGCCGCCGCCGGCCGGGTCACCGCCGAGGTGGAGCTGGACGGGGCGTCCCACACGGTGCCCTGGGACGCGGGGGTCCCACTGCTCGACGCCCTGCTCGCCGCGGGCGTCCCGGCGCCGTACTCCTGCCGGGAAGGGGCGTGCAGTGCCTGCTGCTGCCGGGTCGTGGAGGGCAAGGTCACGATGGCCCGCAACGAGGTCCTGGACGAGGAGGACCTGGCCGAGGGCTATGTCCTGGCCTGCCAGGCCCTGCCGGAGGGCGACCGGGTCCGGGTCACCTACGAGGGCTGAGCGCAGGCCGGAAAAAGGAACGGGCCCGGCCCCCTGGCGAGGGGTCGGGTCCGGGTCCTTGTCGTGCGATGGGATATGACTACCCGCTACATCCACTCGCTGAACCGCAGCCAGCCCATCATGTTGTCCATCGCCTGCGCCGAGACGGCCGGCTCCGGCTGCGGCCCCGCGGCCGCCCGCCCGGCCCGCCCGGGCCACCCCGTCCGACCGGGCCCGTACAGCTCCCGCCACACCGCCCGCGCGCACGCGCTCACCGCCGGCGCCAGCCGGGCCAGCTCGCGCTCGCCGCGGCCGGTGGAGACCGAGACGGCGGCCACCGCCCGCCCCGCGCCCCGCAGCGGCACCGCCACGCACGAGATGCCGCGGAAGGTCTCCTCCCGGTCGTACGCCACCCCGCGCTCGCGCGTGGCGGCCAGCTCGGCGCGCAGCGCGAGGGGCCGGATCAGGGTTCGGGGCGTACGCGGCCGCAGCCCGTGCCCGATGACGTGTTCCAGCTCCGCCGGGTCGCTGAAGGCGAGGATCGCCTTGCCGGCGGCGGTGCAGTACGCGGGCAGCCGGCCGCCGACCCGGGAGGGCACGGCCGTGGCCTCCGAGCCGCCGATCCGCTCCAGGCAGACCACCTCGCCCCCGTCCGGCACCGACAGGTGCACCACCTGCCCGGTCTGCTCGTGCAGCGCGTGCAGCAGCGGGAGGGCGGCCCGGCGCAGCCGGTTGTGGTGGGAGGCGAGCGCGCCGAGCTCCAGCATGCGCATGCCCATCCGGTAGTCGCGGCCCTCGCGGTCCAGCCAGCGCAGCCGCACCAGCTGGTCGAGGATCCGGTGGGCGGAGGAGCGTGGGAGCCCGGAGCGGCGGACGACCTCGGTGAGCGAGAGCCGCGGCTGCGACCCCTCGAAGGCGCCCAGCACCCTCGCGGCCTTCTCCAGCAGCGACAGCGGTGCGAGCTCGGTCTCCATGACCTGGTCGAGCACGAGAAACCCCCTGCGTGAGGTATTGGCCCGACCCTGCCACGGGCCCCCGGGCGGAGGGAAGCACCCGGAAGGCATGTATTTCAATCAGTAATACTTCGGGTAGCCAGGCGGCAGTGGGAAGCACGAAGGGAGACCGCTCGGTGGAGGCCCCGCGCGCGGCCCGGGCGGCACCGCGGCAGGGGCGGGCGGCACCGGAGCGCCGGCGGTACGGGACAGGCGGGCTCCCGGCCCGGACCCGCGGGCCGCAGCCGGGCTCCGCCTTCCCACTCACCGGGAACCGCCCGTTCCACGCCCCCGACCCCCGGGCGTACGTTCACCGCACCCCGAAGCCGTCGACGCAGAGAGGTCGACCCCGAGAAAGGGACACCATGAGCGACGAAGACGTCCTCGACGCAGTCCGCGCCCTCGCCCCGGCCCTGCGCGAACGCGCCACCGAGGCGGAGGCCCAGCGCAAGGTCCCCGAGGCGAGCATCAAGGAACTCGCCGACACCGGCTTCTTCCGCCTCCTCCAGCCCCGGGCCCACGGCGGCCGCGCCGCGAACCCCGCCGTCTTCTACGACGCGGTCAAGGAGATCGCCAAGGCCTGCGGCTCCACCGGCTGGGTCGCCTCCGTCGTCGGCGTCCACCCCTGGCACGTCGCCCTCTACGACCCCCGCGCCCAGGAAGAGGTCTGGGGCACCGATCCCGACACCCGCATCTGCTCCTCCTACGCCCCCACCGGCAAGGTCACCCCCGTCGATGGAGGCTTCACCGTCAGCGGCCGCTGGCACTTCTCCTCCGGCTGCGACCACGCCGACTGGGCCCTCCTCGGCGGCCTCGTCACCGACGCCGACGGCCGGCCCGTCGACATGCGCACCTTCCTCGTCCCGCGCTCCCAGTACCGCGTCGACGACGTCTGGGACACCGTCGGCCTGCGCGGCTCCGGCTCCAACGACATCACCCTGGACCACGTGTTCGTCCCCGAACACCGCGCGCTCAGCTTCGGCCCCGTCACCGCGCTGAAGGTCCCCGGCCACGCCGCCAACCCCGAGCCGCTCTACCGCCTCCCCTACGCCTCCGTGTTCACCACCACCATCTCCACCCCGATCGTCGGCATCGCCGAAGGCGCGTACGAGGCGTACGTCGCGGCCACCCGCGAGCGGTTCCGCATCTCCTACGGCCAGCAGGTCGCCGAGGATCCCTTCGCGCAGGTCCGCATCGCCCGCGCCGCGAGCGACATCGACGCCTCCTGGCTCCAGCTCCGCCGCAACATCGCCGAGCTCTACGCCCTCGCCGAACGCGGCGAGGAACTGCCGATGGCGCTGCGCACCCGGGCCCGCCGCGACCAGGTCCTGGCCACCGAACGCTGCGTCGGCGCCGTCGACCTCCTCATGGAGAACGCGGGCGGCAGCGCCATGCGCACCGGCCCGAACCCGGTCCAGCGGGCCTGGCGCGACGTCCACACCGGCCGCGGCCACGCCGCCAACGACCCCGAGCGGGCCCTCGTCCTCTTCGGCCAGGGCGCCCTCGGCCTCGACATCCAGGACACCATGCTGTGACGATCACGTACGAGAACACCTCGCGCACCGCCGAGGCCGGCGGCCTGACCCTCCACTACCACGAGGCGGGCCCGGCCGACGGACACGTCGTCATCCTCCTGCACGGCGGCGGCCCCGGCGCCTCCGCCTGGTCCAACTTCGGCCGCAACCTCCCCCACTTCGCCGAGGACTTCCGCACACTCCTCGTCGACCAGCCGTGCTTCGGCAAGTCCGACAAGCCCGAACCGGACAAGGACTTCTTCAGCTTCGCCGCCGACGCCGTCGCCGCCCTCATGGACGAACTGGGCATCGACAAGGCCCACTTCGTCGGCAACTCGCTCGGCGGCGGCACCGCCACCCGCATGGCGCTCGACCACCCCGGCAAGGTCGGCAAGCTCCTGCTCATGGGACCCGGCGGGATCTCCCTCAACCTCTTCTCCGCCGACCCGACCGAAGGCATCAAGCGGCTCTTCGAATTCTCCGGCAGCGCCGAACCCACCCGCGCGCAGATGCGCGCCTTCCTCACCACCCTCGTCCACGACCCGGCGATCGTCACCGACGAACTCGTCGAGGAGCGCTACACCCAGGCCACCGACCCCGAGGCGGCCCTCGGCAACGCCCGGATGGGCGCCGCCTTCGCCAGGTGGCCCCAGGACTCCCAGCTGTGGCGCGACGCCCACCGCATCACCTGCCCCGTGCTGCTGACCTGGGGCCGCGAGGACCGCGTCAACCCGGTCGACGGGGCCTTCGTCGCCCTCAAGGCCATCCCCGACGCCCGCCTCCACGTCTTCCCGCACTGCGGCCACTGGGCGCAGACCGAGGCTGCCGCCGCGTTCAACCGCCTCGCCACCGACTTCTTCCTGTACTAGAGGAGCCCGCACATGGACATCCGCGCACTCGGATACCTCCGCATCGAGACCACCGACCTCGCCGCCTGGCGCGGCTACGTCCTCGACGTCCTCGGCATGACCGAAGCACAGGGCTCCACGGCCGAGCGGCTGAACGTCCGCATCGACGACCGCATCCACCGCTTCCAGTTCGTCGCCGGCTCCCAGGACCGGCTGCTCGCCGCCGGCTTCGAAGTCGCGAACGCGAAGGCGCTGGCCGAGGCCGCAGCCGAGCTGGAGGCCGCCGGACACGCCGTCAAGCCCGGCGACGCCACCACCCTCGCCGACCGCCGCGTGCAGGGCCTGGTCCACTGCCAGGACCCCAGCGGCAACCCGCTGGAGCTCTACTGGGGCCAGGCCCAGGACCACACCCCGCTCGCCTCCCCGTACGGCAACCGCTTCGTCACCGGCGAACTCGGCCTCGGCCACGTCGTCCTCCCGGCCCCCGACACCGAGACCACCCTCGACTTCTACGAGAACCTCCTCGGCTTCCAGCTGCGCGACTCCATGAAGCTGCCCCCCGTCGCGGTCCCCACCGGCGCCCCCGGCAAGGACTTCCACTGGATGCACTTCCTCAGCCCCAACCGCCGCCACCACAGCCTCGGCCTCTACCCGGGTGCACTGCCCCCCGGCATCGTCCACTTCATGGTCGAACTGGAGCGCCTCGACGACGTCGGCCACTGCCTGGACCGCATGAACGCGGCCGGCATCCCCATCGCCTCCACCCTCGGCCGGCACTCCAACGACCACATGGTCTCCTTCTACGCCCAGGCCCCCGGCGGCTTCCAGGTCGAATACGGCTGGGACGGGCTGATCGTCGACCCCGCCACCTGGACGGCGAAGGAGATCACCGCGGACAGCTTCTGGGGCCACCAGTGGAACGGCTGACCCCGGCCACCCCGGTCGACCCGGCCTCCTTCCGCGAGGTCCTCGGCACCTTCGCCTCCGGGATCACCGTCGTCGCGGCCGTCGGTGACGACGGCCGCCCGGCCGGCCTGGCCTGCCAGTCCTTCGCCTCCCTGTCCCTGGACCCGCCTCTGGTCCTGCTGTGCGTGGGCAGGTCCTCCGCCAGCTGGCCCGCCGTGCGGGCCGCCGGCCGGTTCGGGGTCAGCATCCTCGCCGAGGAACAGCGCGAGGTCTGCCGGGCCCTCGGCCGGCGCGGCGGCGAGAAGTTCGACGGAGTGGAGTGGGAGCTGTCCGGGCACGGGGCCGTCCGCATCACCGGGGCGCTCGCCACCCTCGACTGCGCCCTCGAAGAGGTCCACGAAGCCGGCGACCACTACCTGGTCACCGCCCGGATCCTCCAACTGGCCGCCCGGGAAGGCGGATCGCCCCTGCTCTACTTCCGCAGCGACTACGCCACCGGAGCCTTCGAATGACCGACCAGCACGAGTACGAGCACGAGCCCGAGTACGAGCACGAGTACGACGTGGTCGTGGTGGGATCCGGCGCGGCCGGTCTCGCCGCCGCCGTCACCGCCCGGCTGCGCGGCCTGAGCGCCCTCGTCGTCGAGAAGACCGACAAGTACGGCGGCTCCACCGCCCTGTCCGGCGGCGCGATCTGGGTCCCCGGCAACCTCCACCTCGACCGGGCCGGCCTCGCCGACACCCGTGACAAGGCCCGCGCCTACCTCGACGCCACCGTCGGCGACCGCGTCCCCGCCGCCCGCAAGGAGGCCTACCTCGCCCACGGGCCGCGCATGGTCGAGGAGTTCCACGACCGCACCGCGATCCGCTTCATGTACACCCCCGGCTACTCGGACTACTTCCCCGAGGCCCAGGGCGGCATGGGGCAGGGCCGCTCCATCGAGCCGTGCATCGTCGACTTCAAGCAGCTGGGCGCGCTGCGCCACGACATGCGCCGGGCCGGCCTGCCCACGTACGGGCTGACCATGACCTCCCACGACTTCCGCTTCCTGAACATGGTCACCCGCACCCGGGCGGGCAGGAAGGTGACCCTCAAGGTCGGGGCGCGCGCCGTGAAGGCCCTGGTCACCGGCCGCAGCCTGCTCTCCCTCGGGGAGGCGCTCGTTGCCCGGATGCGGCTGTCCCTGCACCGGCTCGGCGGTGAGCTGTGGCTGTCGGCGCCGCTGACCGGCCTGGTCACCGACGCGGCCGGCCGGGTGGCGGGCGTACGGGTCACCCGCGACGGGCGCGAGGTGACCGTACGGGCCCGGGGCGGGGTGGTGCTCGCCTCCGGCGGCTTCTCCCACGACCAGCAGCTGCGCGAGAAGCACCTGCCGCACCCCACCTCCACGGCCTGGACGCACGCCTCCGAGGGCCAGACCGGTGACGCGCTGCGGCTCGGCGAGGAACTGGGCGCCGCAACCGACCTGCTCGACAAGGTGTGGGGCGCGCCCTCGGTGTGCCCGCCCGGCGAGAAGCCGTTCTTCCTCGTCGCCGACCGTGGCATCCCGGGCATGGTCATCGTCAACGAGGCGGGGGAGCGGTACGCCAACGAGGCCGCGCCCTATCACGCGTTCGTGGACCGGATGTACGCCGCCGACCGCCCGGAGGCCAGGACCGTGCCCTCCTGGCTGGTCCTCGACGCCCGCTCCAAGGCCCGGTACATCTTCGCCGGCCTCTTCCCCGGCCGGCCCTTCCCCAGGAAGTGGCTGGAGAGCGGCTTCCTGAAGCGGGCCGACAGCGTGGAGGAGCTGGCCCGGCAGATCTCGGCGCCCGGGCTGCCCGCCGCGATCCGCCGCTTCAACGGCTTCGCCGAGCAGGGCGTCGACGAGGACTTCGGGCGCGGGACCAGCGTCTACGATCGCTACTACGGCGACCCGACCCTGCCGAACCCCAACCTGGCACCGATCGACAAGGGCCCCTTCTACGCGGTCCCCGTCCACCCCGGCGACATCGGCACCAAGGGCGGCCTGGTCACCGACGGCGACGGCCGGGTGCTGCGCGAGGACGGCACCGCGATCGCCGGCCTGTACGCCTCCGGCAACTGCTCGGCGGCGGTGATGGGGGAGACCTACCCCGGCCCGGGCGCGACGATCGGCCCCGCCATGGCCTTCAGCTGGGCGGCGGTCAACGCCATCGCGGGGGAGCGGCCGGACCCGGCCCGCTGACGTGAGGCGGGCTGGGCGCGGCGGCGGCCCTAGGACAGCTTGCCGCCGTAGTCCGGGAGCTTGACGGTCAGTTCGGCGTGGCCGCCGACGAGGTCGCTGGTGTTGTTGCCGATGTTGGCGATGATCGTGTAGCCGCGCGCCTCGATCTCCGCGCGCTTGCCCGTCTTGTAGGCGCTGACCTCGTCGAACAGGTCGGGCAGGTCGCGGACGTAGAGGCCCGAGACGGGGTAGCCGACGGCCCGCAGGTTGCGCTCGGTGAGGGAGTGGACGATCCCCGGGCGGGCGGTGACGAAGAAGACGGCCACCCCGCGGTCGTTCGCGTACCGGGTCAGCTCGCGCACCTTGGCGATCGCCGGGGTCGGGAACGTCCAGAACCAGTGGAAGTCCGTCTCCAGCGAGCTGTTGTCGATGTCGAGGACGATCGCGGGCTTCTCGCCGGCCGGGGAGGCCGCGATGCGCCGCTCGATCGCCGGGCGGACCGCGTCGATGACGCCCGCCACGTCGCGCTGCCAGGTGGCGTAGTCGATGCCGAGGATCGCCGCGTTCCCGCCGGGCGCGGACGCGGTGTAGGCGGTCGTCGCGGCGGGGGCCGCCTGGGCGGCGCCGGCCGGAACCAGGGCCAGGACGGCGGCGGCCGCGGCCAGGGCGGCGGTGGTGGCGGCGGTGCGGGTGCTGCGCATGGGGGACGCTCCTCGGTCACGCATTGGCATGTACGCGACCAGGGTTGGCCAGATCCCCACCGATGTCTACCGGCCAGTAGGTAATTTTTCGTGGCCACCCGGTGAACCCTGGTGGACCGCGGTCACGTCTCGCAGTCCAGCACCGAACGGCACAGCCCGCACCGGGCCCGCAGCCGCCCCCGCACCGGCACCCGGACCCGCTGCCCGCACACCGGACACGGGAAGCTCACCCGCGGCGGGCCCCCGTCCACCCCCGCCACCCCCTCGAAGCGGTACGCCGCACCCGCGCCCGGTACCGCAGCCGTCCCGGCGCGGCGGTCCTTGGCGTAACGCAGCCGGGCCACCGGCCCCGCCGCGGCCAGCGGAGCCCGCCGCAGGTCCCGCTCGGCCACGGCGCGGCCGCGCACGTACGCCTCGTACGCCTGCGGGCTGGTGAACCACGGCGCGGGGTCCTCGCCGAACAGTGCCGCCCGCTTGGCCAGGACGAACCCGAACTCCTCCGGCGTGAGGTAGCCGAACCGCTGCAGGGTCAGCGCGTCCTCGCGGTAGGCGTCCAGCAGCAGCCAGCCGGCCCCGAGGTAGGCGGTCGCGGTGTCGGTGAGGATCTCGTTGCGCGCGGTGTCCGCGAAGCGCAGGCCCAGCCGGTGCAGCAGCACGTGCGCCACCTCGTGGGAGAGCGCCGCCGCCAGGTCCCGGCGGTGCGTGCGGAAGCGGTCGTTGACCTCCACGAAGTACTCCGGTCCCGCCGCCAGTTCCACCGTCGCCGCGTCCCGCATCGGCCGGAAGCTCACGACCATGCGCGCCTCCGGCAGCCGCAGGGCCCGCACCATGGCCGAGGCCACCCGCTGCGCGCCCAGGTGCAGGTCGTCGGAGGGGCCGAAGGCCACCTCGGCGGGGGAGAGGCTCGTCGAGTAGGCGCGGATCCCGTCGGCCGACAGCCGCCGGAACAGCGCGGTGATCGAGGCGCGCACCGTGGGCAGGTGCGGAAATCCGTGCTCGACCGGGCCTCCCGGCCTCCCGTCGTGCGTCATCGGGCACCCCTCGCCGCAAACCCTGCTGTGCTCGGCCGCAGTTGGCCGAAAAGACCTTCTTGATGCCCCCCGTCCAACCGGTGTGTCATGGCCCCGTCATCTCTTTGATGGCCCGCACCGCCCAACCCCCCACGAAAGGCAGTGTGTTGAACGTGACCACCCTTGCGCGTCTCGTCAAGCGCACCCTCGCCGTCGGCGCCGTCGCCCTCGCGGCCTTCAGCCTCCAGCCCGGCGCCGCCACCGCCTCCCCGACCCCCGTCGTCGGCGGCACCCGCGCCGCACAGGGCGAATTCCCCTTCATGGTCCGCCTCTCCATGGGCTGCGGCGGCGCCCTCTACACCCAGCAGATCGTCCTCACCGCCGCCCACTGCGTCGACGGCTCCGGCAACAACACCACCATCACCGCCACCGCCGGCGTCGTCGACCTGCGCAGCTCCAGCGCCATCAAGGTCAAATCCACCAAGGTCCTCCAGGCCCCCGGCTACAACGGCCAGGGCAAGGACTGGGCCCTCATCAAACTCGCCAAGCCCGTCAACCTGCCCACCCTCAAGATCGCCGAGACGAAGGCCTTCGACAACGGCACCTTCACCGTCGCCGGCTGGGGCGCCACCCGCGAAGGCGGGTCCCAGCAGCGCTACCTCATGAAGGCCACCGTCCCCTTCGTCTCCGACGCCGCCTGCCAGGCCGCGTACGGCAGCTCCCTCGTCCCCGGCGAGGAGATCTGCGCCGGCTTCGACCAGGGCGGCGTCGACACCTGCCAGGGCGACAGCGGCGGCCCCATGTTCCGCCGCGACGACAACAACGCCTGGATCCAGGTCGGCATCGTCAGCTGGGGCGAAGGCTGCGCCCGCGCGGGCTACCCCGGCGTCTACACCGAGGTCTCCACCTTCGCCGCCGACATCAAGGCCGCGGCGGCCACCCTCTAGCAGCCGGTCCTCGTCCTTCCGGCCCGTCGTCCCCGTACGGCCGGAAGGACGAAGCCCCGCTTGCGCCCCGCTACCGCCACCGTTCCCATGAGAAGGATCCACCGGGCCCACCGGGTCCACCGGCAGCGGGCGACAGCGACAGTGGGGCAGGCAGCGCATGGCGATCAGAGTGGTCATCGCGGACGACCAGGACATGGTCAGGACCGGCTTCCGGATGATCCTCGAAAGCCAGCCCGACATCGAGGTCCTCGCCGACGTCGTCGACGGCGAAGCCGCCCTGGCCGCCGTCGAGGAACACCGGCCGGACGTCCTCCTCCTCGACATCCGCATGCCGAAACTCGACGGCCTGGAGGTCACCCGGCGGCTCTCCGACCGCGACCGGCCACGCATCGTCATCGTCACCACCTTCGACCTCGACGAATACGTCCACGCGGCGCTCCACGGCGGAGCATCCGGCTTCCTCCTGAAAGACGCGAGCCCGGCCATGCTGGTTGAAGCGGTCCGAGCGGCAGCCGTCGGAGACTCCCTCGTCTCACCCGCCATCACCGTCCGCCTCCTACGGGAAATGGCCCCCCGCACCCCCGCCACCCAGGCCCGCCGCCCCGCGGAACCGCTCACCGGACGGGAACGCGACGTCGTCCGCTGCCTGGCCCGCGGCCTGACCAACGCCGAGATCGCCGCGGAGCTCTACGTCTCCCTCTCCACGGTCAAGACCCACCTGGCCAACGTCCAGGCCAAACTCGACGCCCGCAACCGCGTGGAAATCGCCGCCTGGGCCTGGGAATCCGGCCTGGCCACCAGCGCGGCATGACGCCGCACCCCCACCACCCCCCGCCCGACGTCCAAGCGCGCCCGGCCAAAAACCACCCCCTCCGGCGCCCGGGGCGCGGATCCCGCGGCGGAGCCCCCCTCTGTGACCCGCACGGGACGGACGGCATCGGCCCAAACCAGCCCCTCCGGCGCCCGGGGCGCGGGTCCCGCGGCGGAGGCTCGTTCCGTGAGCCGCACGGGACGGACGGCATCGGCCCAAACCAGCCCCTCCGGCGTTTGAGGAGCGGGGTGCGGGGCGGAGCCCCGGTCTGTGAGGCGCGCCCGGCCACCGGCCGCAGCCACATCCGCAGCCGCCCCCGGCACGGGGCCCGGGGCGGAACCCCGGAAGGCCCCGGTGCCACGGCCACGGCCACGGCCACGGCAACGGCCACCGCCAGGGACGGGAGCCCCGGATGAGCCCGCTCAGCGGCTGGGCCCGCCGCCACCCCCACTCCGCCGACCTGGCCCGCCTCACCCTCTCCCTCGTCCTCCTCGCCCTCGTCACCTTCGAGGGCGTCGTCCTCACCCGCCAGCCCAGCGTCCCGCACGCCACCGTCTGGGTGTCCGGCATCCTCGTCTGCCTCAGCGCAGCGCCCTGGCCCCGCATCCCCCTCCTCACCCGCGCCTGGTTCGCCGCCGCCGTCACCTGGACCGCCACCCTCACCCTGATGTTCGGCAACCACCCCCTCGTCGTCTGGGGCGGCGGCGAGGCCCTCGCCCTCCTCGTCCTCCTCTCCCAGGTCCTGCTCCGCGCCCCCGCCCGCACCGCCGCCGTCCTCGGCCCCCTCCTCGGCCTCGGCTGCATGGCCGTACCCGTACGGGACACCGACCCCGGCCGCTTCACCCTCCTCTTCTCCGTCCTGACCGTCGTCATCAGCACGTACTCGCTCCTCCTGCGCCTGCAGTCCGTCCAGCGCCTGCGCGACCTGCAGGCCGTCCGCACCGCCGAACGCCTGGAGCTCGCCCGCGAGCTCCACGACCTCGTCGCCCACCACGTCACCGGCATCGTCGTCGAGGCCCGCGCCGCCCGCTTCACCAAGGTCTCCGCCGAACGCGCCGCCGAGATCTTCGGCCGCATCGAGACCGCCGGCGACGAAGCCCTCGGCTCCATGCGCCGGGTCGTGAAGGTCCTCCGCGAGAACGGAACCCCCGGCACAGGCCCCGGCACAGGCCCCGGCACGGCCGGCACCGCCGCCACCACCCCCGTCGCCGGCCTCGCCGACATCCGCGAACTCACCGAACGGTTCTCCGCCACCGGCCCGCCCGTGACCCTCTACATCGAGGAAGGCCTGGAGCACCGCATCCCCGGCCACGTCGCCGCCACCGCCCACCGCATCGTCCTGGAAGCCCTCACCAACACCGGCAAGCACGCCGCCACCGCCACCGCCGTCCGCGTCACCCTGCGCACCGTCCCCACCGGCCTGGAAGTACGGATCGCCGACGACGGCGGCCACCCCGCCCGACTCTCCGAGAACGCCCGCGGCGGCGGCTACGGACTCGCCGGAATGACCGAACGCGCCGAAGCCCTCGGCGGCACCCTCACCGCGGGTCCCACCCCAGAAGGCGGCTGGAGCGTCACCGCACTCCTGCCCCTGTGACCACAAGATCACGGCCGCGTCTCACAACCCGGCCGGCCGGGGCCCGCGCCGCCCCCGGCACGTATTCTCGGGGACCATGAACAACAGTGCCATCGACGGAAGCGTCGCCGCCGAACTCGCCCGCCTGCGGGACAGCATCGACAACATCGACGCGGCCGTGGTCCACATGCTCGCCGAGCGGTTCAAGTGCACCCAGCAGGTCGGCCACCTCAAGGCCCGCCACCAGCTGCCCCCCGCCGACCCGGGCCGCGAAGCCGCCCAGATCGCCCGGCTGCGCCAGCTCGCCGAGAACGCCAAACTGGACCCGGCCTTCGCCGAGAAGCTCCTCAACTTCATCATCGCCGAGGTCATCCGCCACCACGAGACCATCGCCGCCAGCGAGGACGAGGCGTAGCCGAAGCGCGGCCCGAGCGCATCCGCCGAACCGGCGACTGGGGCCCGACCGCCCACTGCGGCAGCATGGGCCCCATGTCCGCACTGACGCGCAACGAAGCGCAACTCCGAGCCCGGCTCCTCGACGTCCACCACTACGCCGTCGCCCTCGACCTCACCGTCGGCGACGAAACCTTCGACTCCAGCGTCCACATCCGCTTCACCGCACGCGCCGCGGGCGACACCTTCGTCGAGCTCAAGCCGGAAACCCTCAAAAGCGCCCTCCTGGACGGCGAACCCCTCCCCGTCACCGCGCTCCAGGACAACCGCCTCCCCCTCACCGGCCTCACCGAAGGCCCCCACGAGCTGCGCATCGACACCCGCATGCGCTACTCCCGCACGGGCGAAGGCCTCCACCGCTTCACCGACCCCGCCGACGGCGAGACGTACGTCTACAGCCAGATGTTCATGGACGACGTGCAGCGCGTCTTCCCGGCCTTCGACCAGCCCGACCTCAAGGCCGTCTTCGCCTTCACCGTCACCGCCCCCGCCCACTGGACGGTCCTCGCCAACGGCATCACCACCCGAACCGGCGAACGCGACGACAACGGCGACGGCAGCGACAGCCGCAGCCGCAGCCGCAACGACGACGGTAGCGACACGGACCGGGAAGCCTCCGTCGGCGTCTGGCACTCCGCCCCCACCCCCCTCATCTCCACCTACCTCGCCGCCATCGCCGCAGGCCCCTGGCACAGCGTCCGCACCCAGCACGCCGGCCTCCCCTTCGGCATCCACTGCCGCCGCTCCCTCGCCCCCCACCTGGACGCCGACGCCGACGAGATCCTCTCCATCACCACGGCCTGCTTCGACCGCTACCAGGAGAAGTTCACCGAGCCCTACCCCTTCGACTCCTACGACCAGGCCTTCGTCCCCGAGTTCAACGCCGGAGCCATGGAGAACCCCGGACTCGTCACCTTCCGCGACGAGTTCATCTACCGCTCCGCCGTCACCGACACCGAACGCCAGTCCCGCGCCATGGTCATCGCCCACGAGATGGCCCACATGTGGTTCGGTGACCTCGTCACCCTCGCCTGGTTCGACGACATCTGGCTCAACGAGTCCTTCGCCGAATACATGGGCTACCAGACCCTCACCGAAGCCACCCGCTTCACCGACACCTGGACCGAATTCGGCGTCACCCGCAAACCCTGGGGATACGACGCCGACCAGCGCCCCTCCACCCACCCCGTCGCCCCCACCCCCGACGACGTCCCCGACACCGCCTCCGCCCTCCTCAACTTCGACGGCATCTCCTACGCCAAGGGCGCCTCCGCCCTGCGCCAGCTCGTCGCCTGGCTCGGCGAGAAGGACTTCCTCGCCGGCATCAACACCCACTTCGCCCGCCACAAGTTCGCCAACGCCTCACTCGCCGACTTCGTCGACTCCCTCGCCGCCCACACCGAACGCGACATCCACGCCTGGGCCGACATCTGGCTGCGCACCACCGGCATCGACACCCTCACCCCCCAGATCGAGCAGGACCCCGGCACCGACGCCGGCCCCACCGGCTGGACCCTCACCATCGACCGCCACGGCACCCGCCCCCACCACGTCGCCGTCGGCGTCTACGACCGCGACCCCCTCGACGGCCGCCTCCTCGAACGCACCGAACTCCTCCACCTCGACGTCCCCTCCGACGAGGTCCTCTCCGTCAGCGGCCCGCGCCCCGCACTCCTCGTCGTCAACGACGAGGACCTCACCTACGCCAAGGTCCGCCTCGACGAAACCTCCGTCGAAACCGTCCTGCGCGGCCTGTCCGGCATCCCCGGCCCGCTCACCCGGGCCGTCGTCTGGAACTCCCTGCGCGACATGGTCCGCGACGGCGAACTCGACCCGCAGGACTACCTCACCACCGCCCGCGCCCACCTCCCCGAGGAACACGACCTCGCCATCGTCCAGGGCGTCCTCGGCTTCGCCCGCACCCAGGTCGCCGTCCGCCTCCTCCCGCCCGAGCAGCGCACCGCCGCCCTCAACACCCTCACCGGCATCGCCCGCGACCTGCTGCGCCGCACCGAGGACGGCTCGGACCCGGGCCTGCGGCTGACCGCCGTACGCGCCCTCGTCGACAGCGCCACCCAGCCCGACACCATCGCCGCCTGGCTCGCCGACGACACCGTCCCCGGCGGCCCCGAGCTCGACCCCGAACTGCGCTGGCGCATCCTCGCCCGGCTCTGCGTACTCGGCGCCGTCGACGAAGCCGCCATCGACGCCGCGCTCGCCACCGACCCCAGCGCCACCGGCCAGGAAGGCGCCGCCCGCTGCCGCGCCGCCCTGCCCACCCCCGAGGCCAAGGCGGCCGCCTGGGAGCGCCTCTTCCACGACGACACCCTGTCCAACTACCTGTTCAGCGCCACCGCCCAGGGCTTCTGGCAGCCCGAACAGACCGACCTCGTACGGGACTACGTGCCCCGCTTCTACCCCGAAGCCGTGGCCCTCGGCGCCCGTCGGGGCCCCGCCATCGCCGAAGCCGCCGGCCGCTGGGCCTTCCCCGTCCACGCCATCGACGAATCCAACCTCCAGGCGGGCCGCACCTGCCTGGCGAACGACGACATCCTCCCCCTCCTCCGCCGCAAACTGATCGACCAACTGGACGACCTCGCCCGCGCCCTCCGCGTCCGCGGCACCTGACCCCCGCGGGGGCGCGCCGCTCCGCTGCGCCTCAAACGCCGGCGAGGCTGGACCACCCAGCCCGTCCGGCCCTCGGGGCCGGCTCCGGTGCCGTTCAAGCCCGTCCGGCGTTCGAGGACCAGGTCCGGGCGGAGCCCGGGAAACGGAGAAAGGGCGGGGCGGGGAGCAGCTCCGCGCAGCGGCCCCCGCCCCGCCCGGCAGCCCCGCCCCGCCCCGCAACCGGCCAAGGAATCCGCCCTGCAACCGGCCAAGGAACCCGCCCAGGCCCGGCCAAGGAACCCGCCCAGGCACAGGCCAAGGAACCCGCCCCCCGGGAGGGAACCGGTCGAAACGAAACCCGGAAAAACCCCGGCGGTTACCCCATTCGGGTCTGATCGTTGTACCCACCGGGCACCCGCCGCCACCGCGGCACCGCCCCCGCCACCTGCCCCCACGAAGGGCCGGCCCCGCCGCCGCCCCATCCCCGTGAGGACACCGACATGACCGCGCCGCCCCCCGCCCGCCGACCCGGAACCCCACCGCTCGCCGGCGGAGCCACCGGCGCCGAGTCACTGCGCCCCCTCCTCGACACCGTCCTCACCGCCCTCCACACCGGCGCCCAGGCGCGCGGCGGCCCCCTCCCACCCGGCGGCCCCGCCACCGTCACCGCCGGCGTCGAGGCCGCGCTGGGCGACGTACGCGACGTACTGCCCGACAAAGGAACCGGCCCCCACGAAGCCCTCACCACCCTCGTCCACACCCTCGCCGCCGGCGCCGCCGACCCCGCCGACCCCCTCTGCGCCGCCCACCTGCACTGCCCGCCCCTCGCCGTCGCGGCCGCCGCCGACCTCGCCGCCGCCGCCCTCAACCCCTCCCTCGACTCCTGGGACCAGGCCCCCGCCGCCTCCGCGATCGAGGCCCTCCTCACCCGCACACTCGCCGCCGAGTTCTACGACACCCCCCACGCCGACGCCCTCGTCACCACCGGCGGCACCGAAGCCAACCAGCTCGGCATCCTCCTCGCCCGCGAACGCCACGGCCCCGCCCTCACCGTCCTGCACGGAGCCAACGCCCACCACTCCATCCCCCGCGCCGCCTGGCTCCTCGGCCTCCCGCCCGCCGTCACCGTCCCCACCCCCAACGGCACCCTCGACCCCGACCGCCTCGCCGAGGCCCTCGCCGCCACCACCGGCCCCACCCTCGTCACCGCCACCGCCGGCACCACCGACGCCGGCCTCATCGACCCCCTCCCCGCCATCGCCGACCTCTGCGACCACCACGGCGCCGACCTCCACATCGACGCCGCCTACGGCGGACCCCTCGCCCTCAGCCCCCACCACCGCCACAAACTCGCCGGAACCGACCGCGCCCACTCCCTCACCGTCGACCTCCACAAACTCGGCTGGCAGCCCGTCGCCGCAGGACTCCTCCTCGTCCCCGACACCGCCCTGCTCGCCCCCCTCGCCCACCAGGCCGACTACCTCAACGCCACCGACGACACCGAAGCCGGCCTCCCCGACCTCCTCGGCCGCTCCCTGCGCACCACCCGTCGCCCCGACGCACTCAAGATCGCCACCACCCTGCGCGCCCTGGGCCGCGACGGACTCGCCCACCTCATCGACCACACCTGCGCACTCGCCCGGCGACTCGCCGAACGCCTCGACGCCCACCCCCGCTTCGAACTCCACGCACCGCCCACCATCAGCACCGTCCTCTTTCGGCCCGCCCACGCCACCGACGAGGACGTCGCCGAACTGCGCCGCACCCTCCTCCACCAAGGCCGCGCCGTCCTCGGCCGCACCCGCACGGACGGCCGCCTCTGGCTCAAGGCCACCCTCCTCAACCCCCACACCACGGCGAGGGACCTGGACACCCTCATCACCCTCCTGGAAGGCAGCACCCACCGATGACCGCCCAGCTCGATGCGCCCCACGACCTCGTCGGAATCGGCATCGGACCCTTCAACCTCTCCCTCGCCGCCCTCGCCCACGGCCTCCCGCACCACGGCGCCGGCGAACTCTCCACCGCCTTCTACGACCAACGCCGCGACTTCCGCTGGCACCCCGGACTCCTCATCGACGGAGCCACCCTCCAGGTCCCCTTCCTCGCCGACCTCGTCACCCTCGCCGACCCCACCAGCCCCTGGAGCTTCCTCAACTACCTTAAGCACAAGGAACGACTCTTCCCCTTCTACTTCGCCGAGCAGTTCCACATCCAGCGCGCCGAATACGACGCCTACTGCCGCTGGGTCGCCGAACGCGTCCCCGGACTCCACTTCGGCCACCAGGTCGACGCCGTCCGCTGGAACCCCGAACGCGACCTCTTCGAAGTCGACTTCACCCAACTCGACGCCGACGGCGAAGCCGAAGCCCTCGGCCGCACCCACACCCGCAACCTCGCCCTCGGCATCGGCACCGCCCCCTACGTCCCCGAACCCCTGCGCCCCCTCGCCGAAGCCCCCACCGTCCCCGTCATCCACTCCGCCGACTACCTCGACAACCGCCGGCGCATCCTCGGCGCCGACCACGTCACCGTCATCGGATCCGGCCAGTCCGGCGCCGAAGTCTTCCTCGACCTCCTGCGCGCCCGCCCCGCCGGCCGCGAACGCCTCACCTGGCTCGCCCGCACCCCCTCCTTCGCCCCCATGGAGTACTCCAAACTCGGCCTCGAACACTTCACCCCCGACTACACCCGCTACTTCCACGCCCTCCCCGAACCCGTACGCGACCGCCTCGTCCCCGCCCAATGGCAACTCCACAAGGGCATCGACGCCGCCACCATCGCCGCCATCCACGAAGAGCTCTACCGCCGCACCCTCCACGGCGGCTGGCCCGACGCCGTCCTCACCCCCGGCGTCAACGTCCGCACCGCCGGCCGCGTCGCCACCACCAAGGTCGAACTCCACCTCGAACACATCGAACAGGGCAGCCGGTCCCGCCTCACCACCGACGCCGTCGTCCTCGCCACCGGCTACAAGGAACGGCCCCTCACCAGGCTCCTCGCAGGCCTCGACCCGTACATGCGCAAGGACTCCTCAGGCCGCCCCCGCATCGACGACCACCACCGCATGGTCCTCGACCCCAGCGTCACCGGCAGCATCTTCGTGCAGAACGGCGAACGCCACACCCACGGCGTCGGCGCCCCCGACCTCGGCCTCGCCGCCTGGCGCAGCTCCGCCATCCTCAACACCCTCACCGGCAAAGACCCCTACCCCCAGCCCACCCGCACCGCCTTCACCACCTTCGGCCTCGAACAACGCGAACACACCCGCCCCCGCCCCACCGTCGAACTGCTCCCCCTGGTCGACCACCCCTGACCCCGGCCACCCCCCCCCGCCACAACGCGGACGGGGCCGGAGCCCGCCCCAGCGAACCCCGGCCCCGCACCGACACCACCAACGCCTAGAACACCGGCGTACCCGCCCGCGTCAGCCGCCAGTCCACCGACGCGAACTGCGACGGATCCACCGTCCCCTTCGCCTTCACCCACCCGATGATCGTGTTCCGGATCTCGTCCGAATTCGCCCACACCTGCTTCGCACCCGGCACGTGCGGGAAGTTGCCGCCACCCGAAGCCCGGTAGTTGTTCACCGCGAGCACGAACCGCGCCGCCGGATCCAGCGGCTTCCCGCCGAAGGCCAGGTTGACGATGCGCGAACCCTTCGGCTGCGCGATGTCGATGTCGTACGACAGCCCGTACACCGCGTCGTAGTTGTAGTCCGGCGTCGCCTCCGCATTCGTCAGCTTCGCCGGGTCCACCACCTCACCCGGCGCGGTCTGGACGTAGTACTTCGCCGAGTACTCCAGATAGTCCTTCAGCTGCGCACCGGTCATCACACGCGCCTCCAGGGTGTTCTCGAACGGGTACAGACCCGCCGCGTCCCTGATCGTCACCTGCCCGGCCGGAATCGAAGCGGTCCGAGAGAAGCACGACGCCTGCGACAGCACCGGCAGCGCCGCGTACTCCCCGCCCGCCAGCGCCGCCTTCACCGTCTCCGCCTGCACGTGGTTGATCAGATCGATGATCGGGACGTCCTTGTACGGGCCCTCCGCCGACGACATGCCTTGCGTCGACGTACCGATCACCTGGTTCACGTACGCCACGACCTTGCGGTGCTCGTCCTCCAGCAACCCCGTGATCTTCGGGTCCTCCGCGACCGTGTTCGAGTTCAGCACCTTCGCCGAGACCTTCTCCACCGACCAGCGGCCCCGCGACCACGACAGCTCGAAGTCGAACAGCGTCAGCCGCTGCCCCCACTTCAACGGCTCCGACAGCACCACGTCCTTGCCGGTCGCCTTGTTCTTCACCCGGTACTCGGGAATCTCCGTGTGCGCGTGCCCCACCAGGATCGCGTCGATCCCCGGCACCTGCTCCGCCACCAGACCCGCCGCGTTCTCGATGTACGGCAACTGGTCCCCGTACGAAGACGTCCCGCTCGACCCCGAATGCGCCGACACGATCACCACATCGGCACCCATCGAACGCAGCCGCGGCACGTACTTCGCCGCCTGCTCCTCCAGACCCGGGAACGTCATCTTCCCCTGCACGTTCGCCTTGTCCCAGATCGCGATCCCCGGATTCGTCAGCCCCAGCACCGCCACCTTCACATCCCGCCCGTGCGGCGTCCGCAACCGGTGCATGCTGTACGGCGCGAACGCCGGCCGCAACGTCTTCGCATCCAGCGCGTTCGCCCCCAGCAGCGGGAAACGACACTGCTCCTCGAACTTCCGCAGCACCGGAATCCCGTAGTTGAACTCGTGGTTCCCCAGCGCCGCCGCGTCGTACCCGATCGCGTTCATCGCCTGCGCCATCGGGTGCACCGGACCCCGCCGCGCCGTGATCGGATCCACCTTCGCGTAGTAGTACGACAACTGCGTGCCCTGGATCGTGTCACCCGCATCGATCAGCAGCGTGTTGCAGCGCCCCTTCTCCGCACGCACCTGCTCCACCATCGTCGAGATCTTCGCCAGACCCACGTCGTTGTGCGCCTTGTCGTCGAACTCCTTGTCGGTGAAGTAGTCCCAGTTGAAGACATTCCCGTGCAAGTCGGTCGTACCCATCACCGTGAACGAGTACGTACGCGCACCGGCCGAACCCGTCGGCGCGGCCGCCGCGGCCGGCCCGGCAGCGGCGGCAGGGGAGCTCGTGGCCCCCGCCAACGCCACGGCCGCACCCGTCGCAGCCGTGGTCCCCAGAAAAGTCCTGCGGTCGAACGCCATGCCATCTCCCCTTTTGAGGCGTGAACAACGCGCGTAGATTCTGACCCACAGGCAACAAGCCGCAACACCCCCACCAGGTTTCGATCCGATGACCACACCCCCACAGGCCGCGGTGCGACAGTGAAACCATGACCCAGGACGCACCCCACCAGCCCTACGGAACCCCCGAAGTCCCCCGCGTGGCAGTCCGCGGCGAAGCCCGCCTCGAAGTCGACCCCGAAATCGCCCGCATCGGCATCACCGTCAGCGCCCGCGGCACCGACCGACGCACCGCCCTCGAAGACCTCACCCGACGCAACAACACCGTCCTCGACCTCATCAAGAGCTACGGCGACCCCGTCGAAAAACTCGAAACCGGCTCCTTCTCCATCACCCCCGAACTCACCCGCCACGGCCGCGCCGAACGCATCCGCGCCTACCACGGCCGCGTCCACATCACCGCCGAACTCAGCGACTTCACCACCCTCGGCGACCTCACCACCCGCCTCGCCGACCTCGAACTCACCCAGGTCGACGGCCCCTGGTGGGCCCTGCGCCCCACCTCACCCGCCCACGGCGAGGCCCGCCGCCAAGCCGTACTCGAAGCCGTCCAGCGCGCCCGCGAATACGCCGAAGCCCTCGGCGCCCGCCTCGCCGCCCTCGTCGAACTCGCCGACCTCGGCGCCGAGAACGCCACCCCCTACCAGGCCGCCCCCGGCGCCGGAATGCGCACCATGGCCTTCACCGCCACCGAAGACGCCGGCCCCCCGCCCCTCGACCTCGAACCCCAGCGACAGACCGTCCACGCACAGGTCAACGCACGCTTCACGATGACCCCGCCACAACTCTGAAATCACCCCATGGGGGTGCTCATCAGAGCACCCCCATGCACATTCAACAGTTGTCAACAACCTTTTGCCCAACGGTTGTTGAGTGGACACCCGGAAGCGATTACCTACTCCTAAGTAGGGGAATACGCTCGCCCCATGCGCCGAGCGAAAATCGTATGTACCCTGGGCCCCGCAACCGACTCATACGACCAGATCAAAGCCCTGGTCGAAGCCGGAATGGACATCGCCCGCCTCAACCTCAGCCACGGCACCTACGCCGAACACGAGGAGCGCTACCAGCGCGTACGCAAGGCCTCCGACGAGACCGGCCGCAGCGTCGGCATCCTCGCCGACCTTCAAGGCCCGAAGATCCGCCTCGGCCGCTTCCACGAAGGCCCCGTACTCCTTGAACGCGGCGACCAATTCACCATCACCGTCGAAGACCACCAAGGCGACCGCCACACCTGCGGCACCACCTACAAAGGCCTCGCCGCAGACGTCACCACCGGCGAACGCATCCTCGTCGACGACGGCCGCGTCACCCTCGAAGTCACCGCCGTCGACGGCCCCCGCGTCCACACCACCGTCATCGAAGGCGGCATGGTCTCCGACCACAAAGGCCTCAACCTCCCCGGCGTAGCCGTCTCCGTCCCCGCCCTCTCCGACAAGGACATCGAAGACCTCCGCTGGGCCCTGCGCACCGGCGCCGACGTCATCGCCCTCTCCTTCGTCCGCAGCGGCCGCGACATCGAAGACGTCCACCGCATCATGGACGAAGAAGACCGCCGCCTCCCCGTCATCGCCAAAATCGAAAAACCCCAAGCCGTCGACAACATCGACGACATCGTCGCCGCCTTCGACGGCATCATGGTCGCCCGCGGCGACCTCGGCGTCGAAATGCCCCTGGAACAAGTCCCCATCGTCCAGAAGCGCGCCGTCAAACTCGCCAAGCGCAACGCCAAACCCGTCATCGTCGCCACCCAAATGCTCGACTCGATGATCGACAACTCCCGCCCCACCCGCGCCGAAGCCTCCGACGTCGCCAACGCCATCATCGACGGCACCGACGCCGTCATGCTCAGCGGCGAAACCAGCGTCGGCAAATACCCCATCGAAACCGTCAAGACGATGTCCCGCATCGTCGAAGCCGCCGAAGAAGACATCCTCGCCAAGGGACTCCCACCCCTCACCGACCGCAACAAACCCCGCACCCAAGGCGGAGCCGTCGCCCGCGCCGCCGCCGAAATGGGCGACTTCCTCGACGCCAAATTCCTCGTCGCCTTCACCCAGAGCGGCGACACCGTCCGCCGACTCTCCCGCTACCGCTCACCCATCCCCCTCCTCGCCTTCACCCCCGACCCCGCCACCCGCTCCCAGCTCAACCTCACCTGGGGCGTCGAAACCTTCCTCGGCCCCCACGTCGACTCCACCGACGCCATGGTCGCCCAGGTCGAAGAAGAACTCCTCCGCATCGGCCGCTGCGCCCCCGGAGACACCGTCGTCATCACCGCCGGCTCACCCCCCGGCGTCAGCGGCTCCACCAACATGGTCCGCATCCACCACATCGGCGACCCCGTCCGCTGACCCGACGACACGAACGACACCCACCGCGTCGGGCACCACAGCCCGACGCGGCGCACACCCGTCCGCCGCCCTGACCACGCCCTACGATCAAGCCCATGCCGACCACACCCCCCTCAACTCCCGTACTGCACGGCCGCAGTGGAGCCGTACTGCGCCACGAAGACGGAGCACTCACACTCCGCCGCAGGGACGAAGAGACACACATACCCCTGCAAGCCATCCGCGCCGTCCAGACCGACGGCCAGACCGTCACGGTCGAACTGCGCGCACCAGAAGGCGCTCAGCCCGAGGCCCACCGAATCGAAGGCGTCAGCACGGCAGCCGCGCACCTCTTCGCCACAGCCCTGGCCGAAACCCTCACCGACCTGCCGACCCCCGACCCGACCCTCGACGGCGCCGCACTCGTCACCACACGCTCCCTGCGCACCCCCCGCACACCCACCAGCAGCGGCGAAAAGGCCAGAGGCCTGGCCTGGGCCACGGTCGCCCTGGGCCCCGGCATCACCGCACTCATCACCATGAGCGTGCTCGTCGTCACGAACGGACAACCGGCAGCCCTCATCCTCTCCGTCCTGATGGGGGTCATCGTGCTGATCCTCAACATCATGAGCGCCGTCACACTCGAACGGGCCTACCTGATGTGGCGCCTCCCCCGACACAGCATCACCGTGAGGGCAGTGCGCACCAGCCCCATCGGCAAATCAGGGACATACCAGTACACAGACCAGAGCGGCACCACCCACCACTACTCCCGGCAGGCATACGCCGACGAGATCGAGATCAGCTACGACCCGAACGACCCCACCACGAACATCGGCGTCTACCCCATCCCGGCGCGCGTACTGGTCGCCCTCTCGTCCCTGCTCCTCTGGGGCGCGACGGCCGGCCTCATCTGGCTGATGATCCACATCGGCCGCACCATCTGACAGCCGGCCCTACCAGCCGAACCGCCGGTCCACCACGGCCTCGAACTCCTCGAAACTCAACACCGCATCCCCGTTCGCATCCGCCGCATCGAACAACGCCGACGACGCATCCGCATCCCCCACCGCCCAGAACGGCAGATCCCCCTCAGCCGCCAGCGTCGGCCCCTTCGACCGCAAAGCCGTGATCACCTCCAGCCGGGTCAGCTGCCCGTCATGGTTCAGATCCAGCGCATCGAACAGCTTCCGGGCCTTCTCACTCATCACACGTCCCCTTCCGGACCAGCCATCACCTCAACCTAACTCCACCCCCATGAACACAGCCCCGCCATCACCCCCGACGACTTCAGGTCGCCCGGTGGACAATGACGCCATGACGCTGACCATCTGGGTGGACGACTGGCAGATGCAATGCTGCGGAGAGGGCTTCGCACCAGGAGACGTCGTCTCCTGGACCCTGCTGGAGACCGACCCGGACGACTACGCCGACGTCATCGGCAGCGAACGCGCGGCCGGGATCGACTTCCGGGAAGAACACCACCTCCAGGCACAGGACGCCGAACCGACCCGACTGCAGGTGCTCACCATCGAGGAGGCGCACTGCCGCTACGGGACACCCCCCCCGGCGCCACGGGCAGGGTGCACCACCCCGTACCGGGCACGACCGTGCTGGTCCCGGTCACGAAGGCCGACGGATGGGCCAAGGAGAGGCCCGACGTCCGCTTCACCGGCTACCTCGTCACCGCCCGGCCCGCCACCGACGAGCCGGAAGGTACAGCTGCTCCGCCCCTCCGCACACGCTAGGACCACCCACGCCGCTCCGGAAGATCGACATCCGCAGGACCGGCCCCGAACCCCCGCACCGCCTCACTCCGCACCGCCGGCGCCACACCACAGAACGCCGCCTCCAGCGTCCCACCCAGCGCCACGTTCACAGAACCCCGGTTCGAGGTGTTCGCCACCGCCGCCAGACTCCGCCGGCCGTCCCGCGTGGAAAACGCGTACGTGTAGAACCCCTGCACCGTCCCCGTGTGCCCATACACCGACGTCCCGCACGACAGGTCGTACCGACGCAGCCCCAACCCGTAGAACCGCGTCCCCGCCGCATCCACCGGCGTCACCGTCACCATCAGATCCAACATCCGAGCCGGCAACAACCGCCCACCCAACAACGCCGACGTAAAGGTGTTCAGGTCCGCAACCGTCGAGATCACCGCCCCCGCCGACTGCGCCCACGAGACGGTCTGCTCGGTCGAGTCGACCAGAGCCGCCCCCTCCTCATCGGGATGCAGATAACCCCGCACGTGCCGCCCCGCGATCTTCGTCCCCGGATGCACGTACGAGGTGCCGCGCAGCCCCAGCGGCTTGAACACCCGCGCGGCATACGCCTCACCCACCGGCCGCCCGGTCACCTTCTCGATCAGCATCCCGAGCACGACGAAGTTGGTGTTCGAGTACGAGTACGCCACCCCCGGCTCGGTCGTCCTCGGCTCCCGCAGCGACAGCTCCACCAGCTCCCGGTACCCGAACACCCGCTTCCGCACCGCCTCGAAACCGGGCACGGTCTTCTCGAACATCGCGTCCGTGTAATCGGCCAGCCCGCTGCGGTGGCTCAGCAGGTGCCGCACGGTGATCCGCCGGTCGGGCAACACCCCGGGCAGATACGTCACCACCGGCTCATCCAGCCGCACCTTCCCCTCACCGACCAGCTGCAGCACCACGACGGCGGAGAAGGTCTTGGTGACACTCCCGATCCGGAACCGCGCCCGGGGATCCATGGCCACCCCCGTCCGCCGGTCCCGCACCCCCACCACCTCGGTCCGCACCCCGCCGGGCTCACTGAACCGGGCCATCGCTCCCGGGGCGCCGGCGGTCATGGCGGCTTGCAGGGCCTGGGTCACGGGGGAGGGGTCGGCGGCAGCGGCGGTCGGGATGGCCCCGGCCCATACGGCGGCGAGCAGGGCGGCGGTCACGGCGAGACGTGGTCGGTTCATGGGCCGAACGTAGGGCCCCGGTGATCGTCTCTAGTGCTTCGGCCCGACGTGTTCGTCCATAAGAGCGACGGACGCCTTGCGCGCGATGGACACGTTGAACGGATCGCTGCCGCGGGCGGTGATGGTCCACTCCACGCCGACCTTGGTGAGGGTGTCGGTGCAGAGCTTCCGGATGTCGTCGGACTTGTTGGTGAAGAAGTACCGCGGGTACTCGTAGCGCTTGCCGTTGCGGACGGTCCAGTTGGTGATCCTGCATCCGTCGGAGTGGATCAGACCGCGGATGAACTCCCAGGGGTAGGCGTCAACGATCTCCTGCTGCCAGGGTTCCAGCGCGATCTTGCGTTCGTGCTTCTTGCCTGGCCCGTGCTGGGGGAACATGCACGTCCAGTGCCGGGTGTAGGACTTGACCTCCACACACCCCTGCCTCTGCACGCGGCCCACCGAGGGCAAGGGCATGACGTGGTGCATCGCTGCTTCGGCGGCGTCGATGAGCCCAGGCTGGGCTGCGTTGCAAAAGATGGACAAATGGTGCTGTTTGTACTTGGAGATGATGTGCCCGTCACCGAGGTAAAGGCCGAGGAGGTAGGCGTAGGCGCGCTGATCGACTGCGCGGCCCGTGCATCGTGGGCAATCGGTCGGCTGGATGTACGCCTCGCCCCTATGTCTACGGTCCTCGGAGCGCCACCAGCCGATCGTGCCGCGGGGCACGCCAAGGTGCTCTGCCACCACGCGGTTCGCTACACCCCGACGCATGAGCAGGATGGCTTCTTCGCGTATCGAAGGATTGTGCTCCATGTTCGGGAGCTTCGTCGCCGTTCGTCCGGTTGACCGGGATTCGAAGTTTCGTTCACCGTGACGAGTGAAGATCGCGAAACCTTTGCGCGACCTTGGAAAAGAAGGAGAAGTACCCCGGGTCGGATTCGAACCGACGCTGAATGGGTTTTGAATCCATCGCCTCTACCGCTGGGCTACCGGGGCCCCTTTGAAACGAAGGATACCTAAGACCCTCCGTGCCACAAACATACAGGAGCTAGGTAGGCTCAGGGGAGCTGAATCGCCTTGCAACAAGGAGCCCCCGTGACCGCCGAGCACGAGTCGACGCCCGCCCCCGACGCCGACCAGTCGCACGTCCCTCCGCTGACGACCCGCGTCGTCATCGCCGAGGACGAGGCGCTCATCCGTCTCGACCTCAAAGAGATGCTCGAAGAAGAGGGCTACGCCGTCGTCGGCGAGGCCGGCGACGGGCAGACGGCCGTCGAGCTCGCCCGCGAGCACCGTCCCGACCTGGTCATCCTCGATGTGAAGATGCCCGTACTGGACGGCATCTCCGCGGCCGAGAAGATCGCGGAGGAGTCCATCGCCCCGGTGCTGATGCTCACCGCGTTCTCGCAGCGCGACCTCGTCGAGCGGGCCCGGGACGCCGGTGCGATGGCGTACCTGGTGAAGCCGTTCAGCAAGAGCGACGTCGTGCCCGCCATCGAGATGGCCGTGTCCCGTTTCGCGGAGCTGAAGGCGCTGGAGAAGGAGGTCGCGGACCTCTCGCAGCGCTTGGAGACCCGCAAGCTCGTGGACCGCGCCAAGAGCATCCTGCAGACGCAGTACGGGCTGACGGAGCCCGCCGCGTTCCGGTGGATCCAGAAGTCCTCCATGGACCGCCGGATGTCGATGCAGCAGGTCGCCGAGGTGGTCATCGAGGACGCCGAGGCGAAGAAGAAGGAAAGCGGGAAGTAAGCGCCGGGATCACAACGACGTGAGGCCCGTCTCCCCCCGAGGGGAGACGGGCCTCACGCGTTCAACAGGGGAGGGTCAGTCCTCGCCGAGGTAGGCCTTGCGGACGTCCTCGTTGACGAGGAGGTCGCGGCCGGCCCCGTTCAGGACGACCTTGCCGATCTCCATGACGTGGCCCTGGTCGGCCAGGGACAGCGCGGCCTGGGCGTTCTGCTCGACCAGGAGGATGGTCGTGCCGGTGGCCTTGAGCTCGGCGATCGTCGCCATGATCTTCTGCATCATGAGCGGCGAGAGGCCCATGGAGGGCTCGTCGAGCATGAGCAGCTTGGGCTGGGACATGAGGGCGCGGCCCATGGCGAGCATCTGCTGTTCGCCGCCCGAGAGGGTGCCGGCGGCCTGCTTGCGGCGCTCTCCGAGGATGGGGAAGAGGTCGTAGGCGCGCTGGACGTCCTTCTGGATGCCGTCCTTGTCGCTGCGGAGGAAGGCGCCGAGGAGGAGGTTGTCCTCGATCGTCATGCGCGGGAAGATGTGCCGCCCCTCGGGGGAGTGGGCGAGCCCGAGCTGGACGATGTCGTGCGCGGCGACCTTCTTGAGCGACTTGCCCTGGAACTTGATCTGGCCGCCCTTGGGCTTGATCAGGCCGGACAGGGTGCGCAGGGTGGTGGTCTTGCCTGCGCCGTTGGTGCCGATGAGGGTGACGATCTCGCCCTCGTTGACGGTGAAGGAGATGCCCTTGACGGCTTCGATCTTGCCGTAGGCGACGCGGAGGTCTTCGACCTCGAGGAGTGCGGTCACTTGGCTTCTCCGTCCGTGCTGGTGGTGCTGTCCGCCTCGGCGGTGTCGGCGGCCTCGGCCTCGGCCTGGGGCTCGGCGGCTTCGGCCTCGTCGGCAGGAGCGGCCTCGGCCTCGTCGGTTGCGGCCTCGTCGGCTGCGACCTCGTCGGCGGGGGCCTCGGCGGCCTCCGCGTCGGCGGCGACGGCCTCGGCGGCCTCGACCTCGGCGGCTTCTTCGGCGCCGGGGGCGCCTTCGAAGGGTTCGCCGAGGTAGGCGGCGATGACGCGCTCGTCGCCCTGGACTTCGGAGGCGGTGCCTTCGATGAGCTTCTCGCCCTGGACGAGGCAGGCGACGCGGTCGCAGAGGTTGAAGATGAAGCGCATGTCGTGCTCGATGACGAGGACGGCGATGCCCTTGTCCCGGATGGCGAAGATGAGTTCTTCGGCGGCCCGGGTCTCCTGCGGGTTCATGCCGGCGGTGGGCTCGTCCAGGAGGATGAGGCCGGGGTCGCTGGCGAGGGCGCGGGCGATTTCGAGCTTGCGCTGTTCGCCGTAGGGGAGGTTGCGGGCGAGGTGGTCGGCCTTGTGGGCCAGGCCGATGAACTCCAGGAGTTCCATGGCCTTCTCGCGGCTGGCCTCTTCGGCGCGCTTGAAGCCGGGCAGGCGCAGGAGGGCCGACCAGAGGCCTTCCTTGGTTCGGGTGTGGCGGCCGACGAGGACGTTTTCCAGGACCGTCATGTTGTTGAAGAGACGGATGTTCTGGAAGGTGCGGGCGATGCCGGCCGCGGTGACCTTGAAGGACTTGGGGGGCAGGACCGTGCCCTTGTACCGGACTTCGCCCTCGGTGGGGATGTAGAGGCCGGTGAGGCAGTTGAAGAAGGTGGTCTTGCCGGCGCCGTTGGGTCCGATGAGGCCGACGATCTCGCCGCTGCGCACGGTCAGGTCGACGTTCTTGACGGCGGTGAGGCCGCCGAAGCGCATCGTGACGCCGCGTGCGTCCAGGACGGTCTCCGCCGCGACGGCGGTGGTGGTGGTCGTCATGGGTCAGGCCCCTGTCTTGCTGAGGACTGTGGGCGCTTCGAGGTCCTTGTGGAGCTCGAGCTGGTTGCGCCGGTTGGGGATGATGCCTTCGGGGCGCAGGCGCATCAGGATGATGAGCGCGATGCCGAAGGCGAGGAGCTGGTAGTCGCCGAGGAACTGCATCTTGTTCGGGATGAGGAAGAGCAGTGAGCCGCCGACGAGGGGTCCGCTGATGGTGCCCATGCCGCCGAGGACGACTGCGGCGAGGAGGAAGGCGGAGTTCGGGGGGACGGCGTTGGCGAACACGTACTGGTCGGGGGTGACCGTGTAGTTGACGTGTGCCTGGACGGCTCCGGCGAGGCCGGCGAGGGTGGCGCCGAGGGCGAAGGCGATGAGCTTGACGCGGAAGCCGTTGATGCCCATGGCTTCGGCGGCGGTTTCGTCTTCGCGGATGGCGACCCAGGCGCGGCCGATGCGGGATTCGGCGCTGCGGCGGAAGACCATGATCACGATGAGGGTGACCAGGAGCATCAGCAGGAAGTAGTTGGCGAAGCGGCCGATGGTGAATCCGGCGATGACGTGGCTGGCGCCGAAGTCGAATCCGAAGAGGTCGACGTTGGGGATGCCGGCGATGCCGTTGGGGCCGTTGGTGATGTCGGGGCCGGAGGTGCCGTCGAGGTTGTTCATCGAGATGCGGAAGATCTCTCCGAAGCCCAGGGTGACGATGGCGAGGTAGTCGCCGCGCAGGCGCAGGGTGGGGGCGCCGATGAGGACGCCGAAGATCATGGATGCGCCGGCGCCGATGAGGAGTGCGGCCCAGAAGGGGAGGTGCACGCCGAAGGGGGAGTTGGGGGATCCGGAGACCATGGCCGCGGTGTAGGCGCCGACTCCGAGGAAGGCGACGTAGCCGAGGTCGAGGAGGCCGGTGAGGCCGACGACGATGTTCAGGCCGAGGGCGACGGTGGCGAAGATGAGGATGTTGACGCCGAGGGTCGCGTACTGGTCGTCGGTCTGGGTGAGCGGGAAGGCGGCGGCCGCGACGAAGGCGCCGACGAGGGCGACGTTGCGGTGCTTGGCGGTGAGTGCGGTGAAGCGGGCCACCAGGCCGGCCTTGTTGAGGGCGGCGAAGCCGAAGCCGGCGGTGATCAGGAAGCCGATGAAGAGTTCCTGGTACGGGGTGGTGATGCCGTAGGTGAAGACGCCGAGGGTGAGGGCGAGGACGGCGGTGATCAGGAGGATCTCGGTCCAGGCCGGGAGGGGCTTGGCGGGCCGGGGGGTGCCGGCGGCGAGGGCGGCCTTGAAGGTCGTCCAGCGGTTGCCGAGGTGGTGCTTGCGCTGTTCCCAGGCGCTGTCGTCGGGGTCGGGTCCTTCGAGGACGGGGTGCTCGAAGGGGAGGGCGAAGGCGCCGACGACGGCGAGGAGGGAGGTGGCGGCGACGGCGAAGCCGCCGGGCTCGAGGTTGACGATGCCGCCGAGGGTGGTGGTGATGGAGATGACCGTGTACCAGGCGGTGGCGAAGGCGGCGAGCGCGGCGAGCTTGAGCGCTGCGTCGGTGCCGGCGGGGGCGAGCCAGCCGAGGCCCTTGACTCCGTAGGAGGCGAGGCCGAAGAGGGTGGTGAGGACGCCGCCGACGAGGACGAGCCACTGGAGGCCGCCGGGGTAGCCGATGACGGTGAGGTTGCCGGGGTAGGCGGCGGTCCAGGTCCAGGAGAGGAAGCAGGAGATGACGGTGAGGGCGCCGCCTGCGGTGGCGAGGGCGCGGCCCGTCTTCTCGGGGAGGGCTATGAGGCCTCGGACGGGGGTGGTGGTCACGGTGTCCGTGGTTGCTGCGGTGGTGGTCGTCATGTTTCTCACGCCCTGTCCGCCACGCGCTCACCCAGCAGGCCTTGGGGCCGGAAGAGGAGCACGAGGATGAGGAGTACGAACGCCCAGGTGTTGCCCCAGGACTGGCCGCCGAGCTGCTGCATGCCGGGTACGTCGGCGACGTACGCGGTGGTGAGGGTCTCCGCGAGGCCGAGGACGATGCCGCCGATCATGGCGCCGTAGATGTTGCCGATGCCGCCGAGGACGGCTGCGGTGAAGGCCTTGAGGCCGAGCAGGAAGCCCATCTTGAAGTTGACTTCGCCGTACTTGAGGCCGTAGGCGACGGCTCCGATGGCGGCGAAGGCGGCGCCGAGGGCGAAGGCGACCGTGATGATGCGGTCGGTGTTGATGCCCATGAGCTTGGCGGTGTCCGGGTCCTGCGCGGTGGCCTGCATGCCGCGGCCGGTGCGGGTCTTCTTGACGAAGAAGCCGAGGAAGGCCATGGAGACGGGGGCGGCGAGGAGGAGGAAGACGTCACCGGTCTGGATGGTGATGCTGCCGATGTGGAAGGGTCCGCCGGGGATCTCGGGGAAGACGATGGAGGACTTCGCGTCGGGGTACCAGGCCCATACCGCCTGCTGGAGGGCGAGGGAGAGGCCGATGGCGGTGATGAGCGGGGCGAGGCGGGGGGCCGAGCGCAGTGGGCGGTAGGCGAAGCGTTCGGCGCCTACGGCTATGAGGGTGGCGACGAGGATCGCGCCTATGAGCATGAGGGGCAGGGCGATCCACATGGTGGTGCCACCGGGGAGCATCAGCCAGACCGTGAGGGCTCCGAACCCGCCGGTCATGAAGATCTCGCCGTGGGCGAAGTTGATGAGCTGGACGATGCCATAGACCATCGTGTAGCCGATGGCGACGAGCCCGTACATGGATCCCAGTAGCAGGCCGTTGACCAGCTGTTGCGGCAGTTCGTGCACCGCAGGTCCTCCGAGTCTTTCGACGGATGTGACACCGCGCGGGGCGCAATGGTGCGCGCCCCGCGCGGCAGAGGGGTGTGAGGCTAGGGGGTTAGCCCGTGGGGGTTCAGCCGCCGAAGGTGCCGGACTCGACGGACTTCCAGTCGCTGCCCTCGACCTTGTAGACGGTGAGCTGCTTGTTGGTGGCGTCGCCGTACTCGTCGAAGGAGACCTTGCCGGTCACGCCGTCGAAGGAGACGCCCTGGACGGCTTCGAGGACCTTGGCGCGGGCGTCGGAGGGGAGCTTGCCGTTGTTGGCTTCGACGACCTTCTTGACGGCCTCGATGACGGCCCAGGCGGAGTCGTAGGAGTAGCCGCCGTAGGCCGCGAACGGGTCCTTGTAGCCGGCCTTCTGGTAGTTGGCGACGAAGTCCTTGGCGGAGGGCAGGCTCTCGACGGGGGCGCCGACGGAGGTGGCGAGGTCGCCGGCGGCGCCTTCACCTGCGAGCTCGACGTACTTCTTGTCGTAGATGCCGTCGCCGCCGACGAGCGGGATGTTGGTGCCGGAGGCCTTGATCTGCTTGGAGAGCGGGCCGGCCGCGGGGTACTCGCCGCCGTAGTAGACGACGTCGGCGCCGGAGCTCTTGACCTGGGTCACGATCGCCGAGAAGTCCTTGGACTCGGGGTCGATGTGGCCCTCGCCGGCGACGGCGCCGCCGAGCTTGGTGAACTCGCCCTTGAAGGTTCCGGCGAGGCCGGCGCCGTAGGTCTTCTTGTCATCGATGATGAAGACCTTCTTCTTGCCCGCCTTGTTGAAGAGGTACTGCGCCGCGAACGGGCCCTGGATGGCGTCCGTGGTGGCGGTGCGGAAGTAGCTCTTGTAGGTGCGGGTCTTGGTGCCCTCGGCCCACTTGGGGCCCTGGGTCAGGGACGGGCTGGTGTTGGCCGGGGAGATCTGGGCCAGCTTGGCGTCGTCGAAGACCTTCTGCATGGACTCGGAGACCGAGGAGTTCAGCGGGCCGACGACGCCGAGGACGTCCTTGTTGGCCGTGAGCTTGGTGGCGTTCTGCTGGCCGGAGGAGGCCTGCGCCTGGTCGTCGAGGGCTTCGATCTTGAAGGTGATGCCCTTGACGTAGCCCTTCTCGTTGGCCTGCTTGGCGGCGAGGTCGGCGGAGTTCTTGATGCCGAGGCCGAGGGCCGAGAGGTCGCCCGTCAGGGGGGCGTCGACGCCGATGACGACCGTGGTGTTCCCGCCGTCGGCGGTGGCTCCGCCCTTGTCGTCGCGGGAGCCGCAGGCGGTGAGAGTGAGGGCGCCCGCAGCGAGGGCGGCGGTCACGGCGATGAGCTGACGATGACGCACGATCAGTCCTTTCCTGGCGCCGCGTCCCCCGTGGGACGCGTCGAGTCGAACGCGGGGAACCGAACTGAAGGAAATCCGGCGGTCGCGGTAACTGGCGGTGACTCTAGGCGGCGGATCGCGGGTTATGGAGGGCTTAGGCCAAGGATGTGACTCTCTTGTTATGCCACGGCGTAATGCATAGCGGATGTGTGCGGGTGGAACGGGGGAATTCAGGCCGTTTCGTCTTGTCCATATTCTGAGACAGGTGAGGATCAAACCTCGGTTTAGCTGCTGTCCTGCCAGGACTCTGGCGGTTTTTGGTCATGACGGTCCGGTGGGGGCGGTGTCTCGATCTTCGGGACACGCCCTGGTCAGGGCGGCGGAAAGATCTCTGGCATAACGGTCACCGGGGATGTAACTGTGATCCTCTTTCTGGATTTCATTACTGAGGGTTACCTCAAGGAATGGGAGTCCAGAATTCCGTGCCACATGCACGCAGTCTTCTGTCCGGAAGAGCACCGCGAGGTCGCGCGCTTCCCCGGCGCCGATCGTGACCGGCAGTGGTGGCCGGACGGTCACGCTCAGCGCTCGCGACGGCTGGCCGATCCGCTCCACCGTGACGGGGCTGCCGGCCCTGTTGCGCATACGGACGGTGAGCGCGAACGCGCTGCCCTCGGGGGTGGGCTCCAGCGGTTCCAGATAGGTGAGGGACACGGACTGCGACGGGGCGGGCGGCTGAGGGGCCGCGACGGGCAGCGGCCGCGTCGTGTACCAGCGGGCGGCGCCCGCGGCCAGCACGGCCGTGGCCGCCACGGTGAGGACGGCCCGGCGGTGGCGGGCGTACCGGGTGCGCAGCCACCGCACTCCGCGGGCGGCGGGCGTACGGGCCGCAGCGGGCGGCCGCTCGCGGCCCTCGGTGCCCTCGCCGGGCTCGACGGGGCCTATGCCGCTCACCAGGGCCCGCCGGTGGGGGTGCCCGCGCGGTAGCGGTCGGCGCAGTGGCGGGCGGCCTCGCGGGCGGTGTACCGGTGTGCGGCGGCGGCGCCGTTGGTGCGCTGCTCGGTCCGGGCGCCGTCGAGGACGGTGCGCAGGATCTCGTTCTGGCCGCCGGACAGGCCCATGGCCTGGTAGTCGAGGTGGACGGCGTCCTGGTCCTGGCCGGCGTCGAGGATGACCCCGGCCCAGTGGGTGATCAGGGTGGTGCACAGGTCCTGGGGCGAGGTGGTGCGGGGCGCCGGGGAGGCGGGGGTGCGGGGGGTGCAGGAGAGGAGCGCGGCGGCCAGGAGTGCCGTCGCCGCGCAGGTGGCCGTGGCGCGCCGCGGCGCCGGTCCCGATCCCATGCGGGAACGCTAGACCGGCGCCGGGGGCTGCACAACTGCTCGTGTCGGCTTGGTTGTTAAGACTCCGTGTCGCGCAGCAGGCAGGTGAGGCGGGCGGTGCAGACCCGGCGGTCCTCCTCGTCGCTGATGACGATCTCGTAGGTGGTGGTGGAGCGGCCGCGGTGGATGGGGGTGGCGACGCCGGTGACGGTGCCGGTGCGCACGCCGCGGTGGTGGGTGCAGTTGAGGTCGACGCCGACGGCGATCTTGTCGATGCCGCCGTGCATCATGGCGCCGACGGAGCCGAGGGTCTCGGCGAGGACGGCGGAGGCTCCGCCGTGGAGGAGTCCGTAGGGCTGGGTGTTGCCCTTGACGGGCATGGTGGCCACGACGCGCTCGGCGGAGGCCTCCAGGATGCGGATCTCCATGCGCTGGCCGAGGGCTCCGGCGGAGAACAGCGCGGGCAGGTCGATGCCCTTGGCGGAGTACTGGTCGAGTACGTCCTGGGGGAACTTCACTGCGTGGTCGTGACCCATGGGCCGGCTCCGTTCGTCAACGCTCGTTAACCCGATTGTCCTGGGGTCGTTCTATCAGGCCCGGTCGGGGGCGGGTCGGGCCGGTTCGAAGCGGATGACGACGGACTTGCTGGCGGGGGTGTTGCTGGTGTCGGCGGTGGAGTCGAGGGGGACCAGGACGTTGGTCTCGGGGTAGTAGGCGGCGGCGCAGCCGCGGGCGGTGGGGTAGTGGACGACGCGGAAGCCGGGTGCGCGGCGTTCGACGCCGTCGTTCCATTCGCTGATCAGGTCGGTGTACGAGCCGTCGGTGAGGCCGAGTTCGGCGGCGTCGTCGGGGTGGACCATGACGACGCGGCGGCCGCCGGTGATGCCGCGGTAGCGGTCGTCGAGGCCGTAGATGGTGGTGTTGTACTGGTCGTGGCTGCGCAGGGTCTGCAGGAGGAGCCGGCCCTGGGGGACGCGCGGGTATTCGACGGGGGCGGCGGTGAAGTTGGCCTTGCCGGTCCTGGTGGGGAAGCGGCGTTCGTCGCGGGGGGCGTGGGGGAGCCGGAAGCCGCCGGGGTGGGCGATGCGGGTGTTGAAGTCCTCGAAGCCGGGGATCACGCGGGCGATGCGGTCGCGGATGGCGGCGTAGTCCTTCTCGAACTCCTCCCAGGGGGTCCGGGAGGTGTCGCCGAGGACGGCGCGGGCCAGGCGGGCCACGATGGCGGGCTCGGAGAGCAGGTGGGGGCCGGCGGGGGCGAGGTTGCCGCGGGAGGCGTGGACCATGCCCATGGAGTCCTCGACGGTCACGAACTGCTTGCCGGTGGCCTGGACGTCCTTGTCCGTGCGGCCGAGGGTGGGCAGGATCAGGGCGCGCCTGCCGGTGACGGCGTGGGAGCGGTTGAGTTTGGTGGAGACGTGCACGGTCAGGGAGGCGCGGCGGATCGCGGCTTCGGTGACGTCGGTGTCGGGGGTGGCGCCGACGAAGTTGCCGCCCATGGCGAAGAGGACCTTGGCCCTGCCGTCGCGCAGGGCCTGGATGGAGCGGACGACGTCGTAGCCGTGCTCGCGCGGTGAGGTGATGCCGAATTCGCGGTCGAGGGCGTCGAGGAAGGCGGGGGCGGGGCGTTCGAAGATGCCCATGGTGCGGTCGCCCTGGACGTTGGAGTGGCCGCGGACGGGGCAGACGCCGGCGCCGGGGCGGCCGATGTTGCCGCGCAGGAGGAGGAGGTTGACGACCTCGCGGATGGTGGCGACGCCGTGCTTGTGCTGGGTGAGGCCCATGGCCCAGCAGACGATGGTGCGCTCGGAGGCCAGGATCATGGCCAGGGCGCGTTCGATCTCGGGGCGGGTCAGGCCGGTGGCGGTGAGGGTCTCGTCCCAGTCGGCCTTCTCGGCGGCTGCCGCGAGTTCCTCGTAGCCGTGGGTGTGTTCGCGGACGAAGGCCTCGTCGACGGCGCCGGAGCCCGCGCCGGAGGCGCTTTCGGACGCTTCGATGACGAGCTTGTTGAGGAGGCGGAAGAGGGCCTGGTCGCCGCCGATGCGGATCTGGAGGAAGAGGTCGTTCAGGGCGGTGCCCCTGAGCATGCCGACGGGGGTCTGGGGGTTCTTGAACCGCTCCATACCGGCCTCGGGCAGCGGATTCACCGAGATGATCTTCGCGCCGGCTCGCTTGGCCTTCTCCAGGGCGGAGAGCATGCGCGGGTGGTTGGTGCCCGGGTTCTGTCCGGCGACGATGATCAGGTCGGCCTGGTGGAGGTCTTCGAGGCTGACGCTGCCCTTGCCGACGCCGATGGTCTCGGTGAGCGCGGAGCCCGAGGACTCGTGGCACATGTTGGAGCAGTCGGGCAGGTTGTTGGTGCCGAACTCGCGGGCGAAGAGCTGGAAGAGGAAGGCGGCCTCGTTGCTGGTGCGGCCCGAGGTGTAGAAGAGGGCTTCGTCGGGGGAGTCGAGGGCGGTCAGCTCCTCGGCGATGATCGCGAAGGCCCGCTCCCAGGTGACGGCCTCGTACCGGTCGGCGCCTTCCGCGAGGTACACGGGTTCGGTGATGCGGCCCTGCTGGCCGAGCCAGTAGCCGGACCGGCCGGCGAGGTCGGACAGCGGGTGGGCGGCGAAGAACGCGGGGGTGACCCGGCGCAGGGTGGCTTCCTCGGCGACGGCCTTGGCGCCGTTCTCGCAGAATTCGGCGGTGTGCCGCTTGTCGCCCTCGGGCCAGGCGCAGCCGGGGCAGTCGAAGCCGTCCTTCTGGTTGACCTTGAGCAGGGTGCGGGCGGTGCGGGCCAGGCCCATCTGCTGCTGCGCGATCTTCAGGGTGTGCCCGATGGCGGGCAGGCCGGCGGCGGCGTGCTTGGGGGGCGCGACCTGCGGCGCGTCCTGTACGGGATCACCTGCGGGCGGCTTGGTGGCCATGTCGCTCCCCTTCGAGCGTACGTACGGGTGCAGCATGTTTTGCCGCACTCGGATCCTTTCACGGCCGCGGGGAAGAGGGGAGAGCGGTCCGGGGCGCGTACGGGTCCGGGCCCGTGCGCCGGGGGCGGCCGGTGGGGCGGATGCGCCGCGTGGGCCGGCCGGGGACTCCGGTGCGGGGCCGCGCCCGCCCTGGCGTCAGCCCTCGTCTCCACCGAGGGGGTGACCTCCGGCGCCGGAATTGTCAGTGCGGCGCCCTAGGATCGGGGGCGTGGCAGATTCAGCATCGAAGAAGACCGACCAGACGACCGCAGCGGACCGCCCCCGCCTGATGCTCATGGACGGGCACTCCCTGGCGTACCGGGCGTTCTTCGCGCTGCCCGCGGAGAACTTCACGACCGCTACGGGCCAGCCGACCAACGCCATCTACGGCTTCGCGTCGATGCTGGCGAACACGCTGCGCGACGAGGCGCCCACCCACTTCGCGGTGGCGTTCGACGTGTCCCGCAAGACGTGGCGTTCGACGGAGTTCCCCGAGTACAAGGCGAACCGTTCCAAGACGCCGGACGAGTTCAAGGGGCAGGTCGAGCTGATCGGCGAGCTCCTGGACGCGATGAAGGTGCCGCGGTTCGCGATCGACGGTTTCGAGGCCGACGACGTGATCGCGACGCTGGCGACGCAGGCGGAGGCGCTCGGCTTCGAGGTGCTGATCGTCACCGGCGACCGGGACTCCTTCCAGCTCGTCTCCGAGCACACCACCGTGCTGTACCCCACCAAGGGCGTCTCCGAGCTGACCCGCTTCACCCCGGAGAAGGTGCAGGAGAAGTACGGTCTCACGCCGCAGCAGTATCCGGACTTCGCGGCGCTGCGCGGCGACCCGTCCGACAACCTGCCGGGCATCCCGGGCGTCGGCGAGAAGACCGCGGCCAAGTGGATCACCCAGTTCGGGTCGTTCGCGCAGCTCGTGGAGCGCGCGGACGAGGTCAAGGGCAAGGCCGGGCAGAACTTCCGCGACCACCTGGAGGCCGTCAAGCTGAACCGGGTCCTGACCGAGATGGTCAAGGACGTGGAGCTGCCGAAGACGCCGGCCGACCTGGCCCGCGCGCCCTACGACCGGTCGGCCGTGACCGGTGTGCTGGACGTGCTGGAGATCCGCAACGCCTCGCTGCGCGAGCGGCTGCTCGCGGTGGACCCGGGCGCGGACGAGCAGCAGGCCCCGGCCCCGGTGGCGGCGGGCGTGGAGCTCGACGCCTCCGTGCTGGGCGCGGGTGAGCTGGCTCCGTGGCTGGAGGCGCACGCGGGCGGGCCGCTCGGTGTGGCGACCGTCGACAGCTGGGCGCTGGGCCAGGGCAACGTCAGCGAGATCGCGCTGGCCGCGGCCGGCGGCGCGGCCGCCTGGTTCGAGCCGTCCGGGCTGGACGAGGCGGACGAGCGGGCGTTCGCGGCCTGGGCCGCCGATGCGGCGAAGCCGAAGGTCGTGCACAACGCCAAGGGCCTGATGCGGGTGTTCCCCGAGCACGGCTGGTCCCTCCGCGGCGTCACCATGGACACCGCGCTCGCCGCGTACCTGGTCAAGCCGGGCCGCCGGTCCTTCGCGCTGGACGTGCTGTCCAACGAGTACCTGCACCGCGAGCTGGCGCCGGCCGCCGCCGACGGCCAGCTGGCCTTCGGCGCCGACGACACCGCCGAGGCGGAGGCGCTGATGGCGCAGGCCCGCGCGGTCCTGGACCTCGGCGAGGCCTTCACCGGGAAGCTCGACGAGGTGGGTGCGGCCGCGCTGCTCCACGACATGGAGCTGCCGACCTCCGAGCTGCTGGCCCGGATGGAGCGGGCCGGCATCGCCGCCGACCGCGACCACCTGGAGGCCATGGAGCAGCAGTTCGCGGGCGCCGTGCAGCAGGCCGTGAAGGAGGCGCACGCGGCGGTCGGGCACGAGTTCAACCTCGGCTCGCCCAAGCAGCTGCAGGAGGTGTTCTTCGGCGAGCTGGACCTGCCGAAGACGAAGAAGACGAAGACGGGCTACACCACGGACGCGGACGCGCTGGCCTGGCTCGCCACGCAGACCGACCACGAACTGCCGGTGATCATGCTGCGCCACCGGGAGCAGGCCAAGCTGCGCGTCACCGTCGAGGGCCTGGTCAAGACGATCGCCGCCGACGGCCGGGTGCACACCAACTTCAGCCAGACGGTCGCCGCGACCGGCCGCCTGTCGTCCACGGACCCGAACCTGCAGAACGTGCCGGTGCGCACGGACGAGGGCCGGGCGATCCGCCGCGGGTTCGTCGTCGGCGAGGGCTACGAGTCGCTGATGACGGCCGACTACAGCCAGATCGAGCTGCGCGTGATGGCCCACCTCTCCGAGGACGAGGGCCTGATCGAGGCGTTCGCCTCCGGTGAGGACCTGCACACCACGGTCGCCTCGCAGGTGTTCGGCGTGGAGCGCTCGCAGGTCGACGCCGAGATGCGCCGCAAGATCAAGGCGATGTCGTACGGTCTCGCGTACGGGCTGTCCGCGTTCGGCCTGGCCCAGCAGCTGAACATCGAGCCCGCCGAGGCGCGCGGCCTGATGGAGACCTTCTTCGAGCGGTTCGGCGGGGTCCGCGAATACCTGCAGCGCGTGGTCGACGAGGCCCGCGCCACCGGCTACACGGCCACGGTCTTCGGCCGCCGCCGCTACCTGCCCGACCTCAACAGCGACAACCGCCAGCGCCGTGAGGCCGCCGAGCGGATGGCGCTGAACGCGCCGATCCAGGGCACCGCTGCGGACATCGTCAAGGTCGCGATGCTGCGCGTGGACAAGGCGATCGCCGAGGCGGGGCTGTCGTCGCGGATGCTGCTCCAGGTCCACGACGAAATCGTGCTGGAGGTCGCCCCGGGCGAGCGGGAGCGGGTGGAGGAGCTGGTGCGCCGCGAGATGGGCGCGGCCGTCGACCTCCGGGCGCCGCTGGACGTGTCGGTGGGCGTCGGCTCCGACTGGGAGTCCGCCGCGCACTGATCGTCGTACGGACTGCCGGGCGCCCGTTCCCGCCTACGCGGTGGGGACGGGCGTCCGCGTTTCCTCCTGCGACCGGAGCCGGGCCGGGCGGTGGCGCAGCCGTACGAGGACCCCGTACAGCAGCAGGCCCACGGTGAGGCCGCCGCCCGCGCCGAAGCAGATCGTCGGGATGATGTCGAGCGGCGTGTGGATCGCGTCGAAGAAGGTGAAGAAGCGCAGTACGCGCAGCACGATCCCGACGGCCGTACACAGGAGGATGAGCGCGAGAGCGCCCCACAGCTCGGCCCGGCCGAGCACGGGGACGGAAGGCGGCTGCGGGGAGGCCGGCAGCCGCCGCAGCGCGGTGGCCGTGAACCACACCAGGACGCAGGCCGCGATCACCGACCCGCCGTACTGCAGGTACAGGTAGAGGGGGAAGCCGAACGCGAGGGGCCTGCCCAGGTCCAGCGCGTTGGTGCCCCACCGGTCGAGGTGCGTGAAGCTGTCCCACAGCACGTGCGTGCAGGACCCGATGACGGAGGAGAGGCAGAACCACAGGGCCAGCGGGGCCGGTCGGCGCCCGCGCCAGTCCTCGCCCCGTACGAAGGCGTGCACCTGGCCGCGCCGGCCGCGGGGGAGCAGGGCGAGCAGCGGCTCGCGCAGCAGCAGCCAGCACGCCGCGAGGACGGCGGTGAGCGCCGCGTCGACGGTCACGATCCCGGGCAGGGAGTGCGCGAAGGTGCCGTACGGCCTGAGGCGCGCGACGAGCGTGGCAGCGAAGTAGAAGGTGTCCGGGGCGAAGGATCCGAGGACCAGCGCCGAGCCGACGAGCGGGCCGCGTGCCCGCCCGGTCCGGCGGACGGCCGGCAGCACGGCGGCCGCGTGGCTCAGTGTGAACGGCATGGCGCGTCTCCTCGGTTCGTGGGCCCGGCCAGTATGCGGCGGCCCGTCCGTGACACCGGGAAGGACGCGTCCGGGGCCCGTGGGGCTCCCGGGAGCGCCATGGGCCACGTCACACTCCCGGGCCGGACCGGCAGGCCGGGCCGGGCGGGGTCCAACAGGCCGCCCCGGCCGAACGGTTCTCATCTCGGGTCCGCGTTGCTACGGTGCCCCAGCCCTGACGCCCTATCAGATTCCGGAGGCCCGGCATGCGCGCATTCATCGCCGCCGCCAGCGGTCTGGTCCTCGCGGTGCTCCTCGTCCTCGCCGTCACGGCGTTCGGGGCGCCCGAAGGCGAGACCTCACCCAAGCCGCTGCTCACCACCGCGCCCGCGGCGCCCGGAAAGTAAGAGGAGGGCCCGGCCGTGCGACGCAGAGCGAGCCTTGTCCTGTTGGCCCTGGCCGTCTTCTTCGCGGCCCTCGCACCGCTGCTGCGCTGGTACGCGTACCCGCGGCTCGCGAAGATCCCGCCGGAGCAGTACCAGGAGATGGTCCTGGAGGCGAAGGACGCGACCCTGCTCGACTACACGGGCGGGATGCAGCCGAAGAAGGTCGACAAGGTCACCATCGTCCAGACCCTCAAGGGCAACGTCGAGGCCTCGAAGGAGATCGAGGCCAGCGCGGGCAGGGACGTCGTCGTCTGGGACACGCTGTCCTACATCATCGGGCCGGACGGGAAGATGGTCTCCCAGATCCCCGAGCGCTACATCTTCGACGCGCACACCCAGGACCCGGTGCACGCCACCGGCGAGATGGTCGACGGGGACCCGGTCAAGCGCGAGGGCATCGAGTTCAAGTGGCCGTTCTTCACCGAGCCGCGCGACTACCTCTACTTCGACGCGCAGACCCGCACGGCGTCGCCGATGCACTACGTGGGCCCCCGCACCTACCGCGGCATGGACGTCTACCTCTTCGAGCAGACCGTCCCGTGGACCAAGGTCCCCATGCCCAAGAAGATGCCGATCGAGGGCATCGACCCCAGCACGATCGAGGCCGCCACCGGCACCACCCTCTGGTACACGGTCAAGGCCCGGTTCTGGGTGGACCCGGTCACCGGGGCGCCCGTCAACGCCGAGCAGGACATCCAGCAGGAGATGCGCGGCGGCATCGCCGCCGGTGGCCCCGACGGCAGGCTCACCGCCTTCGCCGGGCACGTGACCATCCGCGAGGACTACGCGAAGTACACGGTCGACCTCGTCGGCGCCAACCGTACGAAGGTCCTCGCGCTCCACACGTACGCGCCGGTCGGCCTGGCGGCCGGCGGGCTCGTGCTGCTCGGCCTCGCCCTGTGGCTGGAGGCCCGGGGCCGGCGGACCCGGGACTGCCTGGTCAGCGCCTGAGCCGGGCGTTGGTGTGCCGGGTGGGCTCGGCGGTCGCCGGGTCCTCCGGCCAGGGGTGCTTGGGGTAGCGGCCGCGCAGCTCGGCGCGGACGGCCCGGTAGCCGCCCTGCCAGAAGGAGGCGAGGTCGGCGGTGACGGCGGCGGGCCGCCCGGCGGGTGACAGCAGGTGCACGAGCACCGGCACGCCGGCCACCTCGGGGGTCTCGGCCAGCCCGAACAGCTCCTGGAGCTTCACCGCGAGCACCGGCTGCCCGTGCTCCGCCGAATAGTCCACCCGGATCCGGGACCCGCTGGGCACCTCCAGGCGCTGCGGTGCCAGCTCGTCCAGACGGGCGGCCTCACCGGTGGCCCAGGGCAGCAGCCGGTTCAGGGCCTGCCCGGCGTCGATCCGCGCCAGGTCGGCGCGGCGCCGGGCGCGGGACAGCTCGGGCTCCAGCCAGTCGTCGGCCCGCTCCAGCAGGGCGGCGTCGTCCGCCACGTCGGGCCAGCCGCCGCCGAGCGTGCGGTGCAGGAAGGCCAGCCGGGCCCGGAGCGCGTGCGCGTCCTCGGACCAGCGCAGCAGTCCGAGCCCCTCGGCGCGGAGGCCGTCGAGGAGGGCGGCCCGGACGAGCGCCGGGTCGGGCTCGCGCAGCGGGCGTACGGCCAGCTCGATCGCCCCCAGCCGCTCGGCGGCCCGGGCGACGAGGTCCCCGTCCTCCCAGCGGACCTCCTCGCCCTCGCTCAGCAGATGCGCGGCCGCGGCCCGGGCGGTGGCCTCGTCGACGGCCGCGGCGAGCCGGATCCGTGCCGAGGCGGAGTGCGGGGCCCGGTCGGCGACGGCCACGGCCAGCCAGGGCGTGCCGCGCAGTGGACTCCCGTCCGGGATCTCGCCCCCCGTCCCGTTGGCCATGAGGAAGGCCGTCTCGTTCCTGGCCCGGGCCACGCGCTCGGGGAACGCGAGCGCGACGACGAGCCCGGCCACGAGGTCGTCCGGTGCCGCTCCGCGGCCGGGGCTCCGCCCCGCACCCCGCTCCTCAAACTCCCCCAGACCTCGTCCGGGGGGACCCCCTGTCGGGGCTGGATTTCGGCCGCTGCCGTCCGCGCATTTAGCCTCGCCGGCGATTGAGGCGCGGGGGTCCGGGGGCGGGGCCCCCGCCGGGTCCGGGGCGGAGCCCCGGGACGGGGGGCTGGGGGCGCCGCCCACGGTTTCGGGAAGGGGCGGGGTGGGGGTGAGGCCCCGCGCAGCGGTGCCCGGGCGGGCCGAGGCGCGCGGTCGGGGGTCCGGGCCCGGCGCGGCGGCCATGGCCGCAGGGCCGGACGGGTCCGCGAGGCCGGCGGCCGGCGATTCGGGGGCCGGGGGACCGAGCGCCGCGCGCTCCAGGCGACGGGCCTCCGCACGCCAGCGGGCGGCGTACGCGTCACCGCCCCGCCGGGCCGCGCGCCACGCGGCGGCCAGGTCGTCCCCGTACTCCCGCGGCGGCTCCTCGCTCAGCAGCGCCACCACCTCCGCCGCCCGACGCGCGCCCACCGCCCCGGCGCCGTCCAGCAGCGCACGCGCCAGCCGCGGGTGCAGCCCGAGCCGCGCCATCCGCAGCCCACGCCCGGTCGGCCGCCCCGCACCGTCCACCGCGCCGACCGCCACCAGCACCTCGCGCGCGGCCGCCATCGCGCCGGCCGGCGGCGGATCCGGCAGTGCCAGCCCCGTCGCGTCCGGGTCCCCCCAGCACGCGGCCTGCAGGGCGAACTGCGTCAGGTCCGCGATCCGTATCTCCGGGGACGGGAACGCCGGCAGGCGCCCGTGCTCCGCCTCCGCCCAGCACCGGTACACCGCCCCCGGCGCCTCGCGCCCCGCCCGCCCGGCCCGCTGGCGGCCCGCCGCGCGCGAAGCCCGCACCGTCGCCAGCGCGCCCAGCCCCCGCGCATGGTCCACGCGCGGCTCGCGGGCCAGCCCGGAGTCCACGACCACCCGCACCCCGGGCACGGTCAGGCTCGACTCCGCCACCGCCGTGGACAGGATCACCCGTCGGCGCTCCGAGGCGGTCAGCGCCGCCTCCTGCACCGCCGCCGGGGCCCGGCCGTGGAGCTGCAGCACCTCCGCGTCCACCCCGCCGAGCAGACCCGCGACCCGGGAGATCTCACCGACGCCGGGCAGGAAGCACAGGACGTCCCCGGAACGTTCCGCCAGCGCCCGCCGCACCACCGACGCCACGTGCGTCAGCTGCGCGGGATCCACCCGCATCCCGTGCGGCGGCCGCACCGGCCGGGCCGGCGGCGCCCACACGGTCTCCACCGGGTACGAGACGCCGGGCGTCTCCACCACCGGAGCGCCCCCCAGCACGCGGGCCCATCCGGCCGCGTCCGTCGTCGCCGAAGCCGCCACGAGCCGCAGCTCCGGGCGCAGCGTCTCCCGTACGTCCACCAGGAACGCGGCGACGGTGTCGGCGTCCAGGTGCCGCTCGTGGCACTCGTCCAGGACGACCACGTCCACGCCGGCCAGCTCCTGGTCCCGCTGGAGCCGCTGCAGCAGCACACCGGTGGTGACCACCTCCACGAGGGCGTCGCGGCCCACGACCCGCTCCCCGCGCACCGTGAACCCCACGGACCCGCCGACGGCCTCGCCCAGCAGCCACGCCATCCGCCGCGCCGCCGCCCGCGCGGCGATCCGCCGGGGCTCGGCGACCACGACCCGCCGCCGCGGCCCGCCGCCGGCCAGGCCCGCCAGCACCAGCGGCACCAGCGTGGTCTTGCCGGTGCCGGGCGGCGCGCAGAGCACGGCCGCGCCGTGGCCGTCCAGGGCGGACGTGAGCGCGGGCACGGCCTCCCGTACGGGAAGGGCGTCGAGCGCGGACTGGCGCAGCCGGCCGTTCAACGGATCAGGCCCTCTCGCACACGAAGATCGCCGTACCGGGAATCAGGTTCCCGCGCAGCGGGGACCAGCCGCCCCACTCCTGGCTGTTCCACGCGGGCCACTCCGGCTCCACCAGGTCGACCAGGCGGAAACCGCCCGCCACCACGTCGCGGACCCGGTCACCGAGGGTGCGGTGGTGCTCCACGTACACGGCGCGGCCCCGCTCGTCCTGCTCGACGTACGGGGTCCGGTCGAAGTAGGAGGCGGCGACGGAGAGCCCCTCGGGCCCCGGCTCGTCGGGGAAGGCCCAGCGGATGGGATGGGTGACGGAGAAGACCCAGCGGCCGCCCGGGCGCAGGACGCGGTGGACCTCGCGCATGACGTTGACGGGGTCGGCGACGAAGGGGACGGCCCCGTACGCGGAGCAGGCGAGGTCGAAGGAGCCGTCGCGGAAGGGCAGGTTCCCGGCGTCGGCCTCGACCAGGGGGACGTCGTCGCCGATGCGCAGGGCGTGCTGCAGCTGGCGGTGGGAGAGGTCCAGGGCCACCGGGCGGGCGCCCTGAGCGGCGAGCCAGCGCGAGCACTGGGCGGCGCCGGCGCCGATCTCCAGGACGTCCTTGCCCTTGAGGGAGGCGGCGGGGCCGAGCAGGGCGGCCTCTGCCTCGTCCAGGCCCTCGGGGCCCCACACGAAGCGGTCGTCGCCGAGGAAGGCGCCGTGCTCGCTCTGGTACTCGTCGGCGTTGCGGTCCCACCAGCCCCGGCTGGCCCGGCTGCTCTCCGCCTCCCCGGCCTCGCGGCGCGTGGCCTCGGCCTCGTCGAAGGCGTCGAAGGCGTCGGGGAGGTCGTCGGCGAGGCCGTCGGCGGAGCCCGGATCGGCCTCGTACGCGTCTTCGGGGGCGTAGTCCTCTTGGTTCATGGGGCCCGTCGTCGTAGTGTGCGGATGTCGGTGGACGTCCGTGGTATGCGGCGGACGTCGCCGGGTGACTGCTGCAAACGTGTCGGGAGGGTCATCACGCCCTCCCCGCACACGAATTGTGCCGGATATGCGGCGATCCGCCGGGGGTGTGCGCCTTCGCGCATTGACCCTGTCCGGCGGCCCCCGTATGCTACAAGTTGCGCTGCGAGCCTGTGCTCCTCAGACCTAGCAGGCTGCGCTTGCATCTGTTGATGTCCCCTCGGTTTTCGAGGCCCTCCCCGCTTCTCGCGGATCAAGGGCTTCCTTGGCTGTCCGGCTTCATCGGCAGATGCCGATAAGGGCTCCCGGCGTAGCAGTACCTACGACTTTCTGTCCGTAACCGGAGCCCTTTCCCACATGACGAGCAGCACCGAGACCACCTCTACCACCCCGCAGGTAGCGGTCAACGACATCGGTAACGAGGAAGCCTTCCTCGCCGCGATCGACGAGACGATCAAGTACTTCAACGACGGCGACATCGTCGACGGCGTCATCGTGAAGGTCGACCGGGACGAGGTCCTGCTCGACATCGGTTACAAGACCGAAGGCGTGATCCCGAGCCGTGAGCTCTCGATCAAGCACGACGTCGACCCGAACGAGGTCGTCAAGGTCGGCGACGAGATCGAGGCGCTTGTTCTCCAGAAGGAGGACAAGGAAGGCCGTCTGATCCTGTCCAAGAAGCGCGCTCAGTACGAGCGTGCCTGGGGCACGATCGAGAAGATCAAGGAAGAAGACGGCATCGTCACCGGTACCGTCATCGAGGTCGTCAAGGGTGGTCTCATCCTCGACATCGGCCTCCGCGGCTTCCTCCCGGCCTCTCTCGTCGAGATGCGCCGTGTCCGCGACCTCCAGCCCTACGTGGGCAAGGAGCTCGAGGCGAAGATCATCGAGCTGGACAAGAACCGCAACAACGTGGTCCTGTCCCGCCGTGCCTGGCTCGAGCAGACCCAGTCCGAGGTCCGCCAGACGTTCCTCACCACCCTGCAGAAGGGTCAGGTCCGCTCCGGCGTCGTGTCCTCGATCGTCAACTTCGGTGCCTTCGTGGACCTGGGTGGCGTCGACGGTCTCGTCCACGTCTCCGAGCTGTCCTGGAAGCACATCGACCACCCGTCCGAGGTTGTCGAGGTCGGCCAGGAAGTCACCGTCGAGGTCCTCGACGTCGACATGGACCGCGAGCGCGTCTCCCTGTCGCTGAAGGCGACGCAGGAAGACCCGTGGCAGCAGTTCGCCCGGACCCACCAGATCGGTCAGGTCGTCCCGGGTAAGGTCACCAAGCTGGTTCCGTTCGGTGCGTTCGTCCGCGTGGACGAGGGCATCGAGGGCCTGGTCCACATCTCCGAGCTGGCCGAGCGCCACGTGGAGATCCCGGAGCAGGTCGTCCAGGTCAACGACGAGATCTTCGTCAAGGTCATCGACATCGACCTCGAGCGTCGCCGGATCTCGCTGTCGCTGAAGCAGGCCAACGAGTCCTTCGGTGCCGACCCGGCGTCGGTCGAGTTCGACCCGACCCTGTACGGCATGGCCGCGTCCTACGACGACCAGGGCAACTACATCTACCCCGAGGGCTTCGACCCCGAGACCAACGACTGGCTCGAGGGCTACGAGAAGCAGCGCGAGGCCTGGGAGACCCAGTACGCCGAGGCGCAGCAGCGCTTCGAGCAGCACCAGGCCCAGGTCATCAAGAGCCGCGAGGCCGACGAGGCCGCTGCCGCCGAGGGTGCTGCCGCCCCGGCCGCCGGTGGCAACGCCGGTGCGGGCATCTCGGGTGGTTCCTACTCCTCGGAGTCGGACGAGACCTCCGGCGCCCTGGCGTCGGACGAGGCCCTGGCCGCGCTCCGCGAGAAGCTGGCCGGCGGCCAGAGCTGATCGCAGTGCGCACACGCCTCCGGGCGTGAGCCGAGCCGGTTGAGTTGAAAAGTGAGGCCCGTCCCCTTCGGGGGGCGGGCCTCACTTCGTCGCCGACCGTTCCCCTCTTCTACGGACTGTTGCCAACTCGGGAATGGCGGGGCCCTCTTGGGCGTTCCTTCCAGAGAACGCAGCGAGGGAGGAGTGGTGACGGTGCTTGATCCACAGGGGTTGTACGAATGGGACGCCAAGGGCCTGGCGGTGGCCGACCTGGCGCTCGCCCAGGACTCGGCCGGGCTGGTCATGCTGTACCACTTCGAGGGGTACATCGACGCGGGTGAGACCGGCGAGCAGATCGTCGAGCGGCTCCTGGACACCCTGCCCCACCAGGTGGTGGCCCGCTTCGACGCGGACCGGCTGGTGGACTACCGGGCCCGCCGCCCGCTGCTGACCTTCAAGCGCGACCACTGGACCGAGTTCGAGGCGCCCGAGCTGGAGGTCCGGCTCGTCCAGGACGCCACCGGAGCCCCCTTCCTGCTGCTCTCCGGCCCCGAGCCGGACGTGGAGTGGGAGCGCTTCGCCGTCGCCGTCCGGCAGATCGTCGAGCGGCTCGGCGTGCGGCTCTCGGTCAACTTCCACGGCATCCCGATGGGCGTCCCGCACACCCGTCCCGTGGGCATCACACCGCACGGCAACCGGACCGACCTCATGCCGGGCCACCGCAGCCCCTTCGACGAGGCGCAGGTCCCGGGCAGCGCCGAGTCGCTCGTGGAGTTCCGGCTGTCGCAGGCCGGGCACGACGTACTGGGCGTCGCCGCGCACGTACCGCACTACGTGGCCCGTTCCCCCTACCCCGACGCGGCGCTGACGGCGCTGGAGGCCATCACCGCGGCGACCGGGCTGGTCCTGCCGGCGGTGGCGCACGCGCTGCGGACCGAGGCGCACCGTACGCAGACGGAGATCGACCGGCAGATCCGCGAGGGCGACGAGGAGCTCGTCAACCTGGTGCAGGGGCTGGAGCACCAGTACGACGCGGCCGCCGGCGCCGAGACCAGGGGCAACATGATCGCCGAGCCGGCCGAGATCCCGTCGGCGGAGGAGATCGGCCGCGAGTTCGAGCGGTTCCTTGCCGAGCGCGAGGGCGAAGGCTGAGCGGGCCGCCGGGGGCGGTGGCGCCGGACGGGGTGGCGCGGGGGGCTGTGGGCCCGCCGCCGGCGGGGGCTAGGCTTCGGGCATGCTGAAGGTGGGCCTGACGGGCGGAATCGGTGCCGGCAAGAGCGAGGTCTCTCGACTGCTGGCGGGGTACGGGGCGGTCGTCGTGGACGCCGACCGCATCGCACGGGAGGTCGTGGAGCCGGGCACGCCCGGGCTCGCGGCCGTCGTCGAGGCCTTCGGGGAGTCGGTGCTGACCCCGCAGGGCACGCTGGACCGGCCGAAGCTCGGTTCCGTGGTCTTCGCCGACCAGGCAAAGCTCCGGACGCTGAACGCGATCGTCCACCCGCTGGTCGGGGCCCGGTCGGCCGAGCTGGAGGCCGCCGCGGGGTCCGACGCGATCGTGGTGCACGACGTACCCCTGCTCACGGAGAACGGGCTGGCCCCGCTCTACGACCTGGTGGTCGTGGTGGACGCCGCACCCCGGACGCAGCTGGCGCGGCTCACCGGCCTGCGCGGAATGCCCGAAGCGGAGGCCGAGGCCCGCATGGCCGCACAGGCCACCCGTGAGCAGCGGCTGGCGGTGGCGACCCTCGTGATCGACAACGACGGGCCGCTGGAGGCGCTGGAACCGCAGGTGCGCAAGGTGTGGGAGGAACTCACGGAACGGGCGGCGGCTGCGGCCGGGCAGGGCCCGCGCGGGGCGGCGGCGGACGGCAACGCCTGACGTGTGCATGGAATAGCGGTCGGGGCGGGGGCGTTGAACGCGCCCGTAGAGGGAAGGATCCATCCGTGTCCGAGTCCACGCGCCCCACGCCGCCCGCCAGCCCCGAGACCCACGTCATCGACTACCGGGCCGCCGAGCAGCTGCTCGCCGCCCGCGATCCGCGCGGCGCGGTCAAGCTGCTCGACTCGGTCATAGCCGCCCACCCGGAGAACACGGCGGCCCGGCTGCTGCGGGCCCGCGCCTTCTTCGCCGCGGCCCAACTGCGCGCGGCGGAGCTGGAGTTCGAGCTGGTGCTGGAGCGTGAGCCGGACAACGCCTTCGCGCACTTCGCGCTCGCCCGCACCCATGAGCGCTCCGGCCGCCACGACCGGGCCCGCAAACACTTCCGGCTGGCGGCGGCCCTCGACCCGCAGCCGGAGTACCTGCGGGCGGCCCGCTTCGAGGACTGAGCCTCAGCGCTCGCGCGGCGGCTCGTACGGGGGGATGTCCCGGCCCGGCTGGTAGTGCGGGCCCTGGTGGATGTGCCGCAGGACCACGGCCATGTCCACCGCCGCCAGGACGAAGACCACGGCGCAGGCCGCCGCCCACCCGGGACGGCCGACCAGCGAGAACGCGGCCGCGCCGGCGGCGCTCCAGAGCAGCCCCCACAGGCTCAGCCAGAACCGCAGCCGCAGCGGACTGCGGGCGGTCACCGGCTCGTTCCCGGAACGCACGACCATCGCTCATCGCCTCTCGGTTCCATGGTCCCACCGCGGGCGGGTTCCCCGCGGATCCGCGGGCCGGGGCGTTGTCAGTGGTCGTGCCTAGACTCGACGGCAGAGGGGTCCGTCTGGAGCTCGACCGGGGGAGGAGGGGACGCCGTGACGCCGCAGGCATCCGCGCAGGCCGCGCAGGCGCTGCTCCGCCATGCCGCCGTCTTCCTGCCCGCCGCCGTCCCGCGCGAGGGCCGGATCGCCTTCTGGGCGCCCGACGGCGATCCCCTGCCCGCCACGGGCACGCCCGCACCGCTCGGTGTGGTGGGCCCGCACGGTGGCGGTGCCCGCAGCCGGACGGTACCCGCGGTGACCTTCTCCGTGGCGGCCGCCCTGCCGCTGCTGGCGCCCGCGCCCCGGAGCCGGGCCGCCCATCCCGCCACGCGGGCCTGGGGCACCGCCGCCGTGCAGGCCCTCTCGCTGGTGGCGCGCGGCCGTCTGCTGCCCGGGCTCACCCCAGAGGGCGTCGACGCGTGGCGTGCCGGGCCGCTCGACGCCGCCGATGTCGACCACCTCCGCGCGGTCGCCGCCGCCCTGCCGTGGGAGGGGTGCGCGACGCCGCTGGCCGGCCGGCGCCCGCTGCAGCTGCCCGAGCCGGAGGCCCTGCTCCGCGCCTTCCTCGACGCCGTCGCCGACAGCCTGCCCCGCACCCCGGCGGCCGCCGTGGCCGCCGGCCGGCCCTTCGCCGCCCGCGAGCCGCAGCAGGTGGCCGGGATGGCGGAGTGGGCCGCGCAGGTCGCGGCCGGCGCCGACACGGGCGTCGGGATCTCGCTCCGGCTCGACCTCTCCTCCTTCGCCCTCTTCGACGAGGCGGAGGGGGAGGACACCCGCCGTGCCGGAGCGGCCGTCGTGCAGGTGCACAGCCTCGCCGACCCGACCCTGGTCACCGACGCCTCGCAGCTGTGGGCCGGCACCGCGGCCGCGGGGTTCGGGTCGCGCGCCCGGATCGACGCCGTGCTCGCGCTGCGCCGGGCCGCCCGCGTGTGGCCGCCGCTGCTGCGGCTGCTGGAACAGCCCGCTCCCGACTCCCTCGCCCTGTCCGACCCGGAGCTCGAAGACCTGCTCGGGGTGGCCGCGAGCCGCCTGGCGGCCGCCGGGGTCCTGGTCCACTGGCCGCGCGAACTGGCTCGTACGCTGTCCGCGACCGCCGTCGTACGCTCCACCGCGCCCGGATCCGCGACCGACGGCACCGCCTTCTTCGACGCCGGCCACCTCTTCGACTTCTCCTGGGAACTGGCGCTGGGCGGGGACCGGCTGACCCCGGGGGAGATGGACGCCCTCGCCGAGGCGCACCGGCCGGTCGTCCGCCTGCGCGACCAGTGGGTGCGGGTCGATCCGGAGCTGGTGCGCAAGGCCCGCAAACGGCAGCTCGGCCTGCTCGACCCGGTCGACGCGCTGGCCACCGTACTGACGGGGACGGCCGAGGTCGACGGGGAGCCGGTGGAGGCCGTCCCCGTGGGGGCGCTGGCCGCCCTGCGGGAGCGGCTGACGGGGGAGCCGGCCCCGCTGCCGCAGCCCGCCGCGCTCAAGGCCACCCTGCGCGACTACCAGGCGCGCGGCCTGGCCTGGCTGGACCTGATGACCTCCCTGGGCCTCGGCGGCTGCCTCGCCGACGACATGGGCCTGGGCAAGACCGTCACGCTGATCGCGCTGCACCTGCACCGGGACCGCCCCGAGCCGACGCTGGTGGTGTGCCCGGCCTCGCTGCTCGGCAACTGGCAGCGGGAGATCGAGAAGTTCGCCCCCGGCACTCCCGTGCGCCGCTTCCACGGCGCCGGTCGCAGCCTCGACGATCTGACCGCGCCCGAGGGCGGGTTCGTGCTGACCACGTACGGGACGATGCGCGCCAGCGCGCCGCTGCTGGCAGAGCAGCGGTGGGGGATGGTCGTCGCCGACGAGGCCCAGCACGTCAAGAACCCGCATTCGGCGACGGCGAAGGCCCTGCGCACCGTTCCGGCGCCGGCCCGGGTGGCGCTCACCGGCACCCCGGTGGAGAACAACCTGTCCGAGCTGTGGGCGCTGCTCGACTGGACGACTCCGGGACTGCTCGGTCCGCTCACCACGTTCCGCGCCCGCCACGCCCGCCCGGTGGAGCACCAGCAGGAGGAGGACGGCGGAAACGAGGCGGCGGTCGCCCGGCTCGCGGCGCTGGTGCGCCCCTTCCTGCTGCGCCGCAAGAAGTCCGACCCCGGCATCGCCCCCGAGCTGCCGCCGAAGACGCAGACCGACCATCCGGTCTCGCTCACCCGTGAGCAGGTCTCGCTGTACCGCGCGGCGGTGGATGAGGCGATGGCCGTGATCGGGGCGAGCGAGGGCATGGAACGCCGCGGCATGATCATGAAGTTGCTGGCCTCGCTCAAGCAGATCTGCAACCACCCCGCGCAGTACCTGAGGGAGGAACAGCCCCGGATCCCGCACCGTTCGGGAAAGCTGGCCCTGCTGGACGAACTGCTGGACACGATCCTCGCCGAGGGCGGTTCCGTGCTGGTCTTCACCCAGTACGTGACGATGGCCCGGCTCATCGAGCGGCACCTGACGGCCCGGGGGATCGGGCACCAGCTGCTGCACGGCGGGACCCCGGTCGCGCGCCGCGAGGAGCTCGTGGACCGGTTCCAGGCGGGCGAGGTCCCCGTCTTCCTGCTCTCGCTGAAGGCGGCGGGCACCGGGCTGAACCTCACCCGCGCCGGGCACGTCATCCACTTCGACCGCTGGTGGAACCCGGCCGTGGAGGAACAGGCCACCGACCGTGCCTACCGGATCGGCCAGACCCAGCCCGTGCAGGTCCACCGGATCATCGCCGAGGGCACCGTCGAGGACCGGATCGCCGAAATGCTGGAGGCGAAGCGGGCACTGGCCGATGCCGTCCTCGGCTCGGGCGAGGCGGCGCTGACGGAGCTGACCGACCGCGAGCTCGCCGACCTCGTGTCCCTCCGGAGGCCGGAATGATCACCGCGCGCGACGACCGCCGCCGCACCTTCGAGACGGTGCCCGCCGGGGTGGAAGCCGTCAGCTGGTGGGGCCGGGCCTGGGTGTCGGCCCTCGAAGGGAGCTCCGCCGACGCGGCCCGTCTGGCCCGGGGCCGTATCTACGCGGAGGAGGGGCACGTCGAGGCCGTCACCGTCACCCCCGGCAGGATCGTGGCGTACGTGCGGGGCAGCAGGGCCCGCCCCTACCGCACCGAGCTGGCCCTGCCCGCCCTCGACGACGCGCGGTGGCGGGAGCTCCTGGAGACCGTCGCGGCCGATCCGGCGGCGCTCGCCGCGCTGCTCGAACGGGAGGTGCCGCAGTCCCTCGCGGATTCCGTGCTGCCCGCGGCGCGCGAACTGGGCCCGCGCTGCTCCTGCCCGGACCACGGACGTCCGCCGTGCAAGCACGCGGCGGCCCTCTGCTACCGGGCGGCCCGGCTCCTCGACGAGGACCCGTTCGTGCTGCTGCTCCTGCGCGGCCGGGGCGAGCGGGAGCTGCTCGACGAGCTCGGCCGCCGCAGCGCCGCCCATGCGGCGCGCGAACAGCCCGGCTCCGCCCCGGACTTCCCCGGCGTCCCGGCCCGGGAGGTGCTGGTGCGCACCGTCCTGCCGCCGCTGCCCGCGCCGCCGGCCGCGCCCGCCGCCGTGGGGCTCCCGCCCGCGTACCCGGCCGAGCCCGGCTGCCCGGACCCGCTCGCCCTGGACCTGCTCGCCGCCGACGCGGCCGCCCGCGCCCTGGCCCTGCTCACCACCGGGGAGGACCCCATCGCCGGGCTCACCCTGTGGCAGGACGCCGTCCGGCTGGCCTCCGCGCACCCCACGGCCGGCCTCACGGGCGCCGCCCGCACCCTCTACCGGGAGCTGGCCCGCGCCACCGGCCGGACCACCACCGACCTCGCGCGGGCCGCCGCGGCCTGGCGTCAGGGCGGCCGCCCGGCCCTCGCCGCCCTCGAAGAGCCCTGGGACCCGCCGGCGGGCCCCTTCGACCGGGCCCGCCCCGCCCTCCTCGCCGCGGCCCAGGGCTCCTTCCGCCCCGAGCGCAACCGCCTCACCAGCGGCAACCGCCAGCTCCGCCTCGGCCGCGACGCCCTCTGGTACCCCTACGAGTCCCGCCTCGCCGGCGAGGACTGGTGGCCGATGGGCCCGCCGTCGGCGGACCCGGTCACCGCCCTGCTGCGCTGAGTCCCGCCGCCCAGCGGGTCAGGGTGGCGAAGTCGCGCTCGCGCAGGCCGTGGCGCGGGTGGATGCGCAGGAGCAGGGCCGGGGCCGGGTGGTGGGCGGCGACCCACGCGCGGTCGCGGGGGGTGATCATGTCGTCGACCCAGGCGAAGGGGCGCCCGGCCGCCCAGTCGACGAGGGCCCGGGTCTTCCAGGAGAGGCCGTCCGGGTCGTCCGCGAAGAGTTCCGGCCACTCGACCACGGGCAGATCACCGGGCAGTCCGATGTGCGGTGCGATCAGGGTGTTGGCCTGGTGCGTCCAGGCGGTGGCCCAGGTGAGCTCGAAGGGCAGGGCCAACAGCCGGGCCCCGTGGGCGGGGTGGAGGCGGACGCGGGCGCCGCGGCGGGCCTTGCGGGAATCGGGGTCGCGGTAGGCGAGCCAGACGTCCGGGCGCATCCGGTGGGTCGTGTAGCCGCGCAGGCCGGCGCTGAGTGAACGGAACGGGTTGAGGGGGCCGTCCACATCGAGGAGGAGCACGGGGCGATCGGTCATGAAGTACGCACTACCCAGTACACGATGGAGTGAAATGCCTACCGGCTCTATAACCCGTATGGGTTCGGAGCGTTGTCTCCGGTGTGGGTGCAGCGCCCGCGAACTCCTCCGGGAAGGCAGGGAACGAATGATGCGTCACAGTCGTCGGAATGGCTTGATCGCGGCGGTGGTCGCGGGAGGTGGGCTGGCGGTCGCGGGTGTGAGCGGTTTCGCCCACGCCGACGCGGACGCGGGCGGCCGGGCCGAGGGCTCGCCGGGGCTGCTGTCCGGGAACCTGGTACAGCTCCCCGTGCACGTTCCGGTGAACGTGTGCGGGAACACCGTGAGCGTGGTCGGGGTACTCGACTCCGCCGCCGGCAACAGCTGTGCCAACGGCGCGCCCGGAGGCGGACATCCGGAGCCGCGGCCCTCACATCCATCGAAACCCGGGGCCGCGTCCGGCGGCGGTGCCTCGGCCGACGGACGCGGAAAGGATTCGCCGGGTGTGCTCTCCGGCAACGGCATCCAGCTGCCGGTCGACCTCCCGCTGAACGTCAGCGGCAACTCCGTGAACGTCGTGGGCGTCGGCAACTCCGCCCACGGCAACACCTCCGTCAACGGCGCGACGCCCGGCCCCACCCTGCCGGTCCCGCCGGCCCCGCAGCCGCCCGTGACCGAGCCGCCCGTGACGTCACCTGCCGCGCCGGTACTGGCGGGCCACAGCGGGGCCCTCGCCCACACCGGCTCCGACGGGGTGGGCTACCTGCTGCCCGGCGGCGGGGGCCTGCTCCTCGGCGGTGTGCTCCTCTACCGCCGCTTCCGTCTCAACCGGGCCTGATCCGCCAGCCGTCCAGGATGGCGTCGATCCGCGGGGCCAGCCGGGCCCGGGCCGCGAACCGCGGTACCCCCGCCATCAGCAGGGCGTCGTACTCGGTGTCGGTGTGCCGCACGGCGGCCCGTACCGCCACGGTGACCGCCAGTTCGTCGAGGGCCCGGCCGGCCGCGGTGCGGCCCACCCGGCCGCTGCCGCGCAGCGAGGCGTGCGTGGCGATCGCGACGGCCCGGTCGGCCGGGATGCCCGGGAACAGCCGCACGATCTCGGCGGCGAAGGCCGCCGTGAACCGCGTGTCCTCGGCCGTACGCCGCAGCCGGTCGCGCTCCCGACGCCGGGCCCGCGCCTCCGAGTCCGCGAGGCAGGCGCGTTCCGCGTGTGCCAGCGCGGCGTCCTCGACGAACAGGCCCTGGCGCTCGTAGCGGCGCCGGCGCTTGTTGAAGCGGACGACGACGGCGGACAGCGTACTGGCCTCGCGGGAGCGGCGGGTGAGCGCGGCGTCCCCGCGCGGCAGGTACACCAGGTGCCCCAGGTCCGCGCAGTCCAGGCAGCGCGGCACGCCGACCTCCCGGACGAGGTGCCGCAGCGGGCCCTGCCGGCACTCCGCACAGTGGATCTGCTTCGCGGACTCGAACACCACCAGGCTCATGCAGGTGTGATACCGCCGTTGGGTCCCCATATCACCTGACGGGAGACGGCGGTTGATGTTTCCGCAACTTCTCCTCGACTCCGTGCCGCCCTCCTAACGTGATGCGGTGGCCACCAGAGGTCCACGGAGGAGGGGTACATGCGCGCACTGCAGGTGAGGGCCGCACCGTCCCGCGCCACCACCCAGAGACCCGGACCGAAGCCGAAGCCGAAGCAGCAGCCGAAGGTGACGGCGAATCCCCGGTCGAAGGCCAGGGCGAAGCGGGCGGGGCAGGGCCGGGAGGTCGTCATACCGCCCGGCGGCTGCACCGGCTGGCACTTCCACCGGGTCCCGCTGGACGCCGTGGTCCTGGCGGGGACACTGACCCGGGTCCTGGCCGACGGCACGGTCGAGACCCACCCGGAGGGGACCTCCTTCGAGGAACCCGCCGGCATCGACCACATACACCTGGGCCACAACCTCGGCTCCGAACCGGTCGTCCTCCACATCACCCCCGCCCTCCCGGCGGGCATCCCCTTCGCCATACCCACCCCGCCCCCGCCCGGAGTGCCCGGGCCGGTCTGCTGCCGTTGACAATGGACCGGTGCAGTTCGAAGCGATCACCTGGCAGCGGATGGCCGAGCGGCTCGCCGGTCACCTCGACGAGACCCCCGCCCAGGGGAGTTGGCAGCGCGTGGGCATCGACGGGGCGCCCGCCGCCGACACCGGCGTGCTCGCCCGGCACCTCGCGGAGGAACTGCGTCTGCGCTCACGGCCCGCGCTGGTGGTGGCGGCCGAGGGGTTCCTGCGGCCGGCCTCCCTGCGCTTCGAGTTCGGGCGCGAGGACGTGGACTCGTACCTCGGCGGCTGGTACGACACCGCCGCGCTCTGGCGGGAGGTGTTCGGCCCGACGGACCCCGGCGGCACCGGGCGGGTGCTGCCCGACCTGTGGGACCCGGTGACCGACCGCGCCACCCGCAGCCCGTACGTCGAACTCCCGCCCGGCGGCGTGCTGATCGTGCACGGGCCGCTGCTGCTGGGGCACTGGTTCCCCTTCGACCTCAGCGTCCACGTCAGGCTGTCGGCGGGAGCGCTGGCCCGGCGCACCGAGGAGTCGGCGCGCTGGACCCTGCCCGCCTTCGCCCGCTACGAGGCGGAGACCGACCCGGCGGCCGGGGCCGACGCGGTGGTCCGGGCCGACGACCCACGCCATCCGGCCTGGACCGGACTGCGCCCCACCGCCCCCTGACGGTCCCGGAGGTCCGGGATCCGTCACAGCGGCGTCCGCGCCCGGCGACGAACCGGTTCCGGCCGTCGTCCCGGCCGGGACCCCGCGCTACGTTGACGCCGGACTTCGGCGGCGGCCACCCGGTGGGGCCCTGACAGAGGGGGACGGCAATGGACGGACGTGGTAGGGCGGTCACGGGTCGGAGACGGCAGCGGCGGCAGGCGGGCGCCGCGCTGGTGCTGTGCGGGACCCTGGTCCTCACGGCGTGCAACGGCGACGACGGCAGCGGGGACGCGGGAGCCGCCGGTACGCCCCCGGCAGCCGGCCCGGCGAAGCCGCCGGCCGGCGCCACGGCCGGCGGAGCAGCACCGTCCGGCTCCACGGGCTCCCCGGGCTCCACGGGCTCGGGCTCCCTGGGCTCCCCGGGGTCCACGAAGAAGCCGGCTCCGGCCCCGACAGCCGCCCCGACCGGCAAGCCGGCGCCGCCCGGCCCCGCGCCCACCCCCGCGTGCGGTAAGCCCCCGGTCGCCGACGACGAGATCGCCGTCTACCGCTGGACCCCCGAGGGCGGGTCCGCCCATCTGATCGTCAAGCACGGGAACTGGGGCTGCGCCGTCAAGGACGGCCGAACGCCCTTCGTGACGGTCGGCGCGGAAACCGCCGTCCCGATCGCCGAGAACGCCAGGATCACCGCCCTCAGCCCGATCCTGCCCGGCACCGTGAGCAAGCCGATCACCCTGCACGAGCTCACGTCCTGGCTGGAGTCCCACCCGGACAAGGGCCTGGTGTTCCACTACAACGTGAACCACAGGGGCATCATCGATACCCTCGGCCAGGAGGAGTACACGCCGTAGCGGCGCGGCCGCCGCTCCCCGCCGCGGTCGCCCGCCTCCGCTACGGCCGCCCGCCCAGCCGGGCGACCGCCCGCGCGGCCGCGCGGCACCCGGCGCGGGCCGCGTCCGCCGGGGTCGCGCCCGCGAGCCGGGCCGACAGGAAGCCGCCGGTGAACGCGTCCCCGGCGCCCGTGGAGTCCAGCGCCTCGGCCGGCTCCGCCGGGACCTCGGCGGTGATCCGGCCCCGCTCGGCGACCAGTGCCCCCGCCGCGCCCAGGGTCACCACCACCAGCGGTACCCGCCGGCTCAGCTCCACGGCCGCCCGCGCCACCCCCGCCGGTCCCGGAAGCCCGGCCAGCAGCCGGGCCTCGTCCTCGTTGGGCAGCAGTACGTCGGCCCCCGCCACCGCGTCGAGGAACCGCCGCGGACCCAGCGCCGCCAGGAACCCGGCCGACGCCGGGTCCACGCTCACCGGGACCCCCCGCGCCCGGGCCGCCCGCAGGGCGACCAGCGCCAGCTCCCGGCTGCTGTCGGCGAAGAACAGGTAGCCGGACAGGTGCAGATGCGCCGCCCCGTCCAGCAGGGAGGGGGCCCAGTCGGCCGGGCAGAGCCGCAGTGCGGCCCCGCTGTCGGTGAGGAAGGTGCGCTCGGCGTCCTTGCCGACCAGCGCGACCACCGTCCCCGTCGGCTCGTCCGGGTCGACCACCAGCCGCGGCCGCACCCCCGCCGCGAGCAGCGCCTCCTCGTGCCAGCGCGCCGAGTCCGCGCCCACCCGCGCGAGCAGCCGGACCTCCGGGGCCCCCGTACGGGCCGCCCAGCAGGCCGCGTTGGCCCCGGCGCCGCCGGGCACGGTCCTTATGCGGGCAGCCGTGTCGGTGGCCGGGGCCAGCGCCTCCGTATGCACGGCGACGACGTCCGTCACCACGTCCCCGACCACCAGCAGTGCGCCCGTCACGCCCGCGCCGCCCAGGCCCCCGCGATCCTGGCACCGAGCCGTACGTTGCCCCGCACCGCCGCCAGGTTCGCCTCCAGCGAGGCTCCGTCCGTCGCCCGTACCAGGTACCCCAGGAGGAACGGCGTCACCGCCTGCCCCGTGATCCCCTGCGCGCGGCACTCCGCGAGCGCCTCCGCCAGCACCCGGTCGTGCAGCTCCGGATCCAGCTGCTCCGCCTCCGCCACCGGATTGGCCACCAGCAGCGCCGATTCCGGCCCGCCCAGCGCGTCCTGGGCGGCCATCACCGCCGCCACCTCCTCCGGCCGGTCCACGGACCAGTCCACCGGTTCGCCCGAATCGGCCAGGTAGAAGCCGGGGAAACGGTCCGTCCCGTAGCCGAGCACCCCCACCCCCAGCGTCTCCAGCCGCTGCAGGGTGGCCGGCACGTCCAGGATGGACTTCACGCCCGCGCAGACCACCGTGATCCTCGTCCGCGCCAGCAGCGACAGGTCCGCGGACTCGTCCTGCGTCTGCGCCCACTCGCGGTGCACCCCGCCGAGCCCGCCCGTGGCGAAGACCCGCAGGCCCGCCCGGGCGGCCAGGAAGGCCGTGGCGGACACCGTCGTCGCCCCCGTCGCGCCCGCCGCCAGGGCCGGCGCCAGATCACGGTGGCCCAGCTTGCGGACCCCTTCCCCGCCGGCGATCCGCTCCAGCTGCGCCTTGTCCAGGCCCGCGTGGGCCACCCCGTCCAGGACCGCGACCGTCGCCGGAACGGCGCCCTCCGACCTGACCAGTGCCTCCAGTTCCAGGCCTACCGCCAGGTTGCGGGGGCGGGGCAGGCCGTGCGCGAGGATCGTCGACTCCAGGGCCACCACGGGCCTGCGCCGGGCGAGTGCCTCACGTACCTCTTCCGACAGGACCAGGAGCTCAACCGCTGTGTGCTGTGACATGTCCCCATCCATGGCACGTGATCGGCGTGCCCAAACGCGCTGCCGTCACTCCCGCGGCAAGCTGTCCGAACAGCGTCCCCACTGGACAGGGTGACTCGTCGGCAGGGCCGTTCCTGGACGCTCCGCTCACCGTGCCGTGCGGGTCGGCCGGACTACGCTGGCGCGCCATGAGCACCAGTGATCACCCCGCAGCCCCCGCCTCCTTCGCCGTCTCCGTCCCCGGCGTACCGGACTCCGAGCTGGAAGCCGACGACCTCGACCCCGACCAGATCGTCTCCGGGGACCCCGTCGTGACCGGAAAGGTGCTGTGGGAGTCGGCGGACGGCAAGCAGCTGCGCGGGATCTGGCAGATCACCCCCGGCGTGGTCACCGACGTCGAGGCCAACGAGCTGTTCGTGGTGGTCAGCGGCCGCGCCACCATCGAGGTCGCGGGCGGCCCGACCCTGGAAGTGGGGCCGGGGACCGCCTGCGTCCTGCGGGAGGGCGACAGGACCACCTGGACCGTGCACGAGACGCTCCGCAAGGCGTACCACATCAGCTACTGAAGCCACGGCGGCTACTGGGACCGGTCAGCGCCCTTCGCGGGGACGGGGTGACGGCGCGCGGTGAACAGCGCGAGCGCGGCCAGCGGCAGCAGCAGCGCGGCCCCGATGGCGTTCAGCCAGCCGTAGCCGGCCTGGGACATGACCAGGCCGGCGGCCGCGCCGCCCAGACCTGCGGAGGCGTTCATCGTGAGGTCGCTCAGGCCCTGTACGGCGGCCCGCGCGGGCTGCGGGACCGAGTCGGTCAGCAGCGCCGAGCCGGACACCATCCCGGCGGACCAGCCCAGGCCCAGCAGGAAGAGACCGAGCGCGCTCTGGGCGTGACTGGGCCCGGCGGTACCGGCGAGCAGCGCGGCGATGGACAGGAGTCCCGCCGCGAGGCCGATCACGGCGAGCCGGCCGAGGCGGTCCGCGAGCCAGCCCATGACGGGCGAGAAGGCGAACATGCCGGCGATGTGACCGCTGATCACCAGGCCGACGAGCTCCAGGCCGGCGCCGTGGTGGCCCAGGTCCATCGGGGTCATCACCATGATCGAGACCATGACGGTGTGCGACACCGCGACGCTGACGAGTGCGAGCCGGGCCCGGGGGGAGGCCTTGACGGCGGCGAACCCGGCGCGCAGCGAGCGGCCGTCCCGGGACTGCTCCTCGGGCGCGGCCAGGGCCCGGGCGGTCAGCAGCGGGTCGGGCCGCAGGAGTACGGCTATCAGCGCGGCGGTCAGTACGAAGACGGCGCCGGCCCACACGAAGGGGCCCGCCGTCTCGGGTATGGAGGTGCCGGCGAAGCTGCGGCTGGCGGGGGCGGAGAGGTTCGGGCCGAGCACCGCGCCGAGGGTGGAGGACCACACGACGACCGAGATCGCCCGGGCCCGGCGGTCCGGGGCGGCGAGGTCGGCGGCGGCGAACCGGGCTCCGAGGTTGGCGGAGGAGGCCGCGCCGAAGGCGGCCATGCCGAGCATGAGCAGCGGGAAGCTCTTGACGACGGCGGCGAGGACGACGAGCGCCGCGCCGGCCGCGCCGATCCCGTACCCCAGCACCAGCCCGGGACGGCGCCCCCGCGCGGTCATCAGGGCGGCGAGCGGGAGCGAGACCACGGCGGTGCCGATCACGGCGGCGGTGGAGGCGAACCCGGACAGGGCCTCGGTGCCGCTGACCTGCGTGGCCAGGACGGGCGCCAGGGCGATGCTGATGGGCACGCCGAGGCCACCGAGGACCTGGCTGGCCATGAGCACCCCGGACGTGCGCCGTTGCAGCCCGGCCACCTCCGCCTCGGTCCGCAGCAGCGGCACGGCCGACCGGTCGGTGCCGGAGGACGCGGTCACGCGGTACACCCCCCTCGCGGCGGCGGGACGGGGGACGCGATCCGGCCGGGTGCGGCGGCAGAAGTAGTCACCGCCGCAGTTTCCCACCCCTTACCGCCCAGGGGAACCGGAAAAGCGCGCGCCGGTCGGAGCGGGTGCGGGTCGGAGCGGGCGCCGGTCGGAGCGGCGCCGGTCAGAACAGGGGCTGCGGCAGGACGCCCTCCAGTGCGAGGAGCCGCCGCTTCGTCTCCACGCCGCCCCCGAAGCCGCCGATGCCCCCGTCGTTCTCCACGACCCGGTGGCACGGCACGACCACCGGCAGCGGATTCGACCCCATCGCGTTGCCCACCGCCTGCGCGGCTCCCGGCTGGCCCGCGCGGGCCGCCAGCTCCCCGTAGCCGACGACCGCGCCGTAGGGGACGGAGCGGTCCAGCTCCTGGAGCACCTGCCGGTTGAAACCGGAGCTGAGGCGCCAGTCCAGCGGCAGCTCGAACCGCCGCAGGGAACCGGCGAAGTACGCGGACAGCTGGCGTATCGCCTCGGCCAGCAGCACCTCCTCGCCCGGGGCGGGCCGCCGGGAGTCCGCGCCGAGCCGGGAGACGAGCGAGCCGATCATCGCGTCGGCCCGCTCCGGCGCGGCGTGGAACTCGACCCGGACCAGACCCACCGGGGTCGCGGCCAGGAGGAGGGGGCCGATGCCGCTCGCGACGACGGTCCATTCGAGGTGCGGCCCGCGGGGCCGCTCGGTGCTGTCCACGCCTCCACCGTACGGGCCCCCACCGACAGCGCGGCTCAGAAGCCGCCCACCGCTTCGCGGATCACGTCCGGGGCGTTGGTGATGATCCCGTCCACCCCCATGGCCTGCACCTTCCGGGCGGTCGCCGCGTCGTCGACGATCCAGGTGTCGACCTCCATCGCCTTGCCGTGGGCCCCCCGCAGGCCGTGCACCGCGGTGACCCAGTCGGCCGAGATCGTGGTGTGCCACGGGTTGATCCGGTCGGTGAACTCGGCGTACCTGGGCAGGTCGGCCACCGCCGGGGTGCCCAGGAAGGCCGTCACCAGGTCCGGGCGCAGCCGGTGCACGATGCGTACGGAGTCGGCGCTGAAACTCTGCACGACCAGGCGCTGCGACACGTGGCGCCGGTCGAGCCAGCCCGCCTCGTCGAGCACCTCGAGGGTCTGCTCCTCGATCCCCGGGTAGAGCTCGGGCTTCTTGATCTCCAGCAGCAGCCGCTGCCGGTTGCGCTGCACCCGGGCGAGGTACTCGCGCAGGGTCGGCACGAAGGCGCCCGCGTACTGCTCGCCGAACCAGCTGCCCGCGTCCAGCCGGGCGATCTCGGCCGCCGTGAAGTCCTTCACCCTCCAGGGCTTGCGGTCGGGGAAGACCTGCTCGACGTCGGTGGTCCGGGCGAGGGTGTCGTCGTGGATCACCACGAGCTCGCCGTCCTTGGTGCGCTGCACGTCGTTCTCGACCCAGTCGAAGCCCAGCCGCCTCGCCAGGTCGATCGAGTCGAGGGTGTTCTCCGGGGCGTACGCGGAAGCCCCCCGGTGGGCGTACACGACGGGTTCCCCCACTTCCGCCCGGCGGGTCGCGGGGCCGGCGGGGGAGCCGGTGCCCGGGCCGGGAGCGGCGGCCGAGGCCGTACCGCCCAGCAGGGTGAGGGTGAAACCCAGGAATGCGGCGGCGGTCGCGGCGGCGGGTCGGACGTACATGTGCGTTCTCCTCGGGTCGTGAGCCCTGTTCCTGCGTCAAACGGGTGCGCGGCGGCAGACGTTGTGGGATGCACTTCACGGCGGTTGGCGGCGGTTCACGGCGGGCCTTCACCGCGATCATGGGGTTGAAGATCACCGAGCCGCCACCGAACTACGACAAACGGACCAGAACGGGTGAGGTCGGCCGGGCCTCCCGCGCCGCCCGCGCCCGGCGCGTCCCCTGGACGGGCGCGTGAGTGTCAGTGGGGGGTCGTACGGTTGAGTCATGCGGCCCGTATCGAAGATCGAACGCACGGTGGCGCCTTTCGAGGTCGTCAGCCCCTACCAGCCCAGCGGCGACCAGCCCGCGGCCATCGCCGAGCTGGAGAAGCGCATCCGTGCAGGTGAGAAGGATGTCGTCCTGCTGGGTGCGACCGGCACCGGAAAGTCGGCGACCACCGCCTGGATGATCGAAAAGCTCCAGCGCCCGACCCTGGTGATGGCGCCGAACAAGACGCTTGCCGCCCAGCTGGCGAACGAGTTCCGCGAGCTGCTGCCGAACAACGCCGTCGAGTACTTCGTCTCGTACTACGACTACTACCAGCCCGAGGCGTACGTACCGCAGTCCGACACCTACATCGAGAAGGACTCCTCGATCAACGAGGAGGTGGAGCGGCTGCGCCACTCCGCGACCAACTCGCTGCTCACCCGGCGCGACGTGATCGTCGTCGCCTCCGTGTCCTGCATCTACGGCCTGGGCACCCCGCAGGAGTACGTCGACCGGATGGTCCCCCTGAAGGTCGGCGAGGAGATCGACCGGGACCAGCTGCTGCGCCGCTTCGTCGACATCCAGTACACGCGCAACGACCTGGCCTTCACCCGGGGCACCTTCCGCGTCCGCGGGGACACCATCGAGATCTTCCCGGTCTACGAGGAACTGGCCGTCCGCATCGAGATGTTCGGCGACGAGATCGAGGCCCTTTCCACCCTGCACCCGCTGACCGGCGAGGTCATCAGCGAGGACCGCGAGCTCTACGTCTTCCCCGCCAGCCACTACGTCGCCGGACCCGAGCGCATGGAGAAGGCGATCAACGGCATCGAGGCCGAGCTGGCCGTGCGCCTCGCGGAGCTGGAGAAGCAGGGCAAGATGCTGGAGGCCCAGCGGCTGCGCATGCGCACCACCTACGACCTGGAGATGATGCGCCAGATCGGGTCCTGCTCCGGCATCGAGAACTACTCGCTGCACATGGACGACCGCGAGCCCGGCTCCGCGCCCAACACCCTCATCGACTACTTCCCCGAGGACTTCCTCCTCGTCATCGACGAGTCGCACGTCACGGTGCCGCAGATCGGCGCGATGTACGAGGGCGACGCCTCGCGCAAGCGGACCCTGGTCGACCACGGCTTCCGGCTGCCGTCCGCGCTCGACAACCGGCCGCTGAAGTGGGAGGAGTTCCTGGAGCGGGTCGGCCAGACCGTCTACCTGTCGGCCACGCCGGGCAAGTACGAGCTCTCCCGCTCCGACGGCTTCGTCGAGCAGATCATCCGCCCCACCGGCCTCGTCGACCCCGAGGTCGTCGTCAAGCCCACCGAGGGCCAGATCGACGACCTGGTCCACGAGATCCGCCAGCGGGTGGAGAAGGACGAGCGCGTCCTGGTCACCACCCTCACCAAGAAGATGGCCGAGGACCTCACCGACTACTTCCTGGAGCTCGGCATCCAGGTCCGCTACCTGCACAGCGACGTGGACACCCTGCGCCGCATCGAGCTGCTGCGGGAGCTGCGGTCCGGCGAGTACGACGTCCTGGTCGGCATCAACCTGCTGCGCGAGGGCCTCGACCTGCCCGAGGTCTCGCTCGTGGCGATCCTGGACGCCGACAAGCAGGGCTTCCTGCGCTCCGGCACCTCGCTGATCCAGACCATCGGCCGCGCGGCGCGCAACGTCTCCGGCCAGGTCCACATGTACGCGGACAGCATCACCCCCGCGATGGCGCAGGCCATCGACGAGACCAACCGGCGCCGCGAGAAGCAGGTCGCCTACAACACGGCCAACGGGATCGACCCGCAGCCGCTGCGCAAGAAGATCAACGACATCGTCGCCACCATCGCCCGCGAGGAACTCGACACCGAGGAGCTCCTCGGCACCGGCTACCGGCAGACGAAGGACGGCAAGGCCCTCAAGGCGCCGGTGCCCGCCCTGGGCGGCAAGGCCGGCCAGGCGGCCAAGGCCGGAAAGGGCGCGAAGGCGGCCAGGGGCGGCAAGCCGGCCGAGGTGCTCACCGACCGTCCGGCCGCCGAACTGGCCGCGCTGATCGAGCAGATGACCGAGCGCATGCGCGCCGCGGCCGCCGAGCTCCAGTTCGAGGTCGCGGCCCGGATCCGCGACGAGGTGGGCGAGTTGAAGAAGGAGCTGCGGCAGATGAAGGAAGCGGGCCTCGCCTGACCCGGGGCGGGTCAGTAGGGTTGGGTCACAGCCGCAGGTACATGCTGCGCGCCCGTCCGACGGGGCGGGCCATGGGAGAGGGGACGACGCGTGACGGTCAACATGACCAAGGGACAGGCCATCAGTCTGCAGAAGTCGGACGGAGGGACGCTGACCGCGGTCCGGATGGGCCTCGGCTGGCAGGCGGCGAAGCGCCGCGGGCTCTTCGGCTCGCGGACCCGGGAGATCGACCTGGATGCCTCGGCGGTGCTCTTCGCCGACAAGCAGCCGGTGGACGTCGTCTTCTTCCGGCACCTGCAGAGCGACGACGGCTCGGTCCGGCACACCGGTGACAACCTGGTCGGCGGCGCCGGCCAGGGCGGGGACGACGAGTGCATCCTCGTCGACCTGCAGCGCGTGCCGGTCCACATCGACCAGATCGTCTTCACGGTGAACTCCTTCACCGGCCAGACGTTCCAGGAGGTGGAGAACGCGTTCTGCCGCATCGTCGACGAGACCAACGGCCAGGAACTGGCCCGCTACACCCTCAACGGCGGCGGTCAGTACACCGCGCAGATCATGGCGAAGGTGTCGCGCGTGGGCGGCGGCTGGCAGATGACGGCCCTGGGCACCCCGGCCAACGGCCGGACCTTCCAGGACCTGATGCCGGCGATCCTGCCGCACCTGTAAAGCGAAGAGGGAACGGGGGGAGACGGGACGATGGCGGCCGAACTGGTCCGAGGGCAGAACCATGCCCTGTCCGAACACCAGGTGCGGATCACGGTCTCGGCGGGCACACCGGTGCTCGCGCTGGCCACGCTCGGGGACGAGCAGGGCGCGGTGACCGGTCCGGACGGGATCGCGCACCCCGGTGCGCGTGCCCTTCCGGGGGTGGAGGCACCCGACGGGCCGGCCGCCTCGCACCGGTTCGCCGTCGACCTCGACGCGGTGGCCGCCGAGGTGCACCGGGTCGGCGTCCTGCTCTCCCTCCCCCCGGGCGGTCCGGCCCGCTTCGGCGCCGTCGCGGCCTCGCACGTGGCGGTCGCGGCCGAGGACGGCACCGAGCTCGCCGAGTACACCCTGACCGGGCTGGACGCCGAGACCGCGGTGGTGGCCCTGGAGCTGTACCGGCGCCAGGGCGCCTGGAAGGTCCGCGCGGTCGGCCAGGGGTACGCGGACGGCCTCGTGGCCCTGTTCGCCGACCACGGGCTCGCCGGCCCCGCCGCCGCCGAGCTGGTGGCGCGGGTGCACGCGAGCGTCGCGGCCCCCGTGGCGTCCGAGCCGGTTCCGGTCGCCCCCGACCCGGTGCCGGTCTCCGGAGTCCCCTACCCGGGGACGCCGGGCCCCGCGCCCGCGCAGACGCCGCCCCCGGCCGACGCCCCCGGCGCCGCGGTCTCCGGCGGCGACGCCACGATCAACTACGCGCACCCGCGCCGTCGCACCACCACCCAGCCGCCCGAGCCGGCCCCGCAGGCGGCCCCGCCGCAGCAGCCGGGCGAGTTCCCGACGCCGGTCGCGGGCGACGCCAGCGGCTGGTCCATGGAGGAGCGCCTGTACAACCAGGTCTGGGGCATGTTCGAGGACCTGGCCCGGGCGGTCGCCGCCTACCGCAGCGCCGTGGACTTCGCCGACTCCCGCCTGGACCGCGAGCTCGACGAGGCCCTGTCCGACCCCCGCCACCGCATCGGCGGCTCCGGCAACGCCGCCCGCGACACCGCGCGGGCCCGTCGCGACGAGCTCGTCGCCCAGGCCCAGGCCGTCCTGGACCGGGACCTCGCGCAGCTGGCCGCCGAGTCCGAGGTGGTCGAGCCCGCCCTGCCGGCCGCGTACGCGCGCTGGGACAACCCCGTCTGGCACACCGGCCGCTCCGCCGGGCTGCCCGAGGAGCCCCCGCTGGCCCTGCGCCTGGGCGACCTCCACCTGCCCGAGCGGCCCGCCCTGCGGATCCCCATGCTGGTCCGGGTCCCGCTGGAGCGCGGTCTGTGGATCGACAACGGCCGCACCGGCTCCGAGGCCGCCATGGCCATGGACGCCGACAAGCTGCGCCGGGCCGCCATGGACCTGGCCGTCGCCTACGCGGTACGGCTGCTCGCGGTGCACCCCGCGGACCGGTACTCCGTCCACGTCATCGACGCGGCCGGGGCCGGATCCGCCTCCCTGGCGCCGCTCGTGCGCGCCGGAGTGCTGGCCGGGCCGCCCGCCGCCGGAGCCGCGGGGGTCACCGAGACCCTGGCGAAGCTGACCCGGCGCGTGGACCTCGTACAGATGGCCCTGCGGGCCGGTGCCCCCGAGGACCTGCCGCCGGACGTGGACACGGCCGAGCAGCTGCTGATCGTGCACGACTTCCCGCACGGCTTCGACGACCGGGCCGTCACCCAGCTGCGCTACCTCGCCGACGAGGGCGCCGCGGTCGGCGTGCACCTGCTGATGGTCGCGGACCGTGACGAGGCCTCCGCGTACGGGCCCCTGCTCGACCCGCTGTGGCGCTCGCTGATGCGGCTGTCGCCCGTGCCGGACGACCACCTCGCCGACCCGTGGGTGCACCACCAGTGGACCTTCGAGCCGAACCTGCCGCCGCAGGGCAGCAGGGTCATCGAAGAGGTGCTGGAGCGCGTGGCCGCCGCCCGCTGGGGCGGCCGATGACCTCCCGCTGACCAGTCCTTGGTCTTCCCTTTACCAAAACTCCCCTCGGCGGGTACCCTGGTGCCTGCGGAGGGGAGTATTCCTGCTTTCCTGCTACGGCGTGCCCGTCAATACGGACAGTGACCTGTCCCGGGGCGTCGGCCCACGGCCTCCAGGCCGCCCGGGTGGAAGAGACCTCCGGCAGCGATGACGCTGACGAAGTGCTGAGCCATCCGCCGGAGGCGTGTTCACCATGGAAGTTTCCTGGACCCTGTGGGCGCTGACCATTCTCGGTCTGTCGCTCCTCATCGGCGCCGATTTCTTCATCGGCCGCAAACCGCACGACGTATCGATCAAGGAAGCGGGCACCTGGACGGTCGTCTGGATCGCCCTCGCCGGACTCTTCGGCCTCGGCCTGTGGTTCTTCGGCAACGGCCAGGCCTCCCAGGAGTTCTTCGCCGGTTTCATCACCGAGAAGTCCCTGAGCGTCGACAACCTCTTCGTCTTCGTCCTGATCATGGCGAAGTTCGCGGTGCCCTCCCACCTCCAGCAGCGCGTCCTGCTCGTCGGCGTGCTGATCGCCCTGGTGCTCCGCGCGGTCTTCATCGCGGCAGGCGCCGCGATCATCGCCAGCTTCTCCTGGGTCTTCTACATCTTCGGCGCCTTCCTGATCTACACCGCCTGGAAGCTGATCCAGGAGGCCCGCAAGGACGAGGACGAGGAGGAGTTCGAGGAGAACCGTCTCCTCAAGTCCGTCGAGAAGAAGTTCGGCGTGGCCGACCGGTACCACGGCACCAAGCTGTTCATCGTGAGCAACGGCAAGCGCGTGCTGACCCCGCTGATGATCGTCATGCTCGCCATCGGCACCACCGACGTGCTGTTCGCCCTGGACTCGATCCCCGCGATCTTCGGCCTGACCCAGGACCCGTACATCGTCTTCACGGCCAACGCCTTCGCGCTGATGGGTCTGCGCCAGCTGTACTTCCTCATCGGCGGCCTGCTGGAGAAGCTGGTCCACCTCAGCTACGGCCTGTCGATCATCCTGGGCTTCATCGGCGTCAAGCTGGTGCTGCACGCCCTGCACGAGTCCGGCGTGCACGTCCCGGAGATCTCGATCCCGGTCTCCCTGGGCGTCATCTGCGGTGTCCTGGTCATCACCACGATCACCAGCCTGATGGCCTCGAAGAAGAAGGCGGCGGCCGAGGCCGCCGCCCGCCCGGAGAGCGTCGACGCCTGATCCCTCCGAGGGCTACGCGGGGGCGGCCGCTTCGGCCGCCCCCGTCTCCGTACCCGCGCCCGCCCGCTTCCGTACGAGCACCGGATGGGTCTCGGGCAGCAGCGCGAAGCAGCCCACGCTGACCAGGGCGATCCCGCTCAGGTACACCGCGACCCCCCAGGGCGGCCCCGCGCCGTCCGCCAGCGCCGTCGCCACGACCGGAGTCAGCGCCCCGCCCAGCACGCCGCCCAGGTTGTAGCCGACGGCCGCGCCCGTGCAGCGGATCCGCGGGTCGTACAGCTCCGGCAGGTACGCGCCCACCACCGCGAACATCGTCACCATGCCCAGCAGCGCCCCGGCGAAGCCCAGCGTCATCAGCAGCGGATCGGCCGTGCGCAACAGCGCCACCAGCGGGAACATCCACAGCACGCAGGCCGTGGAGCCGCCCAGGCACAGCGGCCGCCGCCCGAAGCGGTCGCCGGCCAACGCCACCAGCGGGGTCACCAGGCCCTGGAGCGCGACCGCGGCCATGATGCAGGCCAGCATCACCGTCCGGCTCGCACCGAGCTGCTCGGTCGCGTACGCGAGGGACCAGGTGGTGACCGCGTAGAAGACGGCGTACCCCACGGCGAGCGCCCCGCCCGTCAGCAGCAGCAGCCGCCAGTGGCCGCGCACCACCTCGGCGAGCGGTGCCTCGGCCCGGCGCCCGGTGTCGGCCAGTGCCCGGAACTGGGGGGTCTCCTCCACCGAGCGGCGAAGCCACAGCCCGGCCAGCGCCAGCAGCCCGGCCGCCCAGAACGGCACCCGCCAGCCCCACGCGCTGAACTGCGCTTCGCCGAGCGACGCCGACAGCGCCAGGACCATGCCGTTGGCCAGCAGGAACCCCACCGCCGGACCGATCTGGGGGAAGCTCGACCACAGGGCGCGCCGCGCCTCGGGCGCGTGCTCGGCGGTCAGCAGTACCGCGCCGCCCCACTCGCCGCCGAGCCCGAGGCCCTGCAGGAAGCGCAGCAGGAGCAGGAGGACCGGCGCCGCCGTGCCGATCGAGGCGTACGTGGGCACGCAGCCCACCGCCACCGTCGCGAGGCCGGTGAGCAGCAGGGAGCCCAGCAGCACCGGGCGCCTGCCGTAGCGGTCGCCGATGTGGCCGAAGACCGCGGAGCCGAGGGGGCGCGAGAGGAAGCCGACGCCGAAGGTGCCGAAGGCGGCGAGCGTTCCGGCGAGCGGGGAGAACGAGGGGAAGAAGAGCGGGCCCAGTACGAGGGCGGCGGCCGTTCCGTAGGCGAAGAAGTCGTAGAACTCGATCGCGGTGCCGGCCAGGGCGGCCGAGGCGAGCCGCACCATGCCGGGTCCGGCGGTCCGGGGAGGGGAGACGGGGGAGGGGTCTTGTTGCATGGTGCAGCAAGTACCCCGTCCCCCTGGCCCGGGACGTGCGTTCGGTCACGAACGACCGGAAGGAGTGCACCGCGTACGGAGATTGACGCGATGCGGGGCGGCGGGGCCCGGTCTACCAGCCGCGCTCGCGCCATTCGGCGAGGTGCGGCCGCTCGGCGCCGAGGGTGGTGTCGTTGCCGTGGCCGGGGTAGACCCAGGTCTCGTCCGGCAGCTGCTCGAAGAGCTTGTGCTGCACGTCGTCGATCAGGCTGGCGAAGGCCTTCGGGTCGCCCCAGGTGTTGCCGACGCCGCCCGGGAAGAGGCAGTCCCCGGTGAACACGTGGGCGTGCCCGTGCGGGTCGTCGTAGATCAGGGCGATCGACCCCGGCGTGTGGCCGACCAGGTGCCGGGCGGTCAGCTCGACCCGTCCGACGCGCACGGTGTCCCCGTCCGCGACCAGGACGTCGGTCTTCACCGGGATGCCCTCGGCGTCGAGCGCGCCCGCGTAGGTGGTGGCCCCCGTCGCCGCGACGACCTCGGCGAGCGCACCCCAGTGGTCGCCGTGCCGGTGGGTGGTGACGACGGACTTGATGCCGTCGTCCCCGATCAGGCTGAGGAGCGTCTGCGCCTCGGCGGCCGCGTCGATGAGCAGCTGCTCGTCGGTGGCCCGGCAGCGCAGCAGATAGGCGTTGTTGTTCATCGAGCCCACCGCGACCTTGGAAATCATCAGGTCCGCGAGCTCGTGCACGTCGGCCGGACCGCCGACCTTGACCTCTCCGGTGTACGTCATGTGTTGATCCTAGAGCGGGGGGAGCTCGGGAAGGCCGTCGCCCGCCTCGACGGCGAGGTGGGCGCCCTTGAGGCCGCGCCCGGCCAGCCAGCCGAGCAGCTCGTCGGCGGGGCCGCTGAGGATCACCGGAGTGCCCTCGGAACCGCCCGTGTGCCAGACGCGGTCGCCGTGGGACGCCTTCAGGGTCACCGGCGGGACCTCCGGGCGGCCCGACCAGCGGTCGGCGAGGAAGGCGATCTCGCGGTCGGTGAACTCGTCCGGGAGGTCGGAGAGCTCGTATCCGATGTTGAGGTCGACGTGGTGGAGCGCGACCTCGACCCAGCGGCGGAACGGCACGTTCGAGGCCAGATCGGTGACCCCGTTGCGCAGCTCGACGGTGCGGGACCAGTCCTGGTCGGGCTCGGAGGCGGCGAGGAAGCGGGCCGCGGAATCGCGGACGTCCGTCAGTTGTTCTTCCAGGGACCGGACCGCGTCGCGCTCGATGTCGGCGTCGCGGGCGGTGGCGCTCTCGTACATGGGGCGGCCCTCGATGACGTTGACGAGGGCGTCGGCGTTGCGCGCGAGGTGGGCCAGGATGTGGCCGCGGCTCCAGCCGGGGAGATGTGACTCCTCGGACAGTGCGGCGTTGTCCAGCTTCGCGACCGCGGTCAGCAGTCGGTCCGTGGCTTCACGTACAGATCGCAGGTCGTGCACATGATCAGTCATGACGGCGAGCCTAGTGGCTGGGGTGGTCCCGCCACACGATCGGGTGAAGAGGTCGGAGGAGTGCCGTAAATCGAATGTGCGTGCTATACGCTCGAAGTCCAAGACTCCATCTCCATCGCAGAGGCGCCCCCCATACCCTGGGACGGGGACCTGTGCCCCGGCTCTCTCAAGAAAGGTGCGGACCGGCGTGACCGACCGTCTCATCGTTCGTGGCGCTCGCGAGCACAACCTGAAGAATGTCTCGCTCGACCTGCCCCGCGACTCACTGATCGTCTTCACCGGACTCTCCGGATCGGGCAAGTCCTCCCTGGCCTTCGACACGATCTTCGCCGAGGGCCAGCGCCGCTACGTCGAGTCGCTCTCGTCGTACGCCCGTCAGTTCCTCGGGCAGATGGACAAGCCCGACGTCGACTTCATCGAGGGCCTCTCCCCGGCCGTCTCGATCGACCAGAAGTCGACCTCGCGCAACCCGCGCTCGACCGTGGGCACCATCACCGAGGTCTACGACTACCTCCGCCTGCTCTTCGCCCGCATCGGCAAGCCGCACTGCCCCGAGTGCCGGCGTCCGATCTCCCGCCAGTCGCCGCAGGCCATCGTCGACAAGGTGCTCGCGCTGCCCGAGGGCAGCCGCTTCCAGGTGCTCTCGCCGCTGGTGCGCGAGCGCAAGGGCGAGTTCGTCGACCTCTTCGCCGACCTGCAGACCAAGGGCTACAGCCGGGCCCGGGTGGACGGCGTGACCGTCCAGCTCTCCGAGCCGCCCACGCTGAAGAAGCAGGAGAAGCACACGATCGAGGTGGTCGTCGACCGCCTCACCGTCAAGGACAGCGCCAAGCGCCGGCTCACCGACTCCGTGGAGACCGCCCTCGGCCTCTCGGGCGGCATGGTCATCCTCGACTTCGTCGACCTCGCCGAGGACGACCCCGAGCGTGAGCGGATGTACTCCGAGCACCTCTACTGCCCGTACGACGACCTGTCCTTCGAGGAGCTGGAGCCGCGCTCCTTCTCCTTCAACTCGCCCTTCGGCGCCTGCCCCGACTGCACCGGCATCGGCACGCGCATGGAGGTGGACCCGGAGCTGATCGTCCCGGACGAGGACAAGTCCCTGGACGAGGGCGCGGTCTCGCCGTGGTCCCTCGGTCACACCAAGGACTACTTCCAGCGGCTCGTCGGCGCGCTCGCAGGGGAGCTCGGCTTCCGCACGGACATCCCCTGGGCGGGGCTGCCGGCCCGGGCCAAGAAGGCCCTGCTGTACGGCCACAGGACGCAGATCGAGGTCCGCTACCGCAACCGGTACGGGCGCGAGCGCGCCTACACCACGGCCTTCGAGGGCGCCGTGCCGTTCGTCAAGCGGCGGCACTCCGAGTCCGAGAGCGACGCCAGCCGCGAGCGCTTCGAGGGCTACATGCGCGAGGTGCCGTGCCCGACCTGTGAGGGCACCCGCCTCAAGCCGATCGTGCTCGCCGTGACGGTCATGGAGAAGTCCATCGCCGAGGTCGCCGCGATGTCGATCAGCGAGTGCGCGGACTTCCTCGGCCGGCTGCGGCTCGACGCCCGCGACAAGAAGATCGCCGAGCGGGTCCTGAAGGAGGTCAACGAGCGGCTCCGCTTCCTCGTCGACGTCGGCCTGGACTACCTCTCGCTGAACCGCGCCGCCGGCACCCTGTCGGGCGGCGAGGCCCAGCGCATCCGGCTGGCCACGCAGATCGGCTCGGGTCTCGTCGGCGTGCTCTACGTACTGGACGAACCTTCCATCGGCCTGCACCAGCGCGACAACCACCGGCTGATCGAGACGCTGGTGCGGCTGCGGGACATGGGCAACACGCTCATCGTCGTCGAGCACGACGAGGACACCATCAAGGTGGCCGACTGGGTCGTGGACATCGGCCCGGGCGCGGGCGAGCACGGCGGCAAGGTGGTGCACAGCGGTTCGCTGAAGGAGCTGCTGAAGAACTCCGAGTCGATGACCGGGCAGTACCTGTCCGGCAAGAAGTCCATCGCGATCCCGGACATCCGCCGGCCGGTGAACGGGGAGCGCAGGCTGACCGTCCACGGCGCCCGCGAGAACAACCTGCGGGACATCGACGTGTCCTTCCCGCTGGGCGTGCTCACGGCCGTGACCGGCGTCTCCGGCTCGGGCAAGTCGACGCTGGTCAACGACATCCTGTACACGCACCTGGCGCGCGAGCTGAACGGCGCCCGCTCGGTGCCGGGACGGCACACGCGGGTCGCCGGGGACGAGCTCGTCGACAAGGTCGTGCACGTGGACCAGTCGCCGATCGGCCGGACCCCGCGGTCCAACCCGGCCACGTACACCGGTGTCTTCGACCACGTGCGCAAGCTCTTCGCGGAGACCATGGAGGCGAAGGTGCGCGGCTACCTGCCGGGCCGCTTCTCCTTCAACGTGAAGGGCGGCCGGTGCGAGAACTGCTCCGGCGACGGCACGATCAAGATCGAGATGAACTTCCTGCCGGACGTCTACGTCCCCTGCGAGGTCTGCCACGGCGACCGGTACAACCGGGAGACGCTGGAGGTCCACTACAAGGGCAAGTCCATCGCGGAAGTCCTGAACATGCCGATCGAGGAGGCGCTGGACTTCTTCGAGGCGGTGCCGACGATCTCCCGACACCTGCGGACGCTGACCGAGGTCGGGCTGGGGTACGTGCGGCTCGGACAGTCCGCGCCGACGCTGTCGGGTGGCGAGGCGCAGCGCGTGAAGCTGGCCTCCGAGCTGCAGAAGCGGTCGACGGGCCGGACGGTGTACGTGCTGGACGAGCCGACGACGGGTCTGCACTTCGAGGACATCTCGAAGCTGATCAAGGTCCTGTCGGGGCTGGTGGACAAGGGGAACTCGGTGATCGTCATCGAGCACAACCTCGACGTCATCAAGACCGCGGACTGGGTCATCGACATGGGCCCGGAGGGCGGCTACGGCGGCGGCCTCGTCGTCGCCGAGGGCACGCCGGAGCAGGTCGCGTCGGTGGGGGCGAGCCACACGGGCAAGTTCCTGCGGGACATCCTGGGGGCCGACCGCATCTCGGACGGGGCGGCGCCGGCGGTGGTGAGCCAGCGCAAGGCTCCGGCCAAGAAGGCTGCCGCCGCGAAGAAGACCGCCCCCGCGAAGAAGACCGCGTCTTCCCGGGCGCGCAAGGCGTAGCCCCCGGACCCCCGCGCCTCAACGCCGGCGGGGCTGAAAGACCGCCTCCAACGCCGGCGGGGCTGGGAAATCCAGCCCCGCCGGCGTTCGAGGCGCGGGGTCCGGGGCGGAGCCCCAGTAGGCGGAGCCGCGGGCTGCGATCCGGGCCAGGGCCCCGGGCCGGGGCCAAGGGTCAGGAGGCCACTCCCACCGCGTGGTACACGGTGGTGGGGTCCGTCAGGGACGCCAGGAGCGCGTCCGCGACATCCGCGCGGGGGATGACCCGCCCGCCGGGGACGTTGCCGTCGATCGCCCGCCGGTAGGCCCCCGTCCGCGGCTTGTTCCGGAGCATCGGCGGGCGGATGACCGTCCACTGCGTACCGCTCGCCCCCATCGCCGCCTCCATGTCCGCGAGGTCCGCGTACAGGTCCCGAAGGAGCCTGCGCAGCAGCGGGTAGACCACGGCCCGGGTGAACACCCCCTCGCCCTCCGGCAGCCGCCCCACCGGCGCGGCGCTGACGGCGGACACGCGCCGCACGCCCGCCCGGTCCATGGCCGAGGTGATCGCCTCCAGGGCCGGGCCCGCGATCGGCGTCTCCTTGGCCTGCCTGTTGTTCGCGGCCCCCAGCGCGGAGACCACCGCGTCCCGGCCGCTCACCACCGCCAGCAGCGCCTCCTCGTCGGTCACGTCGGCCACCGTGGCCACATGGAGCCGCTCGTGGGCGGGAACCGGCAGGCGGGCGGGGTCGCGGACCACCGCGGTCACCTCGTGCCCCGCGTCGAGGGCCTGTCGGACGACCTCGCGGCCGACCCCGCCCGTGGCACCGAACACCGTGATCTTCATGGCTGCCCCCATGTTGTGGGTGAGTACTCACTCACCCCTCCTTCGGCTATGGTGAGTGAATGCTCACCTCCAAGTCAAGCCGTCCCACCCCGCAGCGGCTGCTCGACGCCGCCGAGAAACTGATGCGCACCAGCGGCCTCGCCAGCGCCACCACCAAGGCCATCGCCCGGGAGGCCGGCTGTTCGGAGGCCGCGCTCTACAAGCACTTCGCGAACAAGGAAGAGCTGTTCGTGCGCGTGCTGATGGAGCGCACCCCCAACGCGGGCCCGCTCATGGCCGCCCTCCAGTCCGGTCCGAGCGGGCAGGGTGTGGAGGAGGGGCTCACCGACATCGCCCGCCACGCCTCGCTGTTCTACGCCGACGCCATGCCGATGGCGGGCTCGCTGTTCGCCGAGCCCGCGCTCCTCAACCGCCATCGCGAGGGCATCCGGGAGATCGGCACCGGGCCGCACGTGGTCCTCGCCGCGCTGGCCGGGCGGCTGCGCAGGGAGCTCGACGCCGGCCGGCTGCGGCCCGACGCCGATCCGGAGGCGGCGGCCGCGCTGCTGCTCGGGGCCTGCTTCCAGCGGGCCTTCTTCCTGCACTTCTCCGGGGCCGACGTGGTTCAGCCCGTCGAGGAGTTCGCCCCCGCGGTGGCGTCGACCCTGTGGGCCGCCATCAGGTGAGCTCGGCGGCGTACGGGGGCTCCGCCCCGGCCCGGGTGCAGGTCAGGGCGGCCGCGTGGGCGGCGTACGCCAGGACGGCCGGCCAGTCCACGGACTCGCCCGGCGCCGTGGCCGAAAGCCGGTGCAGCAGGGCGGCGTTGACGGTGTCGCCCGCCCCGATGGTGTCCGCCACCGCCATCCGGCGGGCCGGGACCGAGTGCTCGGCCCCGTCCCGCGTCCAGACGGTCAGGCCCGCCGCGCCCCGGGTCAGCACCACCGCTCCGGGCCCCGCCGCCAGCCAGTCGCCGACCCGGCCGCCGAGCCAGGCCGCGTCCTCCTCGGACAGCTTGAGGACGCCCGTGTGCGGCAGCAGCCGGGTGAGGAAGCGGGCCCGGTAGGCCGCGGGGTCGGGGATCAGCGCCGGCCGGATGTTGGGGTCCAGCAGGGTCAGCAGCCCGCGCCGCGACTCCCGGCGCAGCAGGGCCTCGTACGCGCTCGCGCCCGGCTCCAGCACCAGGGAGCAGGTGCCGAGCGCGAGGGCCCGGGCCGCCTCCGGGAGGGCGGGCGGCAGGGTGAACAGCCGGTCCGCGGTGCCCTCGACGTAGAACCCGTACGAGGCGGAGCCGTCCGGGGCCAGCGACGGCACCGCGAGCGTGGTCGGCTCGGGTCCGCGCTGCACCAGCGACAGATCGACCCCGGCCGTCCGCAGCCCGGCCAGCAGGAGCTCGCCGAAGCCGTCCGTGGAGACCCGCGAGCAGAACGCCACCCCGGCGCCGAGCCGGCCCAGCGCGAGCGCGGTGTTGTACGGGCCCCCACCCGGCCGGGGTACCAGCGCGCCCGGCGGCCGGTCGGTGGGCACCAGGTCGATGAGGGCTTCTCCGCCGACGACGATCACCCGGGGGAAGCTACCCCATCGGGCGGGGGTATCGTCGGTGGGCCGCCGGTGCCCGGCCGGTCCCACACCCCAGGAGAAGCGCATGTCCGCGTCGCAGTCCGCAGCTCGCCGTACCGTCCTCAAGGGCGCCGCCGCGCTCGCCGGGGCCGTCGGCGCCGGCGCGACGCTCGCGGCCTGCTCCACGGAGTCCAACAGCGGCAACGGCAGCCCCGCGGTCCCGGCCGCGCCGGTGGAGCTGGGCGCCGCGTCCGAGGTCCCGGTGGGCGGCGCGAAGCTTTACCGGGAGAAGAAGCTGATCGTCAGCTGCCAGGCAGAGGGCCAGTACAAGGCCTTCAGCGCGCAGTGCACCCACGCGGGCTGCGTCCTCGACAAGATCGACAAGGACGCGGGCAACTGCCCCTGCCACGGCAGCCGCTTCGACGTCAACACCGGCAAGGTCCTGCAGGGCCCGGCCTCCGACCCGCTGCCGGCCGTCCCGGTCAAGGCGGAGAACGGCAAGCTGATCGCGGGCTGAGCCGCCGGCCGCCCCCAGGGGGTGCAACACCCCCTAGACGAGTAAGTCCGAAGTCTTCGCGCGCATGAAGCGAGGGTCTCGTTGGTTCGTGTGTGACGACAAACCTGGAGACCCTCGCGACTGCACT
>NZ_JBVJKF010000027.1:0-61200 GCF_055585365.1 Streptomyces sp. NPDC053432
CCCCCCCCCCCCCCCCCCCCCCCCCCCCCCCCCCCCCCCCCCCCCCCCCCCCCCCCCCCCCCCCCCCCCCCCCCCCCCCCCCCCCCCCCCCCCCCGCCGCCGTACGTGCGCGGGAGCCGGTCAGGCACCCATGGCGTGCAGACCGCCGTCCACGTGGACGATCTCGCCGGTGGTCTTCGGGAACCAGTCCGACAGCAGGGCCACGACGCCGCGGCCGGTGGGCTCCGGGTCGGTCATGTCCCACTCCAGCATGGAGCGGTGGTTCCAGGTGTCCGCCAGCTCGCCGAAGCCGGGGATCGACTTGGCGGCCATCGAGCCGAGGGGGCCGGCCGAGATCAGGTTGCAGCGGATGTTCTCCTTGCCCAGGTCGCGGGCGAGGTAGCGGCTGGTGGCCTCCAGCGCGGCCTTGGCCGGGCCCATCCAGTCGTACTGCGGCCAGGCGAACTGCGCGTCGAAGGTGAGGCCGACGACGGCCGCGCCCTCCGCCGGGAACAGCGGCTTGCAGGCCATGGTCAGCGACTTCAGCGAGAACGCCGAGACGTGCATGGCGGTCGCGACCGACTCGAACGGGGTGTTGAGGAAGTTGCCGCCGAGGGCGTCCTGCGGGGCGAAGCCGATCGAGTGGACGACGCCGTCGAGGCCGCCGAGCTCCTCGCGGACCAGGCCTTCGAGGCGGGCCAGGTGCTCCTCGTTGGTGACGTCGAGCTCGATCACCTTGACGGGCTTGGGCAGCTTCTTGGCGATGCGCTCGGTCAGCGACGGGCGCGGCCAGGCGGTGAGGATGACCTCGGCGCCCTGCTCCTGGGCCAGCTTGGCGGCGTGGAAGGCGATGGACGACTCCATCAGCACCCCGGTGATGAGGATGCGCTTGCCGTCGAGAATTCCGCTCATGGTGATCAGTGACCCATGCCCAATCCGCCGTCAACGGGAATGACGGCTCCGGTGATGTACGAGGCGGCGTCGGACGCCAGGAAGCTCACGGCCGCGGCGATCTCCTCGGGCTGCGCGTAGCGGCCGAGCGGCACCTGGCCCACGATGCCCGCGCGCTGCTCGTCGGTGAGCACCTTCGTCATGTCGGTGTCCACGAAACCGGGGGCGACCACGTTGAAGGTGATGTTGCGCGAGCCCAGCTCACGGGCGAGCGAGCGGGCGAATCCGACGAGGGCGGCCTTGGAGGCCGCGTAGTTGGCCTGGCCGGCCGAGCCGAGGAGCCCGACGACCGAGGAGATCAGGACGACGCGGCCCTTCTTGGCCCGCAGCATGCCCCGGTTCGCGCGCTTGACCACCCGGAAGGTACCGGTGAGGTTGGTGTCGACGACCGCCGTGAAGTCCTCCTCGGACATGCGCATCAGCAGCGTGTCCTTGGTGATCCCGGCGTTGGCCACGAGCACCTCGACCGCGCCGTGCGCGTCCTCGATCTGCTTGTAGGCCTGCTCCACCTGCTCGGAGTCGGTGATGTCGCAGCGGACCGCCAGGACGCCGAGCGCGGTGAGCGCCTCCGGCGGCTCACCCGACCGGTACGTGATCGCGACCTTGTCTCCGGCCTCCGCGAAGGCTCGGGCGATGGCGAGGCCAATGCCCCGGTTACCTCCGGTGACGAGAACCGAGCGGCTCAACGGATCACCCTTTCGATAGCGGTCTGAATACCGAAAACCTATAGGTCCCATCCCCGGTACGGAGAATCGACCTCCGACAGGGCCTTGCGACGGGCTCTGTCGAGTCCCTACAGAAAGATGTAGGCACACGCGCCTCGATCGCGACATGATCGGGGCGACCGGCCCCGACCCCGGGAGGACTTCCGTGCCCCATTCCATCGACGCGGCCTTCACCGCGCTGCCCCTGCGGGCGCTCGCCGACGCGGCGCTCGCGCGGGCCCGTGCGCTGGGCTCCGAGCACGCCGACTTCCGGCTGGAGCGGATCCGCAGCGCCTCCTGGCGCCTGCGGGACGCCAAACCCTCCGGCGGGTCCGACACCACGGACCTCGGGTACGCGGTCCGTGTGGTGCACGGGGGCAGCTGGGGGTTCGCCTCCGGCGTGGACCTGACGATGGACGGCGCCGCCAAGGTGGCCTCGCAGGCCGTGGCCATGGCGAAGCTGTCGGCGCAGGTGATCAAGGCCGCCGGTTCCGACGAACGGGTGGAGCTCGCCGAGGAGCCCGTGCACGCGGAGCGGACCTGGATCTCCGCCTACGACGTGAACCCCTTCGAGGTGCCGGACGCGGAGAAGGCGGCGCTGCTCGCCGACTGGAGCTCGCGGCTGCTGGCGGCCGAGGGCGTCGCGCACGTGGACGCCTCGCTGCTCGCCGTGCACGAGAACAAGTTCTACGCCGACACCGCGGGCACCGTGACCACGCAGCAGCGCGTGCGGATCCACCCGCAGCTCACGGCGGTCGCCGTCAACGGCTCCACCGGCGAGTTCGACTCGATGCGCACCATCGCCCCGCCCGCCGGCCGCGGCTGGGAGTACCTGACGGGGACCGGCTGGGACTGGAACGCCGAGCTGGAGGAGATCCCCGGCCTGCTCGCCGAGAAGATGCGGGCGCCGAGCGTGCAGGCCGGGCGCTACGACCTGGTCGTGGACCCGTCCAACCTGTGGCTCACCATCCACGAGTCCATCGGCCACGCCACCGAGCTCGACCGGGCGCTGGGCTACGAGGCCGCGTACGCCGGGACCTCGTTCGCCACCTTCGACCAGCTGGGCAAGCTCAAGTACGGCTCCCCGATCATGAACGTGACCGGCGACCGCACCGCCGAGCACGGTCTGGCCACCATCGGCTTCGACGACGAGGGCGTCGAGGCGCAGAGCTGGGACCTGGTCAAGGACGGCACCCTGGTCGGCTACCAGCTGGACCGCCGCATCGCGAAGCTGACCGGGCTCGGCCGCTCCAACGGCTGCGCCTACGCCGACTCGCCCGGGCACGTGCCGGTGCAGCGGATGGCGAACGTGTCGCTGCAGCCGGATCCGGGCGGGCTGTCCACCGAGGACCTGATCGGCGGGGTGGAGCGCGGGATCTACGTGGTCGGCGACCGCTCCTGGTCGATCGACATGCAGCGCTACAACTTCCAGTTCACCGGCCAGCGGTTCTTCCGCATCGAGAACGGCCGCCTGGCCGGGCAGCTGCGCGATGTCGCGTACCAGGCCACGACCACCGACTTCTGGGGCTCGATGGAGAAGGTCGGCGGCCCGCAGACCTACGTCCTGGGCGGCGCCTTCAACTGCGGCAAGGCCCAGCCGGGGCAGGTCGCGGCGGTCTCGCACGGCTGCCCGTCCGCGCTGTTCCGCGACGTGAACATCTTGAACACCACGCAGGAGGCCGGCCGATGAGCACCCTTTCGAACGGACGCAGCAAGCCCCACGAGATCGTCGAGCGGGCCCTGGAGCTGTCCACCGCCGACGGCTGCGTCGTGATCGCCGACGAGGAGTCGACCGCGAACCTGCGCTGGGCGGGCAACGCGCTGACCACGAACGGCGTCACCCGCGGCCGGACGCTGACCGTCATCGCCACGGTCGACGGCAAGGAGGGCACGGCCTCGGGGGTCGTCTCGCGCTCCGCCGTCACGGCCGCGGACCTGGAGCCGCTGGTGCGGGCCGCCGAGGCCGCGGCCCGCGGGGCCGGGGCCGCCGAGGACGCGCAGCCGCTGGTGACCGGGACCCCGGCCTCGCCGGACTTCACCGACGCCCCGGCCGAGACCTCCTCCGCGGTGTTCGCCGACTTCGCCCCGGCCCTCGGCGAGGCCTTCGCCCGGGCCCGTGCGGGCGGCCGGGAGCTGTACGGCTTCGCCAACCACGAGTTGGTCTCCACGTACGTCGGCACCTCGACGGGCCTGCGGCTGCGCCACGACCAGCCCAAGGGGACCCTGGAGCTCAACGCGAAGTCTCCGGACCGGCAGCGTTCCGCCTGGGCCGGACGCGCCACCCGGGACTTCAAGGACGTGGACCCGACCGCGCTCGACGCGGAGCTCGCCGTCCGGCTGGGCTGGGCGGAGCGGAGGATCGACCTGCCGGCCGGGCGGTACGAGACGCTGCTGCCGCCCACGGCCGTGGCCGACCTGCTGATCTACCAGATGTGGTCGGCGGCGGCCCGGGACGCGGCCGAGGGGCGTACGGTCTTCTCCAAGCCCGGCGGCGGCACCCGGGTCGGCGAAAGGCTGTCCGAGCTGCCGCTGACCCTGCGCAGCGACCCGAACGCGCCCGGACTGGAGTCCGCGCCGTTCGTGATCGCGCACAGCTCCGGGGACGACGCGTCGGTCTTCGACAACGGCCTGCCGGTCCCGGCGACCGAGTGGATCCGCGACGGCGAGCTGACCCGGCTGACCACGACCCGGCACACCGCCGCACTGACCGGTCTGCCGCTCTCCCCCGCGTTCGGGAACCTCATCCTGGACGGGGGCGGGGAGAAGTCCCTGGACGAGATGGTGGCCTCCACCGAGCGGGGTCTGCTGCTGACCTGCCTCTGGTACATCCGCGAGGTCGACCCGGCCACCCTGCTGCTCACGGGGCTGACCCGGGACGGCGTCTACCTGGTGGAGAACGGGCAGGTCGTCGGTGAGGTCAACAACTTCCGGTTCAACGAGTCCCCGGTCGACCTGCTGTCGCGGGCGACGGAGGCCGGGCGGACCGAGAAGACCCTTCCGCGCGAGTGGGGCGACTGGTTCACGAGGGCCTCGATGCCGCCCGTCCGCATCCCGGACTTCAACATGAGTTCGGTGAGCAAGGGCGTCTGACCGGCCTAGACTGATCTCTTGCAACTAAGTGTTGCAACATCCATCCTCCGAAGGAGTCGAGAGATCGTGACGGACATCGTCGACGAACTGAAGTGGCGCGGGCTGTTCGCCCAGTCCACCGACGAAGAAGCGCTGCGCAAGGCGTTCGCGGACGGTCCCGTCACCTTCTATTGCGGCTACGACCCGACCGCGGCCTCGCTGCACGTGGGACACCTGGTCCAGGTGCTCACGATGCGCCGGCTCCAGCTGGCCGGCAACCGGCCGCTGGCGCTGGTCGGCGGGGCCACCGGGCAGATCGGTGACCCGCGTCCGACGGCGGAGCGAACCCTGAACGACCCCACGGTCATCGCGGAGTGGGTCAACCGGCTGCGTTCGCAGATCGAGCCGTTCCTGTCCTTCGAGGGCGAGAACGCCGCGGTCATGGTGAACAACCTGGACTGGACGGCGGGCATGTCCGCCATCGAGTTCCTGCGGGACATCGGCAAGCACTTCCGCGTCAACAAGATGCTGACCAAGGACTCGGTCGCCAAGCGGCTGGAGTCCGACCAGGGCATCAGCTACACGGAGTTCAGCTACCAGCTGCTCCAGGGCATGGACTTCCTGGAGCTGTACCGGCGCCACGGCTGCACCCTCCAGCAGGGCGGCTCCGACCAGTGGGGCAACCTGACGGCCGGCCTCGACCTGATCCACCGGGTCGAGCCGGAGGCGCACGTGCACGCGCTGGCGACCCCGCTCATGGTCAAGGCGGACGGCACCAAGTTCGGCAAGACCGAGGGCGGCGCCGTCTGGCTCGACCCGGAGCTGACCACGCCGTACGCGTTCTACCAGTTCTGGCTGAACGTGGACGACCGGGACATCTCCACCTACATGCGGATCCTGTCCTTCCAGAGCCGTGAGGAGTTGGAGGCGCTGGAGGCGCAGACCGCCGAGCGGCCGCAGGCGCGTGCCGCGCAGCGGGCGCTGGCCGAGGAGCTGACGACGCTGGTGCACGGCGCCGACCAGTGCGCCGCGGTGATCGCCGCGTCGAAGGCGCTGTTCGGTCAGGGCGAGCTGGCGGAGCTGGACGAGGCCACGCTGGCTGCGGCCCTGTCCGAGCTGCCGCGCGCCACGGTGGCGGAGCCGGGCCTGGTCGTCGACCTGCTCGCGGAGACGGGTCTGGTCGCGAGCAAGTCGGCTGGCCGCCGGACCGTGAAGGAGGGCGGCGCCTACGTGAACAACGTGAAGGTCACCGCCGAGGACGCGGTCCCCGCCGAGGAGGACCTGCTCCACGGGCGCTGGCTGGTGCTGCGCCGCGGCAAGAAGAACCTGGCCGCGGTCGAGGTCACCGGCGCCTGAGGGCTGCCGCGGGCCTGCGCGCGGGACACGGCGGAGGGCCGGTGCGGACGAACAGTCCGCACCGGCCCTCCGCCGCGTTCGGGACGCGCTCAGGTCGTCTGCCGCCTGCCGCCCCGGATCGACTTGTAGCCCATCTCACCCAACCCGACGATGAGGACGGCTCCCGCGAGCTGCAGCAGGTGGCGGGTCCAGTCGATGCCCTTGGTGTCGGCCACGCCGATCCAGGTGGCGACGGCGTTGCCCAGGACCGAGCCGATGATGCCGAAGAGGGTGGTGAGCCAGAGGGGCTGGTGCTGCTTGCCCGGCAGGATGGCCTTGGCAATCAGGCCCAGCACGAAACCGACGATGATCGCCCACAACCAAGACATGTCCAGCCTCCTCCTGGCGCAGTGTGCGCACGTGGGCCCAGTCTCGACCCGTACGGCTCAGCTCGCATTTCGGGCGGACCCGTTCGGGCGAGCCCGTGGGGCACCCCCTCTCCTCGCTCCCGCGGGCGCGGCGTACCGTGGGATGCGTCCGGACCGGGGACGTCCGGCGGCTGAACGGGTGGTGGAGCGTGACACGCACGAAGCGGCAGAAGCGGAACGGGACCGAGGTCTTCCGGATCACCGGGGCGCGGATGGCCCTCGCGGAGGACGTACGCGGCCGCCAGCGCAGATACGTCATCTCGATGGCGATCAGGACGCTGTCGGTCATCGCGACCGTGCTCTTGTGGAACGTGCAGCGCCCCGTGGCGATCGTGACGCTCGTCGCGGGTGCCCTGCTCCCCTACGTCGCGGTGGTCATCGCCAACGCGGGGCGCGAGTCGACGCCCTCGCTGCCGTCGAACTTCATCCCGAGTCCGGTGCGGCCCGCGCTGGACGCGGGGAACCTCAGGAAAAGCTCAGATCAATCATGAAGTTCCGGTGCACCGCACCGGGTCCTGCGTGACATACTGCTCACGCGCTCCGCATCCCCCGTCGGAGCGACGGACCGACGCCGGGCAGCTCCCCCCGTGGCTGCTCGGCGTCGCCTTTCCGTTCTAGGGTTGGGCCGTGACTTCCTCTGACTTCTCCGGCCCCGAAGAGACCCCCACCTGCTCCGCCAAGGGCTGCCGCGACGCCGCCGTATGGGTCCTGGCGTGGAACAACCCGAAGCTGCACACGCCGGAGCGGCGCAAGACCTGGCTCGCGTGCGAGGAGCACCGTGAACACCTCTCCCAGTTCCTGGGGGTCCGCGGTTTCCTCAAGGACGTCGTGAAGCTCGACGAGTGGGTGCAGCCGGAGGGCTCGGAGCGCCTCTAGGGGGTGCCCTTCGGATCGGGCCCCGGCGGGGCGGGTCAGCCGCCGATCGCCGACATCGGGCGCTCGGGCTGCGAGAAGGTCGGGAGGTCGAGGCCGGACCCGGCCTTCTTCCCCCACATCGCGACCTTCCAGAGCCGGGCGATCTCCTCGTCCGGGGCGCCCGAGCGCAGGGCCGCGCGCAGGTCCGACTCCTCGGTGGCGAAGAGGCACGTACGGACCTGGCCGTCGGCCGTGAGCCGGGTACGGTCGCAGGCTCCGCAGAACGGGCGCGTGACCGAGGCGATCACACCGACGGTGGCCGGGCCGCCGTCGACCACCCAGCGCTCGGCGGGGGCGGAGCCGCGCTCGTCGGCGCCTTCCTCGGTGAGCGTGAAGCGGGTGCGCAGCGACTGCAGGATGTCCCCGGCGGTGATCATGCCGTCGCGCTTCCAGCCGTGCTGGGCGTCGAGGGGCATCTGCTCGATGAAGCGGAGCTCGTACTCGTTCTCGACAGCCCAGGCGAGCAGGTCCGGGGCCTCGTCGTCGTTGAGGCCGGGCATCAGCACGGCGTTGACCTTGACGGGGGTCAGGCCGGCCTCGCGGGCCGCGGCCATGCCGTCGATGACGTCCTGGTGCCGGTCGCGGCGGGTGAGGGTCTTGAAGACCTCGGGCCGCAGGGTGTCCAGGGAAACGTTCACGCGGTCCAGGCCGGCGGCCTTCAGGGCCACCGCGGTGCGCTTGAGGCCGATGCCGTTGGTGGTCAGGGACATCTTGGGGCGGGGTTCCAGGGCCGCGCACTGCTCGACGATCCCGACCAGGCCGGGGCGGAGCAGCGGCTCGCCGCCGGTGAAGCGGACCTCGGTGATCCCGAGCCGGGTGACCGCGATGCGGATCAGCCGGACGATCTCGTCGTCGGTGAGGAGGTCGGACTTCCCGAGCCACTGCAGGCCCTCTTCGGGCATGCAGTAGGTACAGCGCAGGTTGCACCGGTCGGTGAGCGAGACCCGCAGGTCAGTGGCCACGCGGCCGTACGTGTCGAGAAGCACTGTTGGCCCCCTCCCCTGTCCGGAAGTCGAGGTACGCGCGGCAGTGGATCCACCTCGCGCGTTCTATGTCCGAGACTACGGGACGTGTGTGTCGTGCAGAGGTGCCCGAATGAACGAGACGTAACGTGGCCGCGTCGTCAAAAGGTACGACGCGGCCACGCTGGGTGTTCGGACGATTTCAGTGGGCCCCTGTTCCGGTGAGGGAGCGCACTTCCAGCTCGGCGAACTTCCGCGGGTCGGCCTTCTCCTTGGACAGGACGGTTCCCAGCCAGCCCAGCAGGAAGCCGAGCGGGATGGAGATGATGCCGGGGTTCTCCAGGGGGAACCAGTAGAAGTCGGCGTCCTTGAACATCGAGGTGGGCTTGCCGGAGACGACCGGCGAGAACAGCACCAGGCCGACCGCCGAGACCAGGCCGCCGTAGATCGACCAGAGGGCGCCCCGGGTGGTGAAGCGCTTCCAGAAGAGGCTGTAGAGGATCGTCGGCAGGTTGGCGGAGGCTGCGACCGCGAAGGCGAGGGCGACCAGGCCGGCGACGTTCATGTCGCGGGCGAGGGCCCCCAGGAAGATCGCGACGGCCCCGATGACCACGGTGGACCAGCGGGCGGCGCGCACCTCCTCCTTCTCGGAGGCCTGGCCCTTGCGGATGACGTTGACGTAGATGTCGTGCGCGAAGGACGAGGACGAGGCCAGGGTGAGGCCCGCGACCACGGCGAGGATGGTGGCGAAGGCGACCGCGGAGATCACGGCGAGCAGGATGGCGCCGCCGGTGGAGTCGGCGCCGCCGCCGATCTCCTGGGCGAGCAGCGGGGCCGCCGTGTTGCCCGCCTTGTTCGAGGCGAGGATGTCGGCGCGCTTGAGGAGGGCCGCGGCGCCGAAGCCGAGGGCGATGGTCATCAGGTAGAAGGCGCCGATGATGCCGATGGCCCAGTTCACGGACTTGCGGGCGGCCTTGGCGGTGGGCACGGTGTAGAAGCGGATCAGGATGTGCGGCAGGCCGGCGGTGCCCAGGACCAGGGCGAGGCCGAGCGAGATGAAGTCCAGCTTGGTGAGCGAGTCCTTGCCGTACTTGAGTCCGGGCTCCAGGAACTTCGTGCCCTGGCCGCTGTTCTCGGCCGCCTGGCCCAGCAGGGCGGAGATGTTGAAGTTGAACTTCACCAGCACCAGGAAGGTGATCAGCAGGGCGCCCGCGATCAGCAGGACCGCCTTGATCATCTGCACCCAGGTGGTGCCCTTCATGCCTCCGATGGTCACGTAGACGATCATCAGGACGCCGACCAGCGCGACGACAGCCACCTTGCCGCCGTCGTTGGTGATGCCCAGCAGCAGCGAGACGAGCACGCCCGCGCCCGCCATCTGGGCCAGCAGGTAGAAGATCGAGACCACGATGGTGGAGGTGCCCGCGGCGGTGCGCACGGGCCGCTGGCGCATCCGGAACGCGAGGACGTCGCCCATCGTGTAGCGGCCGGAGTTGCGCAGCGGCTCGGCGACGAGCAGCAGGGCGACCAGCCAGGCGACGAGGAAGCCGATGGAGTAGAGGAAGCCGTCGTAGCCGAAGAGGGCGATGGCTCCTGCGATGCCGAGGAAGGACGCGGCGGACATGTAGTCGCCGGAGATGGCCAGGCCGTTCTGGAAGCCGGTGAACTGGCGCCCGCCCGCGTAGAAGTCGGCGGCGTCCTTGGTCTGCCGGCCGGCCCAGACCGTGATGACGAGGGTGGCGACGACGAACAGGCCGAACAGGGTGATGATCAGCGGGCGGTGTTCACTGGCGCCCGCCGCGAGCGTGGTGGCGTGGAGCGTCGCGCTCATTCCCCGGCCTCCATCCGCGTCTTGATGGCCGAGGCCTTCGGGTCGAGCTCGGAGGCCGCGTGGCGCGAGTACAGCCAGGCGATGAGGAAGGTCGTCGCGAACTGGGCGAGGCCGAGGACGAGGGCGACGTTGACGTTGCCGAAGAGCTTGGTCCCCATGAAGCCGCCCGCGTAGTTGGACAGCAGCACGTAGAGCAGGTACCAGGCGATGAAGGCCACGGTGAGCGGGAAGGCGAAGGAGCGGTAGGAGCCGCGCAGTTCGGCGAACTCGGCACTCTGCTGGACGCGTTCGAAGTCATCGGCCGTGGGGCCCGGCAGTGGCGTTCCCGCGCCGCCCGGGGGCGGCGCTGCTTCGGTGGTCACGGGGGGCTCTCCTTGTGACGCGGGTGCAGGGGGGAAGACGGACAAAACAACCTCCGTGTGGGGGGACGGTGGTGCTGATCCCCCCTGTCAACGGCACGGACGGCGTGTCGCGACGGTTCAACACTCACTGATTCTTCGGGAACTGATTTCTCGAACTGATGGCGCAGAGGGGAACGAGAACGCTAGGTTCGCCTGTCATGAACCCGTCCGTCGCGACCGCGCACGGACGGCTTTCTCAAGGATGATCTGGAGAACCCATGGCTCATCTGGGATCCGGCCGCCGGCGTGCCCTCGCCGTACCGGTCGGCCTGGCGCTCACCGCCTCGCTCGCCTTCCTGCCCTCGGTCGCGGCCTCGGCCGCCCCGCTGGGCAACACGGCGGACACGGCCGCGGCATCGAAGGCCGGGACGACCGGCCCCAAGCTGTCGTACGTGGCGAACCTGAACTCGTACGCCACGGTGCAGGCCGCGAAGAAGGCCGTCGAGCGGGCCGGCGGAACGGTGGTGACGTCCTATGAGCAGATCGGCGTCATCGTCGCGCACTCGCAGAACCCGGACTTCGCCAAGACGCTGCGCGCCAACCGCGGCCTCTTCGTCTCGGTCGGCGCCACCCGCACGGCCCCCCTCCAGACGGTGCAGACCACCGAGGAGGGCACCACGCAGAAGCTGAGCGCGGCGGACGCCGCGAAGGCGACCGCGGCGGCGCAGGAGGGGCAGGAGCCGCTGGAGGCCAACCAGTGGGACCTGCGGGCGATCAAGGCCGATCAGGCACACAAGATCAACGATGGCAGCCGTGACGTCACGGTGGGCGTCATCGACACGGGTGTCGACGACACCCACCCCGATCTGGCCCCCAACTTCTCCAAGGAGCAGTCGGCCAACTGCGTCGGCGGTGTCGCGGACACCACCGAGGGCGCCTGGCGTCCGTACCCGGACGGCAGCGACCACGGCACCCACGTGGCGGGCACCATCGCCGCCGCGCGCAACGGTGTCGGCGTCAGCGGCATCGCGCCCGGCGTGAAGGTGGCCGGCATCAAGGTCAGCGAGCCCGGCACCAGCCTCTTCTACACCGAGGCCGTCGTCTGCGGCTTCATGTTCGCCGCCGAGAAGGGGATCGAGGTGACCAACAACAGCTACTACGTCGACCCCTGGTACTTCAACTGCAAGACGGACGACGACCAGAAGGCGCTGGTGGAGGCCCTCACCCGGGCGAGCAAGTACGCCGAGCGCAAGGGCGTGCTCAACGTGGCCGCGGCCGGCAACGAGAACTGGGACCTGGCCGCCGACTCGATCGTCGACGACACCAGCCCGGACGACGGCCCCGTGGTGCCCCGCACCATCGACCCGAAGGTCTGCCTGGACCTGCCCACCCAGCTCCCGGGCGTGGTCACGGTGTCGGCGACGGGCGACAAGGGCCTGCGCTCGTACTACTCCAGCTACGGCCTCGGGGTCGTGGACGTGGCCGCCCCCGGCGGCGACAAGTGGCAGGTCCCGGCCACCCCGGACGCCAACGGCCGTGTGCTGTCCACCCTCCCGGGCGGCGGCTTCGGCTACAAGCAGGGCACCTCGATGGCCACCCCGCACGTGGCGGGCGTCGCGGCGCTCCTGAAGAGCGCGCACCCGTCGGCCACTCCGTCGCAGCTCCAGGCGATGCTGAAGGCCCAGGCCACCAAGACGGACTGCCCGGCGCAGATATACGACGCCACGGGCACGCTGATCAACGCCACCACCTGCCAGAGCAAGTGGGGCCAGACGGGCTACTACGGCTACGGCGTGGTCGACGCGCTGAAGGCCGTCAAGTAACCGGCTGACACGGGAAGGGCCGGGCGGGGATCACCCGCCCGGCCCTTCTCCGCGTCCGGCCGCTCCCGCTACGGGGCGTCAGGGCTTGATCAGCACCTTGAGCGCGCTGCGGTCGTCCATCGCGCGGTAGCCGTCCGGGACCTCGTCCAGGGACACGGCGCGGTCGAAGACCGGCGACGGGTCGATCGCGCCGGACAGGACGTCCTCCAGCAGCTCCGGGATGTACGCGCGGACCGGGGCGACGCCGCCGCGCAGGGTGATGTTGCGGTCGAACATCACGCCGAGGTCGAGGCCGGTGCCGCTGCCGTGCGGGACGCCGACGTAGCCGATGGCCCCGCCGTCGCGGGTGATGTTCACGGCGGTGCGCATGGACTGCTCGGTGCCGACGGCCTCGATGACCGCGTGCGCGCCCTGGCCGCCGGTGAGTTCGCGGACGGCCGCCTCGGCCGCCTCGCCTCGCTCGGCGACGACGTCGGTGGCCCCGAAGAGCTTGGCGATGTCCGTACGGGCCTCGTGGCGGCCCAGTGCGATGATCCGGTCGGCGCCGAGGCGCTTGGCCGCCAGGACGCCGCACAGGCCGACCGCGCCGTCACCGACGACGGCGACCGTGGAGCCCTTGCGCACACCCGCGCCGAGGGCCGCGTGGTGGCCGGTTCCCATGACGTCGGAGAGCGCGAGCAGACCGGTCAGCAGGTGGTCGTCGGAGACCGCGTCCGCGGGCAGCTTCACCAGCGTGCCGTCGGCGTGCGGGACGCGGACGGCCTCGCCCTGGCCGCCGTCGAAGCCGACGGAGCCCCAGAAGCCGCCGTGCACGCAGGAGGTGTACAGACCCTCGGAGCAGTAGTCGCAGGTGCCGTCGGACCACATGAAGGGGGCGACGACGAGGTCCCCGGTCTTCAGCCCGCTCACGGCGGAGCCGGTCTCCTCGACGACTCCGAGGAACTCGTGGCCGATGCGCTGGCCGGGCCGGCGCGCGGCCTCGCCGCGGTAGGCCCAAAGGTCGCTGCCGCAGATGCAGGCGCGCACGACGCGGACGACGGCGTCCTCGGGGCGCTGGATCGCGGCGTCGGGCACCTCCTCCACGCGGATGTCGTGCGGGGCGTGGATGACGGTGGCGCGCATGGTGGTGCAGTCCTCCGGATCGGGGAAATGGTTGAGTCTTGTAAGACTCCCCCTACCGTACGCCTGCTTCCGGGCTGGTCGAGCCGGTGGCCAGGAGGTACTGGGCCGCGACGTACGTGGCCATGATCCAGAAGTCCGGCCTCGGCAGCTGGGGCCATGCGGCGACGCCGGTGGCGATGAGGGTGTCGGAGAGCAGGAACAGCGCCCCGCCGATCCCGGCGCGGACGCCCAGCGCGCTGGAGCGGTAGGCCATGGCGGTGAGCAGCAGGCTGTATCCGGCGACCGGGATGCGCAGGTCCGGCGGGAGGTCGGCCCAGAGCATCGCGACCGTCCCGACGAGCGCGAGGACGTACGCGCCCCCCAGCAGCGGGTTCGCGGCCCGCTTGCCGAAGAGCACGAGGTAGCAGACGTGCCCGGCGGCGAAGGAGCCCATGCCGACGAGGAAGGCGGGCTCGGCGTCGAAGAGCAGGGCGAGGTCCCCGCCCCAGCCGAACAGCAGGGCGGCGACCAGCAGTCGGGGCGCGCCGCGCGCGATCACGTACGCCACGAGCAGCGGCATCAGCAGCGGCTTGGTGACGACGTGGCCGAGGTGCCAGCCGGCGAGCAGCGAGCCGAGGTCGACGGCGGTGGCCGCGGCGAAGCCGGTGAGTGCGATGCGGGCCAGGCGGTCGCGGCCGGCGGCCGGCCCCTGGGCGGCCCAGGAAGGGGCGGGACGGTCCGTGGACTCGGCGGTGCTCACGCGGCACGCTCCGGGCTGCCCTGAGCGGACCCGGCACCGGCCGGAGCTCCGCCCGCGGCACTGGCCGGCACAGCCGCCGCACCCGCGCCCCCGCCCGCCCCGGCGGGCGCCGGCTGCCAGCCGGGGCCCCGGAAGACCCGCCCGGCGCGCTCGCGCCAGCTGTCGGCGGCCCGTACGTCGCGGGCGATGGCGGCGTACTCGTGGGTGGCGACGCGCAGCGGGTTGTAGGTGTTGATGTTCTTGGTCAGCCCGAAGACGGGCTTGTCGGTCTCGGCCACCCAGGAGCCGAACATCCTGTCCCAGATGATCAGGATCCCGCCGAAGTTGCGGTCCAGGTAGCCGCCCTGGGAGGCGTGGTGGACGCGGTGGTGGGAGGGGGTGTTGAAGACGTACTCGACGGGCCGGGGCAGCTTGTCTATCCGCTCGGTGTGGATCCAGAACTGGTAGACGAGGTTGACGGAGTAGCAGAAGGCGATCGCGGCCGGGTGCACGCCGAGGGCGATCATCGGAAGGTAGAACGGCCAGGAGGTGCCGCTGGTCCACGGCTGGCGCAGGGCGGTGGTGAGGTTGAACTTGCGGCTGCTGTGGTGGACGACGTGGCAGGCCCACAGGATGCGGATGACGTGGTGGCCGCGGTGCTGCCAGTAGTAGCAGAAGTCCTGGGCGAGGAGCATGAGCGGGAAGGTCCACCACAGGAACGGCACGCGCAGCGGCGTCAGCTCGTACACGGCTGTGTAGATCGCGACGACGGGGATCTTCCAGAGCAGGTCGAACCCGATGCTGCCGAGCCCCATGCCGACGCTGGTGACGGCGTCCTTGGTCTCGTACCCGGCGGCGTCCTCGTCGGGATGGATGCGGTAGCTCACCAGCTCGACGACGGTGAGCAGTACGAAGGCGGGTATGGACCACAGCACGACATCGGGCAGGTTCGGCATGTCCGCACCATAGAGGCGGCTTCAGGGGTGCCGCTAGAGGTTGTTACCGATCGGTATCCATCGGGGTTACCGAGGGTTCGCGATCGCTGCCGCCCTGACCCGGCTCGTGGTGCCCGACGACCCGCTCGGCACCGAGCTGTTCCCGCCGGAGCGGCTCGGCTGCAGCACCGAGCCGCTCCGGCGGGAGCCGCGTGGCTACCAGACCCGGACCGAGCCCCCTCGGGCGAACGCCGGGCTGGTGGCGCCCTCCGGGACCGTCGTCAGCGGCTCGGCGATCTCCGAGACCAGCGGGCCGTGCTTCGCCGCGACCGCGTCCAGCAGGGACAGGTCGAAGCCGTACACGCGGGCGGCGTTGCCGCCGGCCATCGCGGCGACCTCCTCCCGCGGGAGGCCCGCGTAGGCGATGCGGAGGCCTTCGCGGGAGAAGGGGGTGGTGCCCTCGTCGTGGGGGTAGTCGCTGCCCCACATGATCTTGTCGAGGCCGATCCGTTCCCGCAGCGGAACCTCGTGCGGCCGCATGAAGCTGGCGCCGACGAAGCAGTTGTCCCGCCAGACCTCGCTCGGGCCCTTGCCCATCGCGTCCGCCAGGCCCGCCCCGAACTTGGACTCGGCCGTCCCGGAGGCCGCGACCAGGCGGCCGTGGTAGTAGTCCAGCATCTCGATCACGCCCGGGATCCAGCCGGAGCCCTGCTCCGTGAGGACCAGCTTGAGGCCGGGGTGCCGGCGGAACGCGCCGCCGAAGATCAGGTGCCACAGGGCGCGGTGCGAGAACCAGGTTGTCTCGACCATGAAGACGGCGCGGGCCGCGGGTTCGTCGCCCAGCGGCGGGGACGCCGAGCCGCCGTGGTGGTTGACCGGCACGTCCAGCTCGTCGCAGACCGCCCAGATCGGGTCGTACGCCTCCGAGTAGAGCTCGGGGACGGTGGAGCCCGGCGGGACCCCGGGCAGCAGGATCCCGCCCGTGAGCCCGGCCTCGCGGGTGCGGCGGATCTCCGCGACCGCCGCGTCCACGTCGTTGAGCAGGATCTGCACCACGCCGGCCCGCCGCCCCGGCGCCTCGGCGCAGAAGTCGGCCAGCCAGCGGTTGTGGGCCTGGAGTCCCGCCCAGCGCATCGCGTACTCCGCGGCCGTCGGCGGCTGGGCCATCAGGGAGGCCTTGGGGAAGAACGGCGGGATCGTGTTCGGGAAGAGGACTTCCGCGACGATGCCGTCCGCCTCCAGTTCGGCGAGGCGGCGCGCCGAGTTCCAGTTGCGGTCCGCGGTGTCCGCGAGGAGGTCCTCGTACGGGTTGACGTACGTGGCGGCCCAGGCGTCGAACTCGTCGTGGTAGCGCTTCTCCAGGTACGGCTTGTAGTCCAGCAGGTCGGCGCCCGCGTGGCAGTCGGCCGAGATGACCGTGTAGCGGTCCTCCGAGGTCACGACTCCACCCCCAGCACGGGGAAGTCGTTCTCCGTCAGCCAGTGCCGGCCCACCTCGCGGGAGCGGGCCCAGGAGGCCTCCACCGACGCCTGGTCGGGCGACTGGCCCAGCTCGGCCGGCGTGGGGCCGATCCGGCGGGCGATCGGGGCGAGCCTGCCGGTGTCGAAGCCGAAGACCTCGGCCGCCGCCAGGCCGAGCATCCGGCGGGTCTCGGCCACCGGGATGTCGTGGAAGGTCTTCCTCAGCCAGTTCCGGGTGTCCGGCCAGGTGCCCTCGGGGTGCGGGAAGTCCGAGCCCCACAGGATGTTGTCGACGCCGATCTCGTAGCGCTGGGCGAGTTCGCGGCGCTTGGTGTTCGTCGCGCAGATGAAGACCTGGCGGTCGAGGTACTCGCTCGGCGGCCGCTTCAGCTCCGCGAAGGGGGAGAGCTTCTTGCCGCCGTGGGCCCCGAGGTAGAGGCGGTCCATGAACCAGAGCTGGTTGGGCAGCCACCAGCACCCCGACTCGGCCACGCCGAACTTCAGGCCCGGGTGCCGCTCGAAGACCCCTGACCACAGCAGGAACCACAGCGGGCGCGACGGCCACCAGGTGACCTCGGAGACGTAGATGCCCAGGTGGTCGCCGTACTCGTGGCGGGGCGCGGCCCCCGAGTGGGTCACGATCGGCATCGCCGTCTCGGCAGCGGCCGCCCAGACCGGGTCGTAGCGGCGGTCGTGGTAGGGCGCCTTGTCCACCCACATGGAGGGGATCATCAGCGCGCCGAGCCCGGACTCCTTGGCCCGGTGGATCTCGGCGACGACCTTGTCCGGCTCGCCGGTGATGGGGAGCAGGGCGACCCCGCAGTGGCGTTCGGGGGTCTGCGAGACGAACTCGGCGAGCCAGCGGTTGTGCGCCTGCGCGCCCGCCATGCCCAGTTCGGGGTCCTGGTCTCCGGAGAGGCCGAGGCCCACACCGAAGGGGGCCGCGGTCTGGCTGTCGACGGCGTCCGCGTCGGGGAAGACGACCTCGGCGGCCACGCCGTCGCCGTCGAGTTCCTTCAGCCGCTGCGCCGTGTCCCAGCCGCCCTTGAGTCCCTCCTCGTGGTCATGGAACCACTTCTCGGCGAAGGCCTCGTTGCGCACGCCGAGGCGGGTGGCCTCCTCGCGGCGGGCGTCGCGCTGGCTCAGGAACTCGTCGAACTGCGGGTGGAACCGGGAGTCGAGGTAGGGGCGGTACTGCTCGGTCGGCAGTCCGGCGTGGCAGTCGGAGGAGATGATCAGGTACGGGTCTTCGTACGGTGTGTCACTCACGCGAAACGCCCCTCAGTCGAGGATGAAGCTTTCCAGGTAGGCGGGGTTGGCGCGGTCGAGCATCGACTGCGACCGGGCGCGGATCTGCCGGTCGCTGTGCTCGCTGGCCGGGAGCATCCAGAAGCGGTCGGCGCGGATGCCGTCGACGACGTGCTCAGCGACCTCCTCGACGGGGGTGAAGTGCACCTCGTGCCCGGCCTGCCGCATGGCTGCCTCGTACTGGTCGAGGCTGCGGTACGGGGACTTGCGCGGCCGCTCTTTCGCGTAGCGCTCGGGCCGGTTGCGGTGCGACTCCCACAGTCCCGTGCGCAGCATGTGCGGTCCGGGGAAGAGGACGGAGGCGCCGACGGCCGCGCCCTCGGCCTTGAGGTGGGCGTAGAGGGACTCGGTCATCGTCACCACGGCCGCCTTGGTGACCGCGTACACGGAGGCGGTGGGCAGCGGGGCGATGCCGCCGTCGCCGGAGGAGGTGTTGACGACGTGGCCGGGGGCGCCGCCCTCGATCATGCGGGGGACGAAGGCCTGGATGCCGTGGAAGACGCCCCAGACGTTGACGGAGAAGGCCCACTTCCAGTCGTTGGGCTCGTGCTGCCACATCCGGCCCTCGGCGCCGGAGCCGACGCCCGCGTTGTTGCACAGCACGTGCACGGCGCCGAAGGCGTCGTACACGGCGTCGGCGAGGGAGACGACGGAGTCGCGGTCGCTGACGTCCACGGTCCGCGCGAGGACGTCCGCCCCGCCGGCCGTCAGCTCCGCGGCGGCCTTGTTCAGGGCGCCCTCCTCCACGTCGGCGAGGACCACCTTCAGGCCCTCGGCGGCGAAGCGGCGGGCCATCGCGAGGCCGATGCCGCTCGCGGCGCCGGTGACCACGGCCACCTGTCCTGGTTCGAGTCGCATCTCAGGCACCGCCTTCCGTGCTTCCCGACGGGGGTGCGTCCAGGATCTGCATCGGGTCGTCGTAGCGCTGGTGGATGTAGGGGAGCAGGGCCTGGGCGCTGACCCGTTCGACGACCCTGCCCTGCTGGTCGGTGGTCTTCTCGCCGATGGTGATCTCGACGACGCGGCGCACCGGGAGGTCGGCGACCGGGTCGTACATCGACTCGCGGAGCACCACGTCACCGGTGATGTGCTCCAGCTTGCGGACCTTCTCGTTGCGGGTGCAGTGCACGAGCACCGGGTCGACGTCGAATCCGGAGCCGTCCACCGCGGGCAGGAACTTGAAGTAGAAGTCGACCTTCTGCGTGGGCTCGGGCAGTGGCAGCTCGCGGTCGACGGCGCCGCGTACTTCCACGAAGGCGATGCCGTGCCGGGCGAGGGAGGCCCGTACGACGAGGCCGTCGCGGTCGACGGTGATCTCGCCCAGCTTCTTGGGTTCGCCGAAGACCTCGCGGCCGCCGGTCAGGGCGCGCTCCATGCTCATGGGCATGACGAGCGGGTACCAGCCCTCGACCCCGCCGTGCTGGGCGGCGACGGCCACCGAGCCGGCGCCTAGGGGGTAGCCGGGCAGGTCGACCTTGCTGATGTTGGCCCGTACGAGGGGCCGTTCGGCGGGCTTGAGCGGGGGCGGGAGGACCGCCGCCACCACGTCCGGGTCGGTCTCCCAGACGGCCACCACTCCGGTGGACCAGATGTCGGGGAGCTTGGAACTCTTCTCGCGCGACGCCGCGATCTCTGCCTCGGTTCGCGCTCCGTACCGTACGCGTGCCATGTTCACGCACCACCCTCGTCTTGAGCGGGAGTCGGTTCTGTAACACAGTTACACCGGCGCCGATGAAGGGTAAAGACCCCTGCACGCAGAGAACTGACGCTGTGCCAGTTCTTGACGATGCGACAGATTGGCGGACCGGATCCATGGCCAGAAGCGCGCTGACCCGAGACGAGGTACTGGACGCCGCCGCGTCCCTGGTCAAGCAGCACGGTCCGGCCGCCCTCACCATGCGCAAGCTGGCCGCCGAGCTGGACACCGCGGTGACCTCCATCTACTGGCACGTCGGCAACCGGGAGCAGCTGCTGGACGCCCTCGTGGAGCGCACCGTGCAGGAGATGGGCGCGATCAGGCCGACCGGCCCGGGCCCGGCCGAGCGGATCCTGTCGGTGGCCCGGATCCTGCGCCGCGAACTGCGCGCGCGACCGCACCTGATCGCGATGGTCCACGAACGCGGCCTGACGGAGCGGATGTTCCTGCCGGCGCAGCAGGCGCTGGTCCACGAGGTGCACGTCGCGGGGCTGCGCGGGGCGCGGGCGGCCGACGTGGTGCGCGCGATCCAGTTCCAGATCGTCGGTTTCCTTCTCGTGGAGCGCAATCGCGAGCGCTCCCCCGCCCAGTCCCCCGCCGAGAGCGAGCTGTGGGATCCGGCCACGGCTCCGCACGACCCCGCGCTCGCCCGCGCCCTGGCCCGCCCGGCGGATCCGGAGCGGCTGTTCCTGCTCTCCGTACAGGCCCTGACCTCGACCCTGCTGCCACCGCGCGGCTAATCGGTTTGCCGCGGCGCGCGCAACCGTGGTGGGATCGGACGCGCGGGGGCGGCTCCCCGGCGTGCATCCTTCTCACCTCTACTGAAGATCCCGCGCGCCCACTCTCCGCCCCCGCTTCGCCATGTCCGAGGGGGATCCACCAGTGTCTGCCATCGAGTCCGTCCTGCTGCGCCGGCTCGGCACCGTGTACGTCGGCCGGCCGCCGGCCGCCGCTCCGCTGCCCGGCCGCGACGGGGTCCGGCCCCTGGAGGGCGAACTCCTGGAGCGCGGCCACGCGCTGACCGCGGAGCTGCACGCGGCCCTGTCGGCACTCGCGCCGCCCGATCTCGCCGAGGAGCGGCTGCGGCTGCTCGCGCTGGTGGACGCCCGGATGGGCGCCGACCGGGTGCACAGGCCGCTCTTCCGCCGCTTCCCCTTCTCCGTGCCGCACGACACCGAGCGCTGGTACGTCGGCCGGGTCCTCGCCCTGCTGCTCCAGGATCCGGGGCAGCCGTGCGTGCTCTGCGGCGAGCACGAATCGGTCCACCCCGTCGCGCCCTGCGCCCACCTCGTGTGCCGCACCTGCTGGGACGGCGCCGACTACACCGGCTGCCCCGTCTGCAACCGCCGCGTCGACCCCGCCGACCCCTTCCTGCGCCCGGACCGGGACGTGCGTGCCACGCGGCCGCGCCGCAAGGCCGCGAACCCGCCGGCGGGCCCGCTGCGGCTGCTGCGCCTCGGCACCGATCCGGCGGGCGACTGCGGCCGCGTGGTCGCCTCGCTGCTCGCCCGGCAGACCCCGCTCTCCCCCGAGGAGCGAGGCGACCTGGCCCTGCTGATCCCCTCCGCCCCGGCCGGCCTCGGCTGGCTCCCCGAGGAGATCCCCGTACGGGAGACGAAGGCGCTGGTCCTCGGCGGGCTGCTGGGCGGGAGCCGGACCGAGGACGCGGCGCGGGCGCTGCTCGCCGCCCGGCTCACCACCGCCACCGACGTGCTGCGGCTGCTCGCGGTGGTCTCGGGCGGGGATGCGGGCCTGCTGCCGCTGCCCCGGTTCGCGAACATCGGGCGGCCGCTGCGCCGGGAACTGCTCGCGGTGCTCGACGGGTTGAACACCCAGTACCTGGTCGAGGACCTGCTGCGGCACCCCGTCGCCTGGAAGCGGGCCGCGGAGCGTCTGCACCCCTTCGAGCGGCACGCCCGGCACCCGCGGGCCGCGCTGGCCTTCGCCGTGCTGCGGGGCACCACCGTGTCGGCCGCCACCCCGTTCGGTACGGCGCTGCTGGAGACGGCCGCCGCGCACCCGGAGGCCGTCCGCGTGGACGGGGACCGGATCCGCCCCGCCACCTGGGCCGGCCGGATGGAGGAGGCCCTCGCCGACGGGGACGCGGGGACGGCCGCCGCTCTGGCCGGGGAGCGCCCGGGGGAACTCGTACGCCGCCTCGACCATCTGCTGCGCCTGCACCCGGGCGAGAAGCTCGTCCCCGAGCTGGAGAAGGCACTGGAACGCGCCCTGCCCGCCGTCGGCGCGGGCCCGCTGCTGTCCGCGCTCGGCGCGCTGCGGTCCCGAACCGAGGACCGCAGGGGCGGGCGCCGGGTGTTCTTCCCCGGCGGCCAGGTCGCCCGCGCCCAGGTGGCCCGCGAGGAGCGGGCCCCGCTGCCCGCGCCGCTCGCCGGGGAGGTCGTGGCCCGGCTGGAGGGCGAGGTGCTGCGCCGGTTCGCGGCGGCCGAGGGGGAACCGTACGAACTGGCCGTCCTCGACTCGGGGCTCGCGGACCTGACCGTGCCGTTCGGCGAGCGCACCGCCGCGAGGGCGCTGGTGGCCGTGCCCCGGGGAAGTACGCAGCTCCTGCCCGCGGGCGAGGTGCTGCGGCTGTTCCTGCACTGGACGGAGCCCGCGGGCGACATCACCGACCTGGACCTGTCCGTCGCCTTCTTCGACGCCGAGTGGCGGTTCACGGGTGTGTGCGACTACACCACCCTGCGGCACGGGCCGCGCGGGGCCGCCATCCATTCGGGCGACCTGACCTCGGCGCCCGCTCCGGACGGCGCCACGGAGTACGTGGACCTGGACCTGGCCGCGCTCGCGTCGAGCGGGGACGCGTTCGCCGTCCCGATGGTCTTCAGCTACAACAACGTGCCCTTCGACGAGCTGCCGGACGCCTTCGCCGGTTTCATGGCCCTGCCGGCGGACCGCCCGCGCGACTCCTCGTACGACCCGCGCACCGTCCGCCGGCGCTTCGACCTGGCCGGGCAGTCGCGGGTCTGCATGCCGATGGTGGTGGACCTGTCCTCGCGCCGGGCGCTGTGGGCGGACGTCCACCTGCCCCCGTCGGGCGGGTTCCAGAGCGTGGCCTCGCACGGGGACCGGCTGGGCCGCGTGGCCCGCGACGTGTGGGAGCACTTCGGCTCCGGTGTGCGTACGAGCATGTGGGACCTGGCGGTGTGGCGGGCCGCGGCACGCTCCCGCGAGGTGGCCGTCGTACGCCGGGCCGCCGATCCGGCACTGCCCGGCGAGCTGTGGCTGTACCGGGCCGGGGACGGCGAGCCGGCGGCCGCCTTCGCCGCCCGGGTCTCGGCCCTGGAGCCTCCGCAGGAGCGGCGCGCGTCGGCGGACGCCGACGCGGAGGCCGCCGAAGTGGCGGCGGGCAGGCGGGTGTTCCTGGCGACGGTGCACGCGGGTGCGGCCCCGGCGGGGGCTTCGGGGACGGCGTACCGGCTGTTCCCCGGACCTGCCGACGTCTCAGGCGAGTTCGCCCGGGCGGGCGCCGACGACCTGTTGGCGGAGCTGGGCCGGGCGGACAGCGCGGCCACGGCTGTCAGTCGGGGCCGATATCCTCTGTGACCATGCTCGCCGACCGTACGACCGCAGAGACGACGTGGCCGACCGCGTACCCCAAGGGGTACGCGGTCGTCGACGTGGAGACCACCGGGCTCGCTCGCGACGACCGGATAGTCTCCGCCGCCGTCTACCGGCTCGACGCGCAGGGCAACGTCGAGGACCACTGGTACACCCTGGTCAACCCGCAGCGCGATCCCGGGCCGGTGTGGATCCACGGTCTGACGAGCGCGATGCTCGCCGACGCCCCGCTCTTCAAGGACGTCTCCGGGGAGTTCGCGGAGCGGCTCGCGGACCGGGTGCTGGTGGCCCACAACGCCATCTTCGACTGGCAGATGATCGCCCGGGAGTACGCCCGTGCCGAGGTGACCGCCCCGGTGCGCCAGCGGCTGTGCACGATCGCCCTGTCGAAGGAGCTGAACCTCCCCCTGCCCAACCACAAGCTGGAGTCGCTGGCGGCGCACTTCGGCGTGGTCCAGCAGCGTGCCCACCACGCGCTCGACGACGCCCGGGTGCTCGCCGAGGCGTTCCGCCCTTCCCTGCACGCGGCCGCGCGCACCGGCGTACGGCTTCCGCTGCTGGAGTGCCGGCCGCTGACGGAGTGGTCGGACTCGGCCGCCACCCCGCGGGTGGGCTACCAGTCCTCGTACGGCAACAGCAGCTGGCGGCCCTCGCGCAAGCGGCCGCCGTGCCCGTACCCCAACCCGGGGCGCTACGAGGACGGCAAGCCGCTGAAACAGGGGATGCGGATCGCCTTCTCCGGCGACACGTCGGTGGAGCGGGAACTGCTGGAGGACCGGGCGGTCGAGGCGGGCCTGCACGTCGCCACGAGTGTGTCGCGGCTCACGAGCCTGCTGGTGACGAACGACCCCGACTCGGCGACCTCGAAGACGGTGAAGGCGAAGGCCTTCGGGACCCCCGTCGTCGACGAGGCGGCCTTCACCCAGCTGCTGCGGGACGTGGCGGAGGCGGAGTCCCCGGCGGACTCCTGAGCGGAGTCCGAGCGGAGTCCCGAGCGGAGTCCCGAGCGGGGGCGTTGCGCCGGGTGGGTGCAGGCGCGGCGACTCACCCCGCTGGATCTTGTTCCGGTCCTCCGCCGTGCGCAGCATTCGGCGCATGGCACGTTGTGAGGTCTGCGGAAACGATTACGGCATGTCCTTCGAAGTGCACGCGCAGGGCGCGGTGCACGTCTTCGACTGCTTCTCCTGCGCCATCCACCGCATGGCGCCCGTCTGCGAGCACTGCCGGGTCCAGATCATCGGACAGGGCGTCGAGGTCGAGGGCCAGTGGTTCTGCGGGGCGCACTGCGCCCGCGCGGAGGGGAAGGTGGGCATCGTCGACCGCGTCTGACACACCCGCACCCCCATCCCCCCGTTCTTCCTCCCGACCCCGGACGGCCACCCGGCCGCCGGGGTCTTCCGCGCTGGGGGTAACGTCGTCGGCGTGTACCGCTTTGTGCTGACCCGGCAGTGGGTGTGCCTCACCCTCGTCGCCCTCGTCCTCATCCCCGTGATGATCAAGCTCGGGTTCTGGCAGTACCACCGCCATGTGCACCGGGTCGCGCAGAACGAGCTGATCTCCGCGAACCTGGCGGCGAAGCCGGTCCCCGTGGCGGAGGTCACCTCCCCCGGGCACGAGGTCCCCCGCCCGGACGTCTGGCGGGCCGTCACAGCGACCGGCACGTACGACACCGCGCACGAGGTGGCCGTACGCATGCGGACCTCCAACGACGACAAGGTCGGCTTCCACGTCGTGACCCCGCTCGTCCTCGGCGACGGCCGGGTGGTCCTGGTCGACCGCGGCTGGGTGCCCGGCGGCGACGACCCCCGCGCCTATCCGCCGGTGCCGGCCGCCCCCTCGGGCGAGGTCACCGTCACCGGCCGGCTGAAGGCCGACGAGACGAGCGGCGGCAGCGGCATCAAGGACCGCAAGGGCCTGCCGGACCGCCAGGTGATGCTGATCAACAGCGCGCAGCAGGCGGAGTACCTGGGCCGGCCCGTGCTCGGCGGCTACATGGAGCTCACCGCTCCGGCCCCCCGGGGGGACGGCCCCGAGATCATCGCCGAACCCGACCACGACTCGATCGGGGCGCACATGGCGTACGCGGTGCAGTGGTGGCTGTTCGCCTCCGCGGTGCCGGTGGGCTGGCTGGTGCTCGTACGGCGGGAGAAGCGCGACCGCGAGGAGGAGGCGGCCAAGGCGGCGGCCGTGGAGGCCGAGCCCGCGACCGCGTAGCGTGTCGGCATGGATCTTGGACTGAAAGACCGTGTCTACGTAGTCACCGGCGCGACCCGCGGCCTCGGTTTCGCCTCCGCCCGCGAACTGGTCGCCGACGGCGCGAAGGTCGTCCTGACGGGCCGGGACGCGAAGCGGGCGGCCGACGCCGCGGCCGAACTGGGCCCCGACGCGGTCGGCGTGGCCGCCGACAACGCCGACCCCGGGGCGCCCGGCCGGCTCATCGCCGCAGCCCGCGAGCACTTCGGCCGCTTCGACGGGATCCTCGTCAGCGTCGGCGGCCCGCCGCCCGGCCTCGCCGCCGACAACACCGACGAGCAGTGGTCGGCCGCCTTCGACGCGGTCTTCCTGGGGGCGGTCCGCCTCGCCCGCGCGGCCGCCGCCGAGCTCGGAGAGGGCGGGGTCATCGGCTTCGTCCTGTCCGGTTCGGTGCACGAGCCGATCCCCGGGCTGACCATCTCCAACGGCCTGCGGCCGGGCCTGGCGGGCTTCGCCAAGTCCCTGTCAGCGGATCTGGGCCCGCGCGGGATCCGCGTCGTCGGCCTGCTCCCGGCCCGGATCGACACCGACCGGGTGCGCGAGCTCGACGCGCTGTCCGGCGACGCGCAGGCGGCCCGCGCCGGGAACGAGGCCCGGATCCCGCTGCGCCGGTACGGGACCGCTGAGGAGTTCGGCCGCACGGCCGCGTTCCTGCTCTCCCCCGCCGCCTCGTACCTGACGGGTGTGATGCTCCCGGTGGACGGCGGCGCCCGGCACGGCTTCTGACCCGTCGGCCCCCGGGCCGGTTCCCCGGGGGCTACACCACCCGCTGCGCCCGGTGGGAGGTCACCTTGAGGCGGGCCTCCGCCGGGAGTCCGGGGAGGGCCGCCGAGGTACGGGCGTGGGTGAGGACCGGGCCCGCGAGGGCCGACAGCGTGTCCGCGGGCACGGCGTGGGGTTCCAGTTCGATGGCGACCCGCAGGGCGGGCGACCCGCGCCGGCCCCGCAGCGAGGCCTTGCAGCGGGCCACGCCGTCGAGGGCGCCGGCCTCCGCGGCGACGGCCTCCTCCAGGGCGCGCCCCCGCAGCACGGCGAAGGCCCCGTCCCCGGTGTCGACCTCGACGGCCGCCAGCCGTGCCCGCCGCAGCTGGGACAGCAGCCACCACAGCGCCAGCAGGACGCACACCGCGAGACCGGCGGCCACCGCCCACCACCACCAGCCCTCGGCGTGTCCGTACCGGGCCCGGTCCTGCGCGGTGAGCAGCGGGGCGTGCCGGCCGTGCAGCGGCCGTACGCCGGTGAGCAGGACGGCCCCCGCGGCCAGCAGGACCGCTCCGGCCACCGCCAGCAGGATCCGGTTCACCTTCCCGAGCATCTCCCGCTCACCTCCTGACCCGTACGCGCGGGCTCGGCGGGTGCGCGAGGCCCAGTTCGCCGATGGCGACGGCGAGCACCTCGTCCAGGTCGGCCCGTACGTCGTCCAGCTCGCGGAAGTGCGAGGTGGCCCGCACCACGGCGTGGGAGCGGCCGACCTTGACCCGTACCGACCGCACCCCGGGGACCTCCATGGCCCGGTCGCGCAGCACCTGCGCGGCGTCCCTGCGGCCGAGCCCGGCCCGCACCCCGGCGGTCTCGCCGGGGGTGTGCATCGGCAGGATCCGCCGCAGGCCGGGGGTGCACGCGAGGAACAGGAGCAGCGCCCCGGCCACGGCGAGGGCCGCGCCGGTCAGCTGGACGGCCAGGTCCGCGGGGGTGAGCCGGCCGAGGCGGACGGCGAGCTCGTGGCGCCAGCGCATGCCGGGGCGGTGGGTCCGTACGGCGGCCAGGTCGTAGAGGAAGAGGGCCGCGACCCCGAGCACGACGAGCGCGGTGAGGGCGGCCGGGATGCGCCGGGCGGACCGGAACCGGGGGGCCGGGGCGGTCACCGCAGCCGCCGGTCGCGCCCGGCGGCGAGCCGGGTCTGCGTGGAGTGCAGGTGCTCGATGTCGATGTCGACCTCGGGGACGGACATCTCCGCGCACTCCTCGACGCGCCGGGTGACCCGGCGCCGTACGGCCGCGCACTGGGCCGCGAGGTCGCCGGGGTAGTCGAGCTCCAGGCTGACCCGGACCCGGGCGATGTCGTGGTGCACGGTGACGGTGGCGTGCGGAGGTGCGCCCGAGGGGGCCGGGAGCGCCTCCCGGGCGGCCTGCGCGGCGATCTTGGCGACGACCCCGTCCGCGATCCGGAGGGATCCCCGGTCGGCGGGGGCCACCCGGGACGGGGTGGCCCGGGCCTGAGCGCCCGGCGGCCTGGCGGCCGTACCGCTCGGCGGCTCACTCATGGGCGCCTCACCCGCGCCGGTCGTCGCGGCGGCGGAACAGGTCCCCGGGCTCCAGGTCCCCGTCGAGGAAGCGCCCGGCGACGAAACCGACCGCGCCGAGGGCCGCCACCAGCAGGAAGGCTCCGAAACCGCCGAAGTATCCGGCGAACCCCAGGGCCATGCCGGCGAACAGGCCGGCGACCGCCATCGTCATTACGGCTCCTCTCGGCTACTGGAGACGGCTCTCGGGCTCCTCGTCGGGCTCGTCGGGCAGTTTGACGTCGCTGACGGCGATGTTGACCTCGACCACCTCCAGCCCGGTCATCCGCTCGACCGCCGAGATGACGTTCTCACGGACCTCCCGGGCGACCTGGCGGATCGCCACGCCGTAGTCGACGACGATCTCCAGGTCGAGGGCGGTCTGGACCTCGCCGACCTCCGCCTTGACCCCGCGGCTGACGGCGGCCTTGGCCCCGCCGGGGACGCGTTCGCGGACCGCGCCGAACGTGCGGGACAGGCCGCTGCCGCTGCCGAGGGCGTGCACGCCGGGCACCTCGCGGGCGGCCAGCCCGGCGATCTTCTCGACCACTCCGTCGGCGATGGTCGTACGGCCCCGCTCGCCGGGTTCCTTGCCGGAGCTGCCTGATGCGGATTCGGTCATCGCATCTCCCTGGGAATGAGGTGCCTCGAAGGAACGACTCCCGACCACCGTAAGCGCGCGGCCCGGACGGCGCCCCCAGGGCCGCGCACCCGGATGAATCCCGTCCGGGTGCGCGCGGACGGCACGGGGGCCGGGGCGACTCCGGGCGGCGGCGTCAGTCCGAGAGGCCCGCCAGGTCGCGCAGGCGGCGGGCCTGGGCGGCGCGCTCGGCGGTGCGCTGGTCGTCGTACGGGCGTGACTGTGCGTCCCGCAGCAGGGCCTTGGTCTCGATGACGGCGTCCCGCGGCGGGGCGAGCAGGGCCGTGGCGAGGTCCTGGACGGCGGCGTCGAGCTCGTCCGCGGGGACCACGAGGTTGGCGAGGCCGACCCGCTCCGCCTCCTCGGCGTGGACGAAGCGGCCCGTGGCGCAGATTTCGAGCGCACGGGCGTAGCCGACCAGCGAGGTCAGCGGCTGGGTGCCGGCGAGGTCGGGGACCAGGCCCAGGCTGGTCTCGCGCATGGCGAACTGCACGTCGTCCGCGACCACGCGCAGGTCGCACGCGAGCGCGAGCTGGAAGCCGGCGCCGATCGCATGCCCCTGTACGGCGGCGACGGAGACGATGTCATTGCGGCGCCACCAGGTGAACGCCTCCTGGTACTCGGCGATGGTGGAGTCGAGCAGTTCGTCCGAACCACGTGCCAGATCGATGAAGGACGGCTCGCCCTCGAAACCTTCGGGGGTGAAGGCCTGACGGTCGAGTCCGGCGGAGAAGGACTTGCCCTCGCCGCGCAGCACGACGACCCGGACAGTGCCCGGCAACAACCGTCCGGCCTCCGCCAAAGCCCGCCAGAGCGCGGGGGATTGGGCATTTCGCTTGGCCGGATTGGTCAGTGTCACCGTGGCGAGGGTGTCGTCGACGGTGAGTCGTACGCCGTCCTTGTCGAGCAGAGCCATCCGAATGCCTCCGATGTGCGGTCGGCCGCGTTCCCGGCCTAAGTGACTGCACAGTAACCACCCAGTCGGTCACAAGGCCGACCGGGGGTCACCGAAGGTACATCCGGACCGTTGGAACCATTGGAACTGCCGGAGCTACCGGAACTGCTTCGAACCGATGGGACCGGGGTCAGGTCAGGCCGTAGCCGCCTTCTTGCCGCGCGTCGCGCCACCGCGGCCGCGCAGCGATACCCCGGACTCGCTGAGCATCCGGTGGACGAATCCGTAGGACCGGCCGGTCTCTTCGGCCAGCGCCCGGATACTCGCACCGGAGTCGTACTTCTTCTTCAGGTCTGCCGCGAGCTTGTCGCGCGCGGCGCCGGTCACCCGGCTGCCCTTCTTCAGAGTCTCGGCCACCCGTGCCTCCTCATGGGAAGTGCGCTCTGGACTTCTCATGATCACCCCTCCCCGGCTTCCTGGCCACCCATTCCGCAAGGTCGGTACGACGGCATTCCCCGAGGGGTGGACACCCGAGCAGAACGGAATCTCCCCCTCCGGCGCATGACTTCCGTCACACTTCTTCGCCCTCACCGGGAATCTCCAGGTCAGGGGCGCGGCGCCGGAAGACCGACGGCCCCGGTCACACACCTTGCCGGGTGCGACCGGGGCCGTCGTACGTCGTAGGCCGGTACCAGACCGTCTCACTCAGATGATGGATCACCTCTGAGCCGAATGATCCATAAGGAACTGGATCAGACCGCGTGGACGGGGTGGGAGCCCGCCCGAGGTCAGGCCAGGGCCACCAGGTCCCGGTAGTCCGGGCCCCACAGGTCCTCGACGCCGTCCGGGAGCAGGATGATCCGCTCCGGCTCCAGCGCCTCGACGGCGCCCTCGTCGTGCGTGACGAGGATGACCGCGCCCTTGTAGGTGCGCAGCGCGCCCAGGATCTCCTCGCGGCTGGCCGGGTCGAGGTTGTTGGTGGGCTCGTCGAGCAGCAGCACGTTCGCCGAGGAGACGACCAGGGTGGCCAGGGCCAGACGGGTCTTCTCGCCGCCGGAGAGCACGCCCGCGGGCTTGTCCACGTCGTCGCCGGAGAAGAGGAAGGAGCCGAGAGTCTTGCGGACGTCGACCAGGTCCAGGTCGGGCGCCGCGGAGCGCATGTTCTCCAGGACCGTGCGCTCCGGGTCGAGGGTCTCGTGCTCCTGGGCGTAGTAGCCGAGCTTGAGGCCGTGTCCCGGGGTGACCTCGCCGGTGTCGGGCTTCTCGGCGCCCGCGAGGAGCCGCAGCAGCGTGGTCTTGCCGGCGCCGTTGAGGCCCAGGATCACGACGCGGGAACCCTTGTCGATGGCCAGGTCGACGTCGGTGAAGATCTCCAGGGAGCCGTACGACTTCGACAGGCCCTCGGCCGTCAGCGGGGTCTTCCCGCAGGGTGCCGGGTCCGGGAAGCGCAGCTTGGCGACCTTGTCGGAGACGCGCACGGCCTCCAGGCCGGACAGCAGGCGCTCGGCGCGCTTGGCCATGTTCTGCGCGGCCACGGTCTTGGTCGCCTTGGCGCGCATCTTGTCGGCCTGCGAGTTCAGGGCCGCGGCCTTCTTCTCCGCGTTCTGGCGCTCGCGCTTGCGGCGCTTCTCGTCGGCCTCGCGCTGCTGCTGGTAGAGCTTCCAGCCCATGTTGTAGATGTCGATGACCGAGCGGTTGGCGTCGAGGTAGAAGACCTTGTTGACGACGGTCTCGACGAGGTCGACGTCGTGGGAGATCACGACGAAGCCGCCGCGGTAGTTCTTGAGGTAGTCGCGCAGCCAGACGATGGAGTCGGCGTCGAGGTGGTTCGTGGGCTCGTCCAGGAGCAGGGTGTCGGCGTCCGAGAAGAGGATCCGGGCGAGCTCGACGCGGCGGCGCTGGCCTCCGGAGAGGGTGTGCAGCGGCTGGCCGAGGACCCGGTCCGGGAGGCTGAGGGCGGCCGAGATGGTCGCGGCCTCGGACTCGGCGGCGTACCCGCCCTTGGTGAGGAACTCGGTCTCCTGGCGCTCGTACTGCTTGAGCGCCTTCTCGCGGGTGGCGCCGGAGCCGGTGGCGATGCGCTCCTCGTTCATGCGCATCTTCTTGATCAGTACGTCGAGACCGCGCGCGGACAGGATCCGGTCGCGGGCCAGGACGTCGAGGTCACCGGTGCGGGGGTCCTGCGGGAGGTAGCCGACCTCACCCGACCGGGTGATGGAGCCGCCGGCGGGCTGCCCCTCGCCCGCGAGGCACTTGGTGAGGGTGGTCTTACCCGCTCCGTTGCGGCCGACCAGGCCGATGCGGTCGCCCTTGGCGATGCGGAAGGAAGCGGACTCGATGAGGACGCGGGCGCCGGCGCGCAGCTCGATGCCGGTGGCGGTGATCACGGAAATACTCCAGGGCGGGTCGGGACGGCGGAAGGGGGGCAGGACGCGATGCTTCGACGCCGCTAATCCGCGAGGAGATTTGCCATGGGAGTCATTCTACCGGGGGTGTGCAACTGGTTTCCGGGCCGCCGGCCCGGCCGCCGCGTCCCCCGTTCGGCCCAGCGATCGCACCGGCGGGCGGGGGCACGTACGAGGATGAACGGGTCGGTGCTCGCCGCAGGGCGGCACGTGGATCGCGAGGGCGGTGCGGGATGCAGTTCGACGACAACGCCGATCTGGACACCTCCGAGGTCAAGGATGTGCGCGGCAGCCGCATCCCCGGCGGGCGGGCCACGGTCGGCGGCGGCATCGTCGGCTTGATCGCGCTGGTCCTCGGGCTGCTCTTCGGAGTGGGCCCGGAACAGCTGGGGCTGTCCTCGGGGGACCAGGAGCCGGCGCCGGCCGTGTCCTCGCTCGGTCAGGTGCAGCAGACGTGCAGGACGGGGCGTGACGCCAACGCGCGCGAGGACTGCCGGCTGGTCGCGGTGGTCAACAGCACCCAGGACTTCTGGAAGCAGGAGTTCACCAGGCGCGGCGGCCGGTACGCCCCGGCGTCGACGGTGTTCTTCACCGGCCGGGTGAACACCGCCTGCGGGGCGGCCACCTCGGCGGTCGGCCCCTTCTACTGCCCCGCGGACCGCCAGGTCTATCTGGACCTGGGCTTCTTCGACGAGCTGCGGACGAAGTTCGGCGCGAGCGGCGGCCCCTTCGCCCAGGCCTACGTCGTGGCCCACGAGTACGGGCACCACATCCAGAACCTGATGGGCACGCTCCAGCGGGCGCAGGACGGGCAGCAGGGCGCCAACAGCAACGCGGTCAAGGTGGAGCTCCAGGCCGACTGCTACGCCGGGGTGTGGTCGCACAACGCGACGAGGACCCCGGACGAGTCCACCGGCCGGCCGCTGATCACCAGCCTGACCGACCAGGACATCAGGGACGGGCTCGACGCGGCGGCGGCGGTCGGCGACGACCGGATCCAGGAGAGGTTCCAGGGCCGGGTGACCCCGGAGTCCTGGACGCACGGCTCGGCCGAGCAGCGTCAGCAGTGGTTCTACCAGGGCTACCGCACGGGCGACATGGCCCAGTGCAACACCTTCCGCTGACTGTCGGTCCCTCCTGCCATGCTGGTGTGACGCGCGTCACCGTCACGAGAGGGAGTGATCGTCATGGCAGGCGTTCCGTCCATCTGTCCCACGCTGGTCTACCGGGACGCCAAGGCGGCCATCAGGCTGCTGACCGAAGCCTTCGGGTTCAGCCAGGTCGCGGTGTACGAGGGTGAGGACGGCTCCGTGCTGCACGCGGAGCTGGCGTACGGCAACGGTGTCGTGATGCTGGGCAGCAAGGGCAGGGGCGGGGTGTTCGACAAGGCCATGGAGGGCGCCGGCCCCACGGGGGTCTACGTCCTCGTCGACGACGTGGACGGCCATCACCGGCGGGCCGCCGAGCACGGGGCGGAGATCCTGATGGAGCCCACCGACCAGGACTACGGCTCCCGCGACTACATGGCCCGGGACGCCGAGGGGAACATCTGGAGCTTCGGGACGTACGCGCCGCAGGTCTGAGGCCCGCGGCGCGTACGCGCACGGCGCGGCCGTCAGCCGCCGCCCGTGTGGACCTGGAAGGCGGCACGGCGGACCGCCTTGGCGAGGGCCGGGTCGGGGTGGGCCGCGGCCAGCGCGACCAGTACCTGCACGGTGCGCGGGTGGCCGACCGCGCGGACCTCGTCGAGCAGCCGGGGCACGGTGGTGCGCACGGCCGAGTCCAGGTGGCGGGCCAGCAGCTCGGCCTCGCCGTGGTCGGCGATGGCGGCCGCGGTGTCCACCCAGAGCCAGGTCGACTCCTCGGCGGTGAGGACGTCCTGCGCCTCGTCGGGGTCGACGCCGTCGTGCTCGGCGAGCCAGAGCAGGGCGTAGGGGCGCAGGGCCGGTTCGCGTACCGCCGCCCGCACCTCGGGCTCGGCGGGGGCGCCGACCACGCGCAGCGCCTCGAAGGCGAGGCCGCGCAGCAGGGCGTCCTCGCCGCGGGCGGCGTGCAGCAGCTCGCTGACGGCGTGGCCGACCGGCCGGGCGGCGAGCCAGGCCCGGTACTCGGCGCGGGCGGGTCCGGGGGTGAGCCGGGCGCAGCCGTGCAGCATGGCGGCGGCGGACTGCTCGATGTTGCCGGCCGGGCTCTGCGCGGCGACGCAGATCTGCTCCAGCTTGACCCAGACCGCCCAGCTGCCGAGGGGGGTGAGCGCGGCCCGAGCGGGGCCGAGGGTGACGGCGTCCACGGCGGCGAGTCCGCCGAGCGCCCAGCGCAGCAGCCGGGCGAGCGGGACGGCGGCGCCGGTCCCGGCGGCCTGCGGCGGGTCCTCGTACGGGACCTCGCAGCGCTCGTCGCGCAGTTCGGCGACGCGCTGCCCGAGCAGGTCGAGCAGGTCGGGGACGGTCACGGGGCCGGCCGACAGCTGGAGCAGCGAGAGGAGTTGGGGCATGGCCTCGACGACCTCGGCGACGGCCTCGGGGGCGATGTCGGCCGGGGCGGGGTGGACCAGCGACCAGGCGTCGAAGAGGGCGACCCAGCCGCGCAGGACGGCGGAGTCGTCGCGGTCCCAGGCGCGCAGCCGCCAGCCGGGCCGGGCGTGGCCGCCGTGCACCTCGACGAGGCCGGCGAGCCGGGCGCGGTCCCAGCCGACGCGGATCTGGCCGTGCGTCAGGTTCAGTTCCCCGGCGGCGCGTTCGACGTCGACGGCCGGCAGGGCGCCGGTGGGTGCGGGCCTGCCCCCGTCGCCGGAACCGAGGTTGAGTTCGGCCCACCGGCTCAGGCGCACCGCGTCGGCGAGCGAGGCGCGGGCCCGGTTCGCGAGGTCGGCCGTGGCGGGCGTGCCGGCCGGGGGCCGCTGGGCGGGCCGGGTGCGTCGGTCGGTCACCGCCTTGCGGGCCGCGGCGACCGAACGCGGGGAGACGAGTCGGAGTCTGGAGTCGCGAGCCAACTGCTCATCAGGCTTTCGGGACGTCACGGAAGCAGTCTCGCCCGTCACCGGCCGAAAGCCCAAACGGAATCGGCCGTTACCACTGCTCGCCCGGGTGACAGACCCGGACAACATCCCCTCAGACGCTCCTTCGTCTCACGGTCTTCACATCAATGGGGTGAGGAAGCGGCGCAGGGCTTCCTCGTAGGCCGCGGGGTCCGCGTTCCACATCGCGCCGTGTTCGGCCCCGTCGACGGTGTGCAGCTGGACGAGGTCGGGGCGGGCGGCGGCCAGCCGGCGGGAGGGCCCCCAGGGGGCGAGCGTGTCGTCGGGGCCGTGGAAGACCAGGACGGGGACGCGCAGCGCGCCCGGGTCGGAGCCGGGCGGACGGCGGTCCGCGCGCAGCCCCGCGCGGCCCTCGGCGGCCCAGACGGCGAGCGGCACCACGGGGGCCGGGGTGCGGCGGGCCACGGCCAGCCTGCGCAGGGTTTCGTGCCAGTCGAGCACGGGCGAGTCGAGGACCAGACCGGAGATCCGGTCGGCCAGCGCGGAACGCTCGACGGCGTGCAGGGCCATGGTGGCGCCGGTGGACCAGCCGTGCAGGATCACCCGCCGGGCTCCGTAGCGCAGGGCGTAGCGGATGGCGGCGTCCACGTCGCGCCACTCCGATTCACCGAGGTGGCCGATGCCGTCCGGGGACGCGGGGGCACCGAGGTCGCCCCGGTAGGCGAGGTCGAGGACGGGGAAGCGGCTGCGGTGCAGGAACGGCATGACCACCATCGGGTGCTCCCGGGTGCCGCCGAGGCCGTGCACGGTGATCACCCAGGTGTCGCGGTCCTCGGGCACGAACCAGGCGGGCAGCGCGCCGAGCTCCCCGGGGACGTCCACGTCGGCGTGGTCGAGCCCGAGGGCGGTGCGCGGGTTGCCGATGTGGACCTGGGGGGTGATCCGGACCCGGGTGCCGGGGTCGAGGCTGCCGTGGGTGACGGCGACGAGCCGTCGCACGACGGCGTCGGGGTCGTGCTCCGCGCCGGTGACCACGGGCCCGACGACGGCGTGCACCCCGGGTGCGGTCAGGCCGTAGGTGCCCGGGCGCAGGGAGGCGAGGGTGCGGGTCAGCGTGACCCGGCCGACGGCGGTGGAGTGGACGCTGAGCCGGGCGCCGCCGGGCAGCGGGCGGCCGGGCTCGGGCCGCAGGGCCGCGTCGGCGGCGTACCGGCCGGCCGCGACGGCGGCCGCGCCGGCTCCCAGGAGCGTCGTGGTGACGGCCGCTGCCGTCGCTGTGGCGGTACGCACCGTTCCAGTGTCGGTGCGTGAGCGTCGGCGGGCCACCGGAGGAGATCGTTCCGCGGTCCGCGCGGAAGCTGCGCCGGGGGGGCGTGATCTAGGTCTCTTTCGATGCCCGCGACACGGGGCCGTATACGCCACGGAGCCGGGGCGGAGGGGTTCGTTCACCCCGCTTTGACGTGCATTTATCGAGTTATCTACGGGAGAATCCGGACGAATGCTCCGATCGGGCCACTGGCCGGTACACCGCTCCGCCCATGCCAGTTCATCTTCCGTTCACCCAGGTTGCCTACGGTCGGCGAGCCACTGACGCCAAACAGAAGCCTGGGTAAATGGAGCACATAACGCTTCTCCTCGGGATCGTGATCATCACCGCTCTCGTGTTCGACTTCACGAACGGTTTCCACGACACAGCCAACGCGATGGCGACCACCATCTCGACCGGCGCCCTCAAGCCCAAGACGGCGGTGGCAATGTCCGCCGTGCTCAACCTCGTCGGCGCGTTCATGTCCGTGGAGGTCGCCAAGACGATCTCCAAGGGCCTCGTCAACGAAGAGGGCATCCAGCCGGAAGTGATCTTCGCCGCCCTGGTCGGCGCGATCCTGTGGAACCTCGTCACCTGGCTGATCGGCCTGCCGTCCAGCTCCTCGCACGCCCTCATGGGCGGTCTGATCGGCGCCGCGGTCGCGTCCGCCGGCATGGGAGCGGTCAACGGCGACGTCGTCGTCACCAAGGTCCTGATCCCCGCCGTCGCCGCCCCGATCGTGGCCGGTGTGGCCTCGATGCTGGCTGCCCGGGTCACGTACAAGATCGGCGGCCAGGTCGGCGAGAAGACCTCCGCCAAGGGTTACCGCGCCGGTCAGATCGCCTCGGCCGGTCTCGTCTCCCTCGCGCACGGCACCAACGACGCGCAGAAGACGATGGGCATCATCACGCTGGCGCTCGTCGCCGGCGGCGCCATCGCCCCCGGCTCCAACCCGCCGGTCTGGGTCATCGTCTCGGCCGGTATGGCCATCGCGATGGGCACCTACCTCGGCGGCTGGCGCATCATCCGCACCATGGGTTCCGGCCTGACCGACCTGCAGCCGCAGCAGGGCTTCGCCGCCCAGACCTCGGCCGCCAGCGTCATCCTGGCCTCCTCCTCCCTCGGCTTCTCCCTCTCCACCACCCACGCGTGCTCCGGCGCCGTCATGGGTGCGGGCCTGGGACGCAGGGGCGGCGTGGTCCGCTGGTCCACCGCGACCCGCATGTTCATCGCCTGGGGCCTGACCCTGCCGGCCGCCGCCCTGGTCTCCGCCGGCGCCGAGCTGATCATGCGTACCGGTGACGTGGGCGTCGCCGCCGTGGCGGTCTTCCTGGTCGCCTCCTGCGCCGCCATCTGGTTCATCTCGCGCCGCCAGGTCGTCGACCACAACAACGTCAACGACGTGGCCCCGGCGGCCGCCGAGGAGCCGGGTGTGGTCACCACGGCCATGGCCGCCGTCACCGTGCCGCCGACCGTCGCCGCCGCCGGTACCGGCACCGCGGTGACCGATGGCGACCTCAAGGCCACCATCCCGGCCGCGACGACGACCCCCGCGGCCCCGGCCGCGGCGGTCTGACCCCGAGAACGACAGAGGAATCAGCGGTATGAAGATCGACTGGGCAGCCCTCGGCTCCGTCTTCGGAGTCAGCCTCTCCGCCACCGTCGCCCTCGTGGCCCTGTTCACCCTGGGCCTGGTGGGCCTGTCCAAGCACGAGGCCGCGACCGAGCAGGGCGGCAGCGCCGCCCTCGCCCGCAGCGGCGCGTACGCCTGCTTCGCGCTCGTCGCGGTGGCCGTGGGCTACGGGATCTACCTGATCGTCTCGTAGGACGCGGGACACCACGTGTGAACGCTCCCTCCGGGTTTCTCCCGGGGGGAGTTTTCGCGTACCCCGTCGCAGGTCAACGGCGAGTTGACGGGCGTTCGCGGTGCGTGGTGGACTGCCCGAGCCAATACGGCGGCATGGAGAGGAAGTCCGGTGCGAATCCGGCGCGGTCCCGCCACTGTCACCGGGGCACTCCGCCGAGTGCGCCCCGGGAGCCAGGAACTCTCGCCGCCGGACACGTCGAACCAGGGCGCGGACCCTGAGTGAGGACATACCTGCCACCATGCGTGCCGATCGCGTCTTCGCGTACGGCGCCGCGGCGGGCCTGATCGGCGACCGGATCCTCGGTGATCCGCGCCGCGGGCACCCCGTGGCCGCCTTCGGACGAACCGCCGCCGCCGTCGAGCGCGCCCTGTGGCGCGACGACCGCGCCCGGGGCCTCCTGCACACCCTGGTGTGCGCCGGGGGCGCCGCCGCCGTCGGCGCGCTCGGCGCCCGCGCCGTGCGCTCCCGGCCCGCGGCCGCCCGCATCGCCCTGACCGCCGCCGCCACCTGGGCCGTCGTCGGCGGCACCTCGCTGGGCCGGGAGGCCCGCGCCATCGGTGGCGCGCTCGCCGCCGGGGACGCCGACGTCGCCCGGGAACGGCTGCCCCACCTGTGCGGGCGCGACCCGCAGTCCCTGGACGAGCAGCAGATGGCCCGCGCCGTCGTGGAGTCGGTCGCGGAGAACACCTCCGACGCGGTGGTCGGCGCCCTGGTGTGGGGGGCCGTGGCCGGCGTTCCCGGGCTGCTGTTCTTCCGCGCCGTGAACACCCTGGACGCGATGGTCGGCCACAAGTCCCCCCGCTACCGGCGCTACGGCTGGGCCTCCGCCCGCCTGGACGACCTGGCGGGCTGGCCGGGAGCCCGGCTCACGGCCCTCGCCGCGGTGGCGGCGGGCCCGGACCGTCGGGGGGCGGTCCGGGCCTGGCGCGCGGACGCGGCCGAGCACCCCAGCCCGAACGCCGGACCTGTGGAGGCCTCCTTCGCGGGGGCGCTCGGCGTACGGCTCGGCGGAACCCTCTCGTACGGCGGCCGGGTCGAGCACCGGGCCGTGCTCAACGGCGGGACGGGGCGGCCCGTCGAGGTCGCCGACATCGAACGGGCGGTACGGCTGTCGCGGCGGGTGACCTGGCTGGCGCTGGGCGCCTGCGTCGCGGCGCGGACGCTGGTATCGCGGACATCCCAGACATCTCGTACATCGCGGACATCACTGAGGGGGCGCGCATGAACGGCGCGAGGCGCGGCGGCGGACTGCTGGTCGCGGGCACCACGTCCGACGCGGGCAAGAGCGTCGTCACCGCGGGCATCTGCCGCTGGCTGGTCCGCCAGGGCGTCAAGGTCGCGCCCTTCAAGGCGCAGAACATGTCGCTGAACTCCTTCGTGACCCTGGAGGGCGCCGAGATCGGGCGTGCCCAGGCCATGCAGGCCCAGGCCGCCCGCGTGGAGCCGACCGCGCTGATGAACCCGGTCCTGCTCAAGCCCGGCAGCGACCGCAGCAGCCAGGTGGTGCTGCTGGGCAAGCCGGTCGGCGAGATGAGCGCCCGCGGCTACCACGGGGGGCGGCAGGAACAGCTCCTCGGCATCGTCACGGACTGCCTGGAGCAGCTGCGGGGCACGTATGACGCCGTGATCTGCGAGGGGGCGGGCAGTCCGGCCGAGATCAACCTGCGCCGGACCGACATCGTGAACATGGGGATCGCGCGGGCCGCGCGGTTCCCGGTGGTGGTGGTCGGGGACATCGACCGGGGCGGGGTCTTCGCCTCCTTCTTCGGCACGACGGCGCTGCTGTCGCCCGAGGACCAGTCGCTGATCGCCGGCTACATGGTGAACAAGTTCCGCGGCGACGTCTCGCTGCTGGAGCCCGGCATGGAGATGCTGCGCTCCCTCACCGGGCGCGCGACGTACGGCGTCCTCCCCTTCCGGCACGGGCTGGGGATCGACGAGGAGGACGGGCTGCGGGTCTCCCTGCGGGGCGCGGTGCGCGAGTCGGTCGTCGCCCCGCCGGTCGGCGAGGACGTGCTGCGGGTCGCGGTGTGCGCGGTGCCGCTGATGTCGAACTTCACGGACGTCGACGCGCTCGCGGCGGAGCCGGGGGTCGTGGTGCGGTTCGTGGACCGGGCCGAGGAGCTGGCGGACGCGGACCTGGTCGTCGTACCGGGTACCCGCGGCACGGTGAAGGCCCTGGAGTGGCTGCGCGAGCGCGGTCTCGCGGACGCGCTCGCGCGGCGGGCCGCGCAGGGGCGGCCGGTGCTGGGCATCTGCGGCGGGTTCCAGGTGCTGGGCGAGCGGATCTCGGACGACGTCGAGTCCCGGGCGGGCGAGGTGGAGGGCCTCGGGCTGCTGCCGGTCCGCGTGCGCTTCGCCGTGGAGAAGACCCTGGCCCGGCCGTCGGGTTCCGCCCTGGGTGAGCCCGTGGACGGGTACGAGATCCACCACGGGGTGGCCGAGGTCCTGGGTGGGGAGCCGTTCCTGGACGGGTGCCGGGTCGGGTCGGTGTGGGGTACCCACTGGCACGGCTCGCTGGAGTCGGACGGCTTCCGCCGGGCCTTCCTGCGGGAGGTGGCCACGGCCGCGGGCCGCCGCTTCGTGCCGGCCCCGGACACCTCGTTCTCCGCGCTGCGGGAGGAACAGCTGGACCTGCTCGGGGATCTGATCGAGGAACACTCGGATACGGATGCCCTGCTGCGGCTGATCGAGGGCGGCGCCCCTGCCGGCCTCCCGTTCCTCCCGCCGGGCGCGCCGTGAGTGCGGCCGGCGCCCTGCGGGCGGCTCTCCCCCGCCCCGCCCCTTCCGGACACTGTGGGCACCGCCCCCAGACCCTCCAGCCCCGCCGGCGTTTGAGGCGCGGGGTCCGGGGCGGAGTCCCGGGAAACGGTGAAAGGGCGGGGCGGGGAGCAGCTCCGCGCAGCGGCCCCCGCGCCCCCGCCCGCCCCGCACGGACCGCAAGCACCGGCACCGGCACCGGCACCCGCATCAACACCCGCCCGCGCACGCGTACCCGTACAGAAGGAGTGAGCACCGCATGAGCACGCCCTACCCGTTCACCGCAGTGGTCGGCCAGACCGACCTGCGGCTGGCGCTCCTGCTCAACGCCGTGAGCCCCGCCGTCGGTGGGGTGCTCGTGCGCGGCGAGAAGGGCACCGCCAAGTCCACCGCCGTGCGCGCCCTGTCGGCCCTGCTGCCGCAGGTGGACGTCGTCCCGGGATGCCGGTTCAGCTGCGCTCCCGCCGCACCGGACCCCGCCTGCCCCGACGGCCCGCACGAGCCCGGTGCCGGCGACGCCCGCCCCGCCCGGATGGTGGAGCTGCCCGTCGGCGCCTCCGAGGACCGCCTCGTCGGCGCCCTCGACATCGAACGGGCCCTGTCCGAAGGCGTGAAGGCCTTCGAGCCGGGGCTGCTCGCCGACGCGCACCGCGGCATCCTCTACGTCGACGAGGTCAACCTCCTCCACGACCACCTGATCGACCTGCTCCTCGACGCAGCCGCGATGGGCGCCTCGTACGTGGAGCGCGAGGGCGTCTCCGTCCGTCACGCCGCTCGCTTCCTCCTCGTCGGCACGATGAACCCCGAGGAGGGCGAGCTGCGCCCGCAGCTCCTCGACCGCTTCGGGCTGACCGTCGAGGTCGCGGCCTCCCGCGAGCCCGCCCAGCGGGTGGAGGTGGTGCGCCGCCGGCTCGCGTACGAGGACGATCCGGCGGGCTTCGCGACCCGCTGGGCGGGCGACGAACACGAGGTCCGCGCCCGCGTCGTGGCCGCCCGGGCGCTGCTCCCGAAGGTCGCTCTCGGCGACACCGCGCTGCTCCAGATCGCCGCGACCTGCGCCGGCTTCGAGGTCGACGGCATGCGGGCCGACATCGTGATGGCCCGGACGGCGACCGCGCTGGCGGCCTGGGCCGGGCGGACCGAGGTGCGCAAGGAGGACGTACGGCAGGCGGCCCTGCTGGCGCTCCCCCATCGGCGGCGCCGCAACCCCTTCGACGCGCCGGGCCTGGACGAGGACAAGCTGGACCGGATCCTCGACGAATTCCCCGACGAGGAGCCGGACCCCGAGCCGGAGCCGGACGGGCCGCGGCCCGAGCCGGAGGGGCCGGACGACGACGGCGGCGGCCCCGACGGGGGCGGCGGTGCACCCCCGCAGGGCGCCGGTCCCGAGGGCGGCGGCCCGGCCGGGGCCGGCGAGGCGCCCGAGGCACCCGAGCAGGCCCCGGAGCAGCGGCCCGACACCCCGCAGCCCTCCGCCCAGCAGGGCGGCGCGGCTCCCGAGCAGGCCGCCGTACGGGCCGCCGAGCCGTTCCGGACCAAGGTGCTGAGCGTGCCGGGGCTCGGCGAGGGCGCGGCCGGACGGCGTTCGCGCGCCCGTACCGCCCACGGCCGGACCACCGGCTCGCAGCGCCCCCGCGGCCAGCTGACGAAGCTGCACCTGGCGGCGACCGTGCACGCGGCCGCCCCGCACCAGAAGGCGCGCGGCCGGGCCGGACGCGGGCTGGTCATCCGCAAGGACGACCTGCGGCAGGCAACGCGGGAGGGCCGCGAGGGCAACCTCGTGCTGTTCTGCGTCGACGCCTCGGGTTCGATGGCCGCCCGGCAGCGCATGGGCGCCGTCAAGGGGGCGGTGCTCTCGCTGCTGCTCGACGCCTACCAGCGCCGGGACAAGGTCGGCCTGATCACCTTCCGCGGCTCCGGCGCGGACCTCGCGCTGCCGCCCACGTCCTCGGTGGACGCGGCGGCGGCCCGGCTGGAGCAGCTGCCGACCGGAGGCCGCACCCCGCTCGCCGCGGGGCTGCTCAAGGCCCACGAGGTACTGCGGATCGAGCGGCTGCGCGACCCGAGCCGCCGGCCGCTGCTGGTGGTGGTCACCGACGGCCGGGCCACGTCGGCCGGGGCCGTCGGCGGCGATCCGCGCGAGCTCTCGGGGCGCAGTGCCCGGCTGCTGGCCGCGGAGGGCGTCGCGTCGGTGGTCGTGGACTGCGAGTCCGGGCCGGTCCGGCTGGGGCTGGCCGGGGTACTGGCCGCCGACCTCGGCGCGCCCGCCGTCACCCTCGACGGGCTGCGGGCCGACTCGCTCGCCGGGCTCGTGAAGAACGTACGTACCGCAGTGACCCACACTGCGTCACTCAACAGCGTCTCCAGGAGGGCCGCGTAATGCCGCAGGGACAGCCGACCGTCGTTCCGGACGACGGGCTCACGACGCGCCAGCGCCGTAACCGTCCGCTCGTCTTCGTCCACACCGGCCCCGGCAAGGGCAAGTCCACGGCGGCCTTCGGGCTGGCGCTGCGCGCCTGGAACCAGGGCTGGCCGATCGGGGTGTTCCAGTTCGTCAAGTCGGCGAAGTGGAAGGTCGGCGAGGAGAACGCGCTCAAGGTGCTCGGCGCCTCCGGCGAGGGCGGCTCCGTCGTCTGGCACAAGATGGGCGAGGGCTGGTCCTGGGTCCAGCGGGACGCCCAGCTCGACAACGAGCAGGCCGCCAAGGAGGGATGGGAGCAGGTCAAGCGCGACCTGGCCGCCGAGACGCACAAGCTGTACGTGCTCGACGAGTTCGCGTACCCGATGCACTGGGGCTGGATCGACGTCGACGAGGTCATCGAGGTGCTGCGGAACCGTCCCGGCACGCAGCACGTGGTGATCACCGGCCGCAACACGCCGGAGAAGCTGCTGGAGTTCGCGGATCTCGTCACCGAGATGACCAAGGTCAAGCACCCGATGGACGCCGGCCAGAAGGGCCAGAAGGGCATCGAGTGGTGACCTCGTCCAACGTTCCCCGGCTGGTCGTCGCCGCGCCGTCCTCCGGCAGCGGCAAGACCACCGTCGCCACGGGCCTGATGGCGGCCTTCTCGGAGCGCGGCCTCGCCGTGTCCCCGCACAAGGCCGGGCCCGACTACATCGACCCCGGTTACCACGCGCTCGCCACCGGCCGTCCGGGGCGCAACCTGGACGCCTTCATGTGCGGGCCGGAGCTGGTGGCCCCGCTGTTCGCGCACGGGGCCGCCGGGTGCGACCTCGCCGTGGTCGAGGGCGTGATGGGGCTGTACGACGGCGCGGCGGGCCGGGGTGAGCTGGCGTCGACGGCGCAGGTGGCGAAGGTGCTGCGGGCGCCGGTGGTGCTGGTGGTCGACGCGTCGTCGCAGTCGCGGTCGGTGGCGGCGCTGGTGCACGGCTTCGCGTCCTTCGACCCGCAGGTGCGGCTGGGGGGCGTGATCCTGAACAAGGTCGGCTCCGACCGGCACGAGGCGATGCTGCGGGAGGCCCTGGAGGAGGCGGGGATGCCGGTCCTCGGCGTGCTGCGGCGTGCTCCGCAGGTGGCCGCGCCGTCCCGGCACCTGGGGCTGGTACCGGTCGCCGAGCGGCGGGCGGACGCGGTGGCCGCCGTTTCGGCGCTGGCCGAGCAGGTCCGGGCCGGGTGCGACCTGGACGCGCTCATGGCGCTGGCCCGGACGGCCCCTCCGCTGGCCTGCGAGCCGTGGTCGCCCGCGTCTGCGATCCCAGCCTCGCCGGCGTTCGAGGCGCGGGGGTCCGGGGGCGGAGTCCCCGGCAACGGCGCCGCGCCGGTCATCGCGGTCGCGGGCGGCCCGGCGTTCACGTTCTCGTACGCCGAGCACGCTGAGCTGCTCACGGCCGCGGGGGCGGAGGTCGTCACCTTCGACCCGCTCCACGACGAGGCACTTCCCGAAGGAACCACCGGCCTGGTGATCGGCGGCGGCTTCCCTGAGGTCTACGCCCCGGAGCTCTCGGCGAACGAGCGGCTCCGCGAGGCCGTGGCCGCGTACGCGGCAGCCGGCGGCCCCGTCGCGGCCGAGTGCGCCGGGCTGCTCTACCTCGCCCGGTCCCTCGACGGGAAGCCCATGTGCGGGGTGCTCGACGCCGACGCGCGGATGTCGGAGCGCCTCACGCTGGGCTACCGCGAGGCCGTCGCGGTGTCCGACAGCGCGCTCGCGCCCGCCGGGACCCGGCTGCGCGGGCACGAGTTCCACCGCACGGTGATCGAGCCGGGTGCGGGTGCGGCCCCCGCGTGGGGGTTCACGCACCCGGAGCGGCGCGTCGAGGGCTTCGTACAGGGGGGTGTGCACGCCAGCTACCTGCACACGCACTGGGCGGCGGAGCCTTCCGTCGCGCGCCGGTTCGTGGAAGCAGCGGCGGCGGGCCGGCCGTGAGATCAGTCCGCCAGGCCCACCACGAGCCAGATCCCGGCCACCCCGCCCACGGTGCACAGCAGCGTGGACAGGGCGGGGTGCTTGTGGTGGGCCTCGGGCAGGATCTCGGCGGCGGCCAGGTACAGCAGGACCCCTCCGAAGAACCCGAGGTACGCGCCGAGGGGTTCCTCCGGAAGGGTGAACAGCAGAGTGGACGCCGCGCCCACGACGGGGGCGACGGCGTCCGCGAGGAGCATCAGCAGGGCCTTGCGGCGGTCGTTGCCGTAGAGGCTCGTCAGCGTGTACGTGTTGAACCCGTCGGCGAAGTCGTGGGTGATGACGGCCAGCGCCACGGCCACCCCCATCCCCCCGCCGACCTGGAAGGCCGCACCCAGGGCGATGCCGTCGGCGAGGCTGTGGCCGACCATGGCCGCCACCGCGGTGAGGCCGACCTGCGGGACCCGGTGTCCGTGGCCGTTCTCGGCGCCGTGCGCGGCCTGCCGTACGGCCAGGAGCCGTTCGGCGACGTGCGCGACGAGGAACCCGGCCACGAAGAGCAGCAGGGCGAGCGGGACGCCGAGGAACTCGCCGCCAGCCGCGTGCAGGGCCTCCGGGAGCAGGTCGAGGCCGACCACGCCGAGCATCAGCCCGCCGGCCAGGCCCAGCACGAGGTGGCGGCGGTCGGTGACGCGCTGCGCCGCCCATCCGCCCGCCAGCGTCATCAGGAACGCGCCCAACGCCACGATCACGGCCATGTGGCCCTGAATACCGACTCCCCGGCCCGCGCGCACGTCCGCGCGCGGGTGGCGGGCGGCGGATGGTTGACGAAACGGAGGGAGGATCCCCGGTGGGCGAGTACGTGACGCAGCTGGTGGTCGGTGTCGGCGGACGGGCGGGGGTCTCCGTGGCGGAGGTCTGCGCCCTGGTGGAGGAGACGCTGCGCGGGGCCGGGCTGGCCTCGCAGGCGGTGACGGCGCTCGCCACGGTGGAGTCGAAGGCCGCCGAGGCGGGGATAGCGGGTGCGGCGGAACGTTTCGGCGTGCCGCTGGTCGGCTATCCCGCGGAGCAGTTGGCCGCGATCAGGGTGCCGCACCCGTCGGAAGCGGTGCGCGAGGCGACCGGCACGCCCTCGGTGGCGGAGGCAGCGGCGCTGGCGGCCGGCGGCGAACTCCTGGTACCGAAGCGGCGGTCGGTGGCGGCGACCTGCGCGGTCGCGACGGCGCAGGCGCACGACCTGCGGCACCACGGGGACGCGGAGGTGATCGACGCCGGCCCGGGGCTGGTGGACCTCGCGGTCAACGTACGGTCGGACACGCCCCCGGAGTGGCTCAAGCAGCGGATCGCCGCCTCGCTCGGGGACCTCGCCGCCTACCCGGACGGCCGGTCGGCGCGCGCGGCGGTGGCGGCGCGGCACGGGCTTCCGGTCGAGCGGGTGCTGCTGACGGCCGGGGCGGCGGAGGCGTTCGTACTGATCGCGCGGGCGCTGGGGGCCGTACGGCCGGTGGTGGTGCACCCGCAGTTCACCGAGCCGGAGGCGGCCCTGCGGGATGCGGGGCACCGGGTGGAGCGGGTGCTGCTGAGGGCGGAGGACGGGTTCCGGCTGGACCCGGCGGCGGTGCCGGAGGAGGCGGACCTGGTGGTGGTGGGCAACCCCACCAACCCGACGTCGGTCCTGCACCCGGCGGCGACGCTGGCCGCGCTGGCCCGGCCGGGGCGGATCCTGGTCGTCGACGAGGCGTTCATGGACGCCGTCCCGGGCGAACGGGAGGCCCTGGCGGGGCGGACCGACGTACCGGGGCTGGTGGTGCTCCGGAGCCTGACGAAGACCTGGGGGCTGGCGGGGCTGCGGATCGGCTACGTACTGGCCGAGCCGGAGGTGATCGCGAAGCTGGCCGCGGCGCAGCCGCTGTGGCCGGTGTCGACGCCGGCGCTGGTGGCGGCGGAGGCGTGCGTGTCGCCGGCGGCGCTGGCCGAGGCGGAGGAGGCGGCGCGGCGGATCGCGGTGGACCGGGCGCATCTGCTGGCCGGCCTGGCGGAGTTCGACGAGGTGTCGGTCGCGGGGGTGGCGGAGGGCCCGTTCGTCCTGATCCGGGTGGCGGGCGCGGCGGAGGTCCGGACGCGGCTGCGCGGCCTCGGCTTCGCGGTGCGGCGGGGGGACACGTTTCCCGGCCTGGACCGGTCCTGGCTGCGGCTGGCGGTCCGCGACCGGGCCACGACGGGACGACTGCTCCAGGCCCTGGACCACGCCCTCACGCTGGCCGCGTACTGACGAACCCCCGCCCGCAGCACCCCTGCCCAGCGCTCCGCCCGGGGTTGTCGGTTCGGCTCCAGCGCCGCTGCCCTGGGTTCCGCCCCGGGGTTGTCGGTTCGGCTGCAGCGCCGCTGCCGGGGCTCCGCCCCGGACCCCGCGCCTCAAACGCCGGCGAGGCTGGATGGTTCCGGCCCGTCCGCACCCTCCAGCCGTCCGGCGTTTGAGGACCGGGGTCCGGGGCGGAGCCCCGGGTCTTTCAGCCCCGCCGGCGTTTGAGGCGCGGGTCCGGGCGCAGCCCCCGGCCGTCCAGCCCGTCCGGCGCTTGAGGACCGGGGTCCGGGGCGGAGCCCCGGGTCTTTCAGCCCCGCCGGCGTTTGAGGCGCGGGGCCGGGCGGAGCCCCCGGCATGACAGCCCGTCCGGCGGTTGAGGACCGGGGGCGGCGGAGGCCCGGGAACGGGGAAGGGCGGCGTGGGGAGCGGCACCGGCCACCGGCCCGCGCAGGGGGACCGCTGAGCACCCCCCTCCAGGTGCTCAGCGGCGCCCGCTACGACGGCCGGCGGCTCATGACCAGCGCCCCCGCCCCGATACCGAGCAGGATCAGCGCGCCCCCCGCGACGTACGGCGTCGGTGAACCGCCGCCCGTTTCGGCGAGGTTGGCGTGGGTCGAGCTCGTGGTCGTGGTCGTGGTCGTCGTCGTGGCCGTCTGCGGCTTCACGTCCGGCTTCGGCGCCGCCGGCGCCTCGCAGTGCGCCTCGGCCAGTACGATCTCCCCCTCCACCTCCGCCACGTTGAGCTTCAGCGGGTTCACGGACACCTTCAGCCGGAGCGCCGTCGCGGCGGCGGTCGTGGAGGTGGTCTGCGTACCGGACAGCTCCAGGGTGACCAGGCCCACCCCGGGGACCTCGACCTTGGTCGGGGGCCCGCCCGCGGTCACGGTGGTCTTCTTGCCGAGCGCGGTCACCGACCCCAGGACGTTCGAGGTGGCGACCGGCTGCTTGCCGGCCTCGCACACCGCCTTGGAGGTGACCTTCTCCACCTCGATGAGGGAGAGCGCGGGCAGGCCCGGCACGTGCACCCTGGCCTTCGCGAGGTTGGCCTCGGCTTCGGCCCGGTTCTTGTCGACGGTCGCCTTGGAGGTGGCCACGTCGGCGCGCAGGACGCTGACCGGCGCGCCGCCCTCGACCCCGTCGAGGGTGACGGCCAGCGCCGTCTTCTCCGCCGTGGCGGGGGCGTTGACCTCGTTGAGGGTCGCCTTCAGCGGGACGTGCACGGTCTTGTTGAGCAGGCCCACGTCCAGTCCGGCACTCAGGACGACGGCGCCCGCCTTGCCCTCACCGCCTCCCGTGGCGAAGGCGGGCGGAGCGGCGAGCAGGGCGACCGCCCCCGTGGCGAGCAGGACGGCCGCGGGCATGCGGAAGGTGTTGCGGTTCAAGGTCGTGGAACCCCCGAGGAGATGGGTGCCGTCACGCCGCCGATGGGGGACACCGCGCGCGCCGACGGCCTCTACCCTCGGAATCCTTACGCACTGTGGGTGAATGGGCGGGCACCTGGCGTCACTTCACCCCAAAGGGTGGTTTCCGCGTGCCCATTCGATTCTTCACGTCCCGTGCGGAACAGGGGTTCCCTCTCGTACCGGGCGGGGACCATTCCAACGACGGGGCCGGACGGACGTCACGCCCGGCGTCAACGGGGCGCTCAGGAGCGGACCTTGCCGTTCAGTACCACCCGCAGCGGCTCGGCGAGCACACGGACGTCGGCCCTCGGATCGCTGCCGTAGACCACGAGATCGGCCGGTGCGCCCTCGGTGAGGCCCGGCCTGCCGAGCCACGCGCGTGCCGCCCAGGCCGTGGCCGACAGGGCGTCCAGGGCGGGGATCCCGGCCTTGACCAGCTCCGCGACCTCGGCCGCGACCAGGCCGTGCGGCAGGGAGCCGCCCGCGTCGGTGCCCACGTACACCTGGATGCCGGCGTCGTAGGCCGCGCGGACCGTGTCGTAGCGCCGCTCGTGGAGCCGCCGCATGTGCGCCGACCAGTCGGGGAACTTCGCCTCGCCGCCGGCGGCCAGCTTCGGGAAGGTGGCGATGTTGACGAGGGTGGGGACGATGGCGACGCCGCGCTCCGCGAAGAGGGGGATGGTCTCCTCGGTGAGGCCCGTGGCGTGTTCGATGCAGTCGATGCCCGCCTCGACCAGGTCGCGCAGCGAGTCCTCGGCGAAGCAGTGGGCCGTGACCCGGGCGCCCAGCCGGTGCGCCTCGGCGATGGCGGCCTCGACCTCGGCGCGCGGCCAGCAGGCCGTGAGGTCCCCGGCGTCCCGGTCGATCCAGTCGCCGACGAGCTTGACCCAGCCGTCGCCGCGCAGCGCCTCGCGTCCGACGTACTCGACCAGGTCGGCCGGCTCGATCTCGTGCGCGTAGTTGCGGATGTAGCGGCGGGTGCGGGCGATGTGCCGGCCGGCCCGGATGATCTTCGGGAGGTCCTCGCGGTCGTCGACCCAGCGGGTGTCGGAGGGCGATCCGGCGTCGCGGATGAGGAGCGTGCCGGCGTCCCGGTCGGTGAGCGCCTGGCGTTCGGCGGTCGCGGCGTCGACCGCACCGTGGGCGTCGAGTCCCACGTGGCAGTGCGCGTCGACCAGTCCGGGCAGGGCCCAGCCGGTCACGGTGGTGACCTCGCGGGCCGTGCGCGGGCGCTCGTAGGAGACCTTCCCGCCGACCACCCAGAGCTCGTCGCGGACCTCGTCGGGACCGACGAGGACCCGCCCCTTCACATGCAGCACATCGCTCATGTCGGCACTGTAACGGCGTGCTCGGTAGGCTCTGGAGGAATGGCCGGACGTATCCGGACAGCCCGGACGAAGAGAGAAGCGCCCACGTGTCCCACCCCCTCCTGGACCTCCCGCCGCTGACCGCCGAGCGTTTCGCGTCGATCGAACGGGGGGTCGCGGAGCTGCTCTCCACCCGGCACGACGTGGTGATCACGCAGGGCGAGGCGCTGCTGCCGCTGGAGGGGTGCATCCGCTCGGGCGCCCGGCCCGGTTCGACCGCGCTGAACGTGGTCACCGGGCCGTACGGGGCCACGTTCGGCAACTGGCTGCGTGACTGCGGGGCGGACGTGGTGGACCTGGAGGTCCCCTTCGACACCGCCGTGACGGCCGGGGCGGTCGCGCGGGCGCTGGCCGGGCGCCCGGAGATCGACTTCGTCTCGCTGGTCCACGCCGAGGCCGCGACGGGTAACACCAACCCGGTCGCGGAGATCGGCGAGGCCGTACGGGAGCACGGGGCGCTGTTCATGGTGGACGCGGTGGCTTCGGTCGGCGCGGAGCCGCTGCTGGTGGACGCGTGGGGCGTGGACCTGTGCGTGATCGGTGCGCAGAAGGCGATGGGCGGCCCGGCCGGGGTGTCGGCGGTCTCGGTGTCGGACCGGGCGTGGGCCCGGTTCGCCGGGAACCCCGCGGCTCCGCGCCGCTCCTACCTCTCGCTCCTCGACTGGAAGGAGCGCTGGATCGACACCGGGCGCAAGGCGCTGCCGCACGCCCCCGCGCAGCTGGAGATGCTGGCGCTGGAGGCCTGCCTGGACCGGATCGCGGAGGAGGGGCTGTCCTCGGTGACGGCCCGGCACGCGGCCGCCGCGGCGGCGACCCGCGCCGGTGCGGCCCTGCTGGGGCTCGCTCCGTACGTGGGCCGGGCGGCGGAGGCCGCGCCGGTGGCCACCACCCTGCGGGCCGAGGAGGCCTCGCTGGTGGTGGCCAAGGCGCTGGTGGCGGACCCGGCCGCGCCGCTCGCCGCGGGCGGCGGGGCGCTGGCGCGGGAGATGATCCGGGTCAACCACTACGGTGCGGCGGCTTCGCTCCCGGCCGTCCGCGCCTCCCTGACGGCGCTCGCGGCGGCCGTGGGGGCCGAGCCGGGGCGGGCGCTGGCCGCTGCGGAGTCGGCCTGGGAGGCCGTACGGGCGCGGTAGCCGTCAGCAGAGGGCGTCGAGGAGCCGGTCCACGTCCGCCTCGGTGTTGTAGAGGTGGAACGAGGCGCGCAGGGAGCCCGCGCGGACGGAGGCGGCGACGCCGGCCGCCAGCAGTGCGGGCTGCCGGTCGGCGAGGCCCGGCACCGAGACGATGGCCGCTTCGCCGGGCACGGGCTCGTGGCCGAGGCGGGCCAGGCCGGCCCGGTAGCGGGCGGCCAGGGCGGTGTCGTGGGCGTGGACGGCCTCGATGCCGATCCGCTCCAGCAGCGCCAGCGAGGGCTCGGCAGCGTGGTAGGCGAGGAAGGCCGGGGTCTCGTCGAATCGGCGGGCTCCTTCGGCCAGTTGCGGCATGGGACCGTAGATGGCGTCCCACATGGACTGCGCCGCCACCCACCCGGCGTTGATCGGGGTCAGGGTGTGCTGGGCCTCCTCCGACACGGTCAGGTACGAGGCTCCGCGGCCGCCGAGCAGCCATTTGTAGCCGCCGGTGACCGTGTAGTCGTACGGCGAGGCGTCGAAGGGGAGCCAGCCGACCGCCTGGGTCGCGTCAACGAGCATCCGGGCCCCGTGCGCCGCCGTCGCCGCGCGCACGGCGGCCAGGTCGGCCGTCCGCCCGTCCGCGGACTGCACGGCGCTGACCGCGACGAGGGCGGTGGCGGGACCGACGGCCTCGGCGAGGGATTCGAGGGGCGCGAACCGCACCTTGAGGTCGCCGCGGACCACGAACGGGTTGATGACGGAGGCGAAGTCGCCCTCCGCGCAGAGGACTTCGGCTCCCGAGGGGAGCGATGTCGCGACGAGGCCGCCGTGGGTGGAGACGGCCGAGCCCAGGGCGACCCGCCGGACGTCCACGCCGACCAGCCGGGCGAAGGCGGCCCGGACCCGGCCGACGCGGTCGAAGTCGCCGAATCCGGCGGGGATTCCGGCCCCCGCGGCCTCTGCGAGCTCCCGTACGGCCGCGACGGCGGCCCGCGGGAGCACACCGCAGCTGGCGGTGTTGAGATAGGTGGTGGAGTGGGCGAACTCGGCACGGGCCGCTGCGAAGATCGGAAGGTCCATGGCTTCCACTCTGCGCCAGGACCAACCCAAAGTCCATTGGCGAGTTTTACGCGCCCTCTCCAAGCAACGCTTATGCCTGCGGGACCGGGCAGGCTCCGTCCGGCTCGCACGCCTGGGCGGCGGTGGCCGGCTCCTCGACCTCTCGTCCGGCCCACGCCTGCTCCAGGGCCCGGGTGAACACCTCGGCCGGCTGCCCGCCGGAGATCCCGTAGCGGCGGTCGAGGACGAAGAACGGCACGGCGTTCGCGCCCAGTTCGGCGGCTTCGCGCTCATCGGCACGGACCTCGTCCGCGTAGGCGGACCCGTCGGCGAGGACGGCGCGGGCCTCGGCCTCGTCCAGCCCGGCCTCCACCGCGAGAGCGACCAGCACCTCGGGGTCGAAGACGGAGCGGACCTCGGCGAAGTTCGCACGGAAGGCGAGGTCGAGCAGCTCCTCCTGGCGGCCGCGGGCGGCGGCCAGGTGCAGCAGGCGGTGGATGTCGAAGGTGTTGCCGTGGTCGCGGCCGTCGGTGCGGTAGTCGAGGCCTTCGGCGCGGGCGGTGGCCGCGACGTGCTCCTCCATGGCGCGCGCCTCGTCCAGGGTGCGGCCGTACTTCTTGGCGAGCATCTCCAGGACGGGGGAGGTGACGCCCTTGGCGCCGCCCGGGTCCAGCTCGAACGACCGGAAGACGACCTCGACCCGGTCGCGGTGGGCGAATCCGGCCAGCCCCTGGTGGAAGCGGGCCTTGCCGATGTAGCACCACGGGCAGGCGATGTCGCTCCAGATCTCGACGCGCATGTTCCTTCTTCTCTCCGGTTGTGAACGGTTTCCGCTTCAACCACTCGCCGGGGCGTCTCATTCCCCGGACGGCGACACCGTGAGCCAGAGGGTGCGGTGGGAGCCGGTGCGGCCTGCGGCCGGGGCGGGGAGCCAGCCGTGGCGGGCGTAGAAGGCCTGGGCGCGGAGGTTGTGTTCGTAGACCTCGAGGCGGACCCGGCTGACTCCGGCGCGTCTCCAGACATCGAGGCAGGCCGCGTGCAGGGCGGCCCCGGTGCCGCGGCGCCAGTGGACCGGGTCGACGTGGAGCTGGGTCAGGGTCGTCTCGCCGTCCGCGGTGAGGAACGCGGCGACCCCGGTGACCTCGCCGTCCTCCTCCGCGCAGAGCACTCGGCCCTCGGTGGCGGGCCGGGCGACGGCCCGTGACCAGGCCTCCCTGGTCCGCGTGAGCTCGGCGTCGCCCGCGTAGGCCTGCTCCGGGATGTGGCCCTGGTAGTAGGTGGCCCTGGCCCTGGTGTGGAGGGCTGCGATGGCGTCGAGGTCGGCGGGTTGCGCGGTCCTGATCATGGGAAGGGGAACGCGCCGGGACCCGTGTCGGTTCCCGGCGCGTCGGCCCTGCCCTCTTCTTCGGCCACGGCTACTTCCCCAGCCACGCCGCCATCATCTTCTGGGCGATGGGCGCGGCCAGCTTGCCGCCGCCGATCTCGGAGCGGTCGGTGTCCGAGTTCTCGATCACGACGGCCACGGCGATCTGCTTGCCGCTCTTCTTGCCGTACGAGGTGAACCAGGCCAGCGGGGAGAGGCTGTTGTTGACGCCGCGCTGGGCGGTACCGGTCTTGCCTCCCACCTCGGCGCCCGACACCTGGGCCGGCTTGCCGCCGCCCTCGGTGGCGACCGTCCTCATGGCGTCCCGGATCATCGAGGCGGTCCTCTCGCTCATGACCTGCTGGGACTTCGGGTCCTTGAAGCTCTGCAGCACGTTGCCGCTCGCGTCGGTGACCTCGGAGACCATGTGCGGGGCGACGAGCTTGCCGCCGTTCTCGATCGCGGCCGTCACCATCGCCATCTGGAGCGGGGTGGCCTGCACGTCGAACTGGCCGATACCCGTCTGCGCGACCTGGTCGACGGACATCTTCTTCGACGGGTACTTGCTCGGCGGGTTGGTGCGGACCGGGGTGTCGATCTGCGTGTTGAAGCCGAGCTTCTCGGCCATGGCCCGCATCTTGTCCTGGCCGAGCTTGTGCGCGAGCTCCGCGAAGACGTTGTTGCAGGACAGCCGCAGCGCGGTGCGGGGCGACGCGTTGTTGCAGGCCGCGGAGCCCGCCTCGCTGGGCAGCAGGGTGCGGGTACCGGGGATGGTGTACGGGTCGGGGGTACCGGTCGGCTGGTCCAGGTTCGTGACGAGGCCGTTCTCGATGGCCGCCGCGAGCGTGACCAGCTTGAAGGTGGAGCCGGGTGCCTGGGGCTTGCGCAGCGCCACGTTCTCCATGGCCTTGCCCTTGTCCGCGGAGAGCTCCGCCCAGGCCTCCTTGTCGTTGGCGCCGGTGATGCGACCCGGGTCGTAGGAGGGGTTGTTGACGACCGCGAGGATCTCGCCCGTCGCGGGGTCGATGGCCACGGCGGCGCCCTGCTTGCCCTGGAGCGCGTCGAAGGCGGCCTTCTGCACCTCCTTGTCGATGGTGGTCAGGACGTTGCCCGGGGAGGCCCGCTTGTTGGTGAGCGTGTCCATCACGGTCTTCAGCCGGCTGTCGGAACCGTTGAGGATGTTCTTGTAGATGCCCTCCAGCATGCTCGCGCCGTAGGCCGGGGAGTTGTAGCCGGTGATCGGTGCGTAGAGGGGGCCGTCGGTGTAGGTCCGCTTGTACGCGAAGTCCTTGCCGCCCGTCTGCACCGAGCCCGTGATCGCCTCCCCGCCCACGATGATGTTGCCCAGCGGGTTCTCGTACTTGCCGATGACATTTCGCCGGTTGTGCTCGTCGTCTGCGAGGGCCTGGCCTTGGTATGCCTGCACCCAGGTGACGCGGACCAGCAGGGCCAGCACCAGGAGCAGACAGAAGACCGACGCACGCCTGATCGTCTTGTTCATCCCCCGGAAGGACGTCCCAGCCGCCCCGGCCGTTCCGCTCTGCACCGATTGTGGCCGGGTTCTCAGCTTTTCTTCATGACGAAACCGCCCTCGTAGGCCGCGATGACCGCCTGCGTGCGGTCGCGGGAGCCCGTCTTGGTGAGGACCGCCGCGACATGGGTCTTCACCGTCTGCGGGCCGACCCCGAGGCGTTCGCTCATCTCGTGGTTGGACAGCCCCGTGGCCATCAGGCGCAGTACGTCGGCCTCCCGGTCCGTGAGCCGGGACACCCAGGGCGCGGTGCCGGACGGCTTACGGGGCGACCGGGCCTCGGCGAGCGAGCGGACGGCGGCGGGGAAGAGCAGGGAGTCGCCGCGGGCCACCAGCCGGACCGCGCCGAGCAGCTCGTCGGGGTCGGCGCGCTTGAGGAGGAAGCCGGAGGCACCCGCCCGCAGCGCGTCGTAGACGTAGTCGTCGTTCTCGAAGGTGGTGACCACCACGATCCGGGGCGGCTCGGGCATGGTGGCGAGGATCTGCTCGGTGGCCCTGATCCCGTCTATCTCGGGCATCCGGACGTCCATCAGTACCACGTCGGGCGCCAGCGAGCGGACCAGCGGGACCGCCTCGGCGCCGGTGGCCGCCTCACCGACCACCTCCAGGTCGGGTTCGGCTTCGAGGATGACCCGCAGCGCGGTGCGGACCATCCGCTCGTCGTCGCAGAGCACGATGCGCAGCGGGGGCCTGCCCGGCGCGGTCATCGGACCCCCTCCCCCAGCGGAAGGACCGCCTTCAGCCGCCAGACGCCCTCGTGCGGACCCGCCTCGACGGCGCCGCCGAGCAGCACGGCCCGTTCGGCCGCACCACGCAGGCCCCGGCCCCCGGTCGTGCGGGGCTCCCGGCCGTCGGGCACGGCGGGCGGATTGGTCATGGTGATCTCCAGTTCACGGTGCGCTCCTTCTCGTCGGGGGCCGTCCCCCTCGTGTACGCGGATCCGCACTTCCACCGGGCCGGAGCCGTGGCGCAGTGCGTTGCTGAGGCCCTCCTGGACGATCCGGTAGGCCTCGCGCGAGGCGATCGCCGGCAACTGCGCCCAGTCCCGGACGGGCCCGGGATCCTGATGGGCGGTGACGGTGGTGCCGGCCGCCCGGGTGCGGGCCAGGAGTCCGTCGAGGTCGTCGGCGAGGGTGGGGGCCGGCGCGGCGTCCGGCTGCGCCGGGTCCCCGTCGCGCAACAGGCCCAGTACGGCGTCCAGCTCGCCCACGGTCCGCCGGGTGGTGTCCTCGATGGCGGCCAGCGCCTCCCGGACGAATTCCGGGTCGCGGTCCAGCACCCGCCGGGCGGCGACCGCCTGCAGGGTGACGGCGCTCAGCGCGTGCCCGACCGCGTCGTGCAGCTCCCGCGCCAGCCGGTTGCGCACGGCCAGGTCCGCGGCCCGTTCCTCGGCGGCGGCCAGCCGGTCCGCCGCGGTCGGCCCGAGCAGTACGGGTGCCAGCCGCGCCAGCAGCGCCCCGCTCCCGGCCGCGACCAGGACGAGCCCGGCCAGCAGGGCGATCCCGACCGGCGGTGCCGCGTACGGGTGGGCCTCGGTGGAGAACCAGCCGAACCCGAGCCGTGCCTCCCGCAGCCCGCTCACGAACGGAAGCGCGATGAGCGCGACCCCCAAGGGCGGTACCGCCAGCGTGACCCCGCTGACCACCGCCCCGACCCCCAGGTGCATGGTCCACCAGGCGCAGGTCCGGCCCCGCGCGGCCCAGGATCCGGCCGGCCCCTGCGCCAGGCGGTCCCCCGGCACCCCGCACAGGGCCCGGACGGCCGTCACCGACAGCGGCCGCACGGGCCCGAAGACCGCGCTGGCCGCGGCCAGCGGCAGGGCGGCGGCGTAGGAGACGAGGGCAAGCGGAAAGGAGTTGAGGGCGTTGACCCCGCCGGCCGCCATGCCGACCCCCACCTGCGCCAGGAGGAAGTACGGCATCAGCAGGGCCCCGCCGAGGATCAGGTGCACCCAGCGCAGCCTGGCCCCCCGGCCCAGCAGCCTGGCCAGGCCGTGGCGCATCAGTCCTCTCTGCGGGATATGAGGAACCGGGTGAGGACTGCGGCGGCGAGCGATCCGGTGATCATCTGGCCAGCGTAGGTCAGCAGCGCTGCTGCCGGGGGCCCTTCACCTCCGTCCAGCTGCGGTCCCAGCGAGGCGGTCAGCATCCAGGCCCCCCAGGTCAGGGTCGCCCCCGCGCCGACCCACGTGAGGGCGAGCGGCCACCTGGCCCGCAGCGTCCCCCCGCGGGCCAGGAGCAGGGCGCCCGCGCCCGCCGCGAGTGCGCACGTCCCGTGGACGACGGTCACCACGGCCGTCTCCGCCGAGTAGGCCGCCGCCCGCTCCGCTCCCAGCCCCGCCCCGCCCCCGAAGGCCCAGTAGGCGTGCGCCGCTGCGACCGCCAGGGCGGCCGCAGCCGAGGCTGCCGCCACCACCCCCGTGGACGACGGCAGCCTCCGCCCCAGCACGCCCTGCCAGCGTCGCCCCCACCGCTCCCGCGCGTAGGGCACGAACAGCCCGGCCAGGGCGAGTCCTTGGACGGCGAATCCGGTGTACACGACGTTGAACACCCAGGGGTCCAGGAAGGGCTCGCGTGCCGCCTTGGCGGCGGCGGTCTCCCCGAAGCCCAGCAAGCGTATGAGGAGTTGGCCCGGGAATCCGGTGATGATCGGGGTCAGCAGTCCGGTCGCCACGAACACCGGGACGGCCAGCAGCCAGGCCGGCACCCGCATCCCCCAGGGCCGGGTGAGCACGAGGACGAGCACGATCACACAGGCGTCCATGGCCACCGTGACGGCATTCGCCACCATGAAGTACGGCCCCGGATCGAGCAGCACGCTGCCGTCCGGTATGCCGATCCCGCTCCCCGCCAGCCAGGCGGTCTTGAGCGTCAGGTAGGGCACGGTGGCGGCCAGGGCCGCCACGCGCAGGATCCGCCGACCGGCCCCCGGAACGGAGGTCGGCCGATGGGGCTGCGGCGCGGACTGCCGCGCGGACCGCGGCTCCTCGGGCTGCGGCGCGGACTGCGGCTCCGGCCGCGCCGCACGCGTCGGGTGAACTGCTCGTGTGGTCATGACCCAACGGTCCCGCGCCCCGCCCCCCGCCACCTCCCCCTCGAAGGGGAACCGTCTCCCCCGGCTGGGGGAGGAACCGCTGCCTCCCCGCCTCACATGCGCCGCGTCACCACCGACAGCCGGTCCCGCGCCTCGAACAGCGCCGCCTTGATGACCTGTTCGTGCCCCGGCGTCAGCCGGGCCACCGGCACCGAGCAGCTCACCGCGTCCCGTGCCGGGGTCCGGTACGGGATCGCCACCCCGAAGCAGCGCAGCCCGAGCGTGTTCTCCTCCCGGTCCACCGCGTACCCCTGCTCCCGGACCAGCGCCAGCTCCTCGATGAGCCGCTCGCGGTCGGTGACGGTGTGCTCGGTGACGGCCTCGAGCCGCCGCGGCAGCAGCGCGCGTACCTCCTCGTCCGTGTGCGTGGCCAGCAGGGCCTTGCCGAGTGCCGTCGAGTGCACGGGCAGCCGCCGCCCCACCCGGGTGAAGGGCCGCAGGTAGTGCTGCGACTGGCGGGTGGCCAGGTACACCACGCTCGTCCCGTCCATCCGGGCCAGGTGGATGGTCTCGGTGGTGTCGTCGGAGAGCCGGTCGAGGCTGGGCCGGGCGGCCGCGACGACCTCGTCGCCGTCGATGTACGAACTGCCCACGAGCAGGGCCCGTACGCCGATGCCGTAGCGCGTGCCGGTGGCGTCCGTCTCCACCCAGCCCAGGTTCACCAGCGTGCGCAGCAGCATGTACAGGCTGGACTTGGGCAGCGAGAGGTCGTTCTGGATGTCGGCCAGGCTGTGCAGCCCGGGGCGCGCCGCGAAGTGCTCCAGCAGCAGGACGGTCCGGACCGCCGATTTGACCGCCGCCCCCTGCGCCGCCGCGGGCGCCCCGTGAGTCGCCCCCTGGTCCGGCGTCCACTGGTCCGGCCCCTGGTCCGGCCCCTGGTCCGGCGGCCCCGCCTCGGTCGTCGTCATGGGCGCTTCCCCTCTGCTCGCCTCCGGCCGCGTCCGATCGCCCCTTGTCACGCGCAGGACGCGGAAATAGAGTCCGCAGCAGATGTGATCATTCATCCACCGGAACGCCGTTCAGAATACTGAACGATCCAGGAGGCAGCGGGCCATGACAACGACACCAGTCTGGAGTGTGGACCCCCGCACCGGGAAGCAGCGCGAGCAGGTCGCGGTGGAAGCCACGCCCCAGGAGGTGGACGCAGCCGTACGGACCGCCCACGCCGCCCGTGGCGCCCTCGCCGACGCCACCGCCCGCGCCGCCTTCCTGCGCGCGGCCGCCGCACTGCTCGACGAGTCCGCCGCGCACGTCATCGAGGCCGCCGACGCGGAGACCGCGCTCGGCCCCGGCCGGCTCACCGGCGAACTCGCCCGCACCACCGGCCAACTGCGCGCCTTCGCCGACGCCGTGGACGAGGGGGCGTACCTCGACATCCGCATCGACCGCGCCGACCCCTCCCTGACCCCGCCGCGCCCCGAGCTGCGCCGCTACAAGGTGCCGCTCGGCGTGGTCGCGGTGTACGCGGCCTCCAACTTCCCGCTGGCCTTCTCCGTCCCCGGAGGGGACACCGCGAGCGCCCTGGCCGCCGGCTGCCCGGTGGTCGTCAAGGCGCACCCCGACCACCCGGCCACCTCGGAGCTGTGTGCCTCGCTGCTGCGCCGGGCAGCGGTCGAGTCCGGGCTCCCGGCCGATGTGGTGACCGTGGTCCACGGGTTCGACGCCGGGCTGGCGCTGATCCGCCACCCGCTGGTGGCGGCGGCCGGGTTCACCGGTTCGGTCCGGGGCGGGCGAGCCCTGTTCGACGCGGCCGCCGCGCGGCCCGTGCCGATCCCCTTCCACGGCGAACTCGGCTCCCTCAACCCCGTCGTGGTCACCCCGGCGGCTGCGGCCGAGCGCGCCGAGGAGATCGGCGGCGGTCTCGCGGGCTCGGTCACCCTCGGGGTCGGCCAGTTCTGCGTGAAGCCCGGCCTGGTACTGGTGCCCGAGGGCGCGGACGGCGACCGGCTGACCGGCGCGCTCACCAAGGCGCTCGGGGAGACCGAACCGGGCGTGCTGCTCGACCACCGGATGCGGGACAACTTCATCGAGGGGGTGCGCGAGCGGGCCGCGCTCTCCGGGGTCGGCGCGCCCGTCACCCCGGGCCCCGGCGGGGAGCACACCGTCGGGGCGGGATACCTGACCGTGCCGGCGCGGCGCCTGCTGGAGGGCGGGCCGTACGAGGTCCTGCTGGAGGAGTGCTTCGGCCCGGTCACCGTGGTCGTCCGGTACGCCGACCAGCGCGAGGCCGGCGCGGTGCTCGGGTTGCTCCCCGGGAACCTGAGCGCCACCCTGCAGCTGTCGGCCGCCGAGACCGAGGGCGCGCCGGGCCCGGCCGCCGAGCTGATCGGGCTGGTCACGGCGCTGGCGGGCCGGATCGTGGTCAACGGCTGGCCGACCGGTGTCGCGGTGGCCCCGGCCCAGCACCACGGCGGCCCGTACCCGGCGGCGACCTCCCACTCGACGTCGGTCGGCGCGACCGCGATCGAGCGCTGGCTCCGCCCCGTGGCGTACCAGTCGGTCCCCGACGCCCTGCTCCCGGCGGAGCTGCGCGAGGCCAACCCGCTGGGTCTGCCGCGCCGAGTGACAGGCGACTGAGCCGGGCCCGGCCCCCGACGGCCCGGCACCGGCCACTGACGCCGGGGCCGGTGCCGGGCCGTGGCCGGTAGCCGGGCGGGGGCCGGGGCCGGAGGCCACGCCGGGGCCGGGGCCGGAGGCCGCCCCGTGGCCGGGGCCTGAGGTCAGGGGCCGGACCGCGGCCGGGGCAAGGGCGGGGCCGGAGGCCGAGCCAGGGGCCGGGACCCGAGCCAGGGGCCGGGGCCAAGCCAGGAGCCGCAACCGGGGGCCGGGGCCGCAGGCCGGCCCAGGGCCGGGGCGGATGCCGCCCCGCGGCCGGGCCGGAGGCCAGGGGCCGGACCGCGGCCGGGCAAGGGCGGGGCCGGAGGCTGAACCAGGGGCCGGGACCCGAGCCAGGGACCGGGGCCAAGCCAGGGGCCGCAACCGGGGGCCGGGGCCGCAGGCCGGCCCAGGGCCGGGGCGGATGCCGCCCCGCGGCCGGGCCGGAGGCCAGGGGCCGGACCGCGGCCGGG
>NZ_JBVJKF010000027.1:61297-116149 GCF_055585365.1 Streptomyces sp. NPDC053432
GGGCAAGGGCGGGGCCGGAGGCCGAACCAGGGGCCGGGACCCGAGCCAGGGACCGCAACCGGGGGCCGGGCCGTGGCCGGGGGCCAGGGCCGGGGCCGGAGGCCGGGCCGTGACCAGGGCGGGGCCAGGGCCAGGGCCGGAGGCCGGGCCGTGACCAAGGGCCAGGGCCGGGGCCAGGGCCGGAGGCCGGGCCAGGGGCCGCCGCCCGGACCGGCCGTCGCGGCGGCGGCGCCGGTAAACCCGTTGCCCGGCCCGCCGCGCGCGGGGCACCCTCCGGGTATGCCCAAGCCGCACGGTTTTTCGTACGAACGCCACAGGGACGACTCCGTCGTCATCACCCATCGGGGCCGCGAGGCGGCCACGCTCCGCGGGAGCCGGGCCGAGAAGTTCCTCGCCGAAGTGGAGTCCGGGGATCCGCAGCTCGTGATGGCCCGCTGGACCGGCTCGTACAAGTTCGGCAACGAGCGCGTCGCCCGCAACCACCCCCGCAACCGGCGCTGAAATCCCGCGCCGGGTAAGGGAACGGCAAAGCCCCTCCGGTCGTTCTCCGGTCATGAACGCTATGACCCCTGGTTCGAACCTGCCGCTGAATGCCGTCCGTGTGACGGTGGACGTGGCCGCGCCGGTGCGCCTCGACGTGTCGGCCCTGCTCCTCGCGGCAGACGGCAAGGTGCGTTCCGACGCCGACTTCATCTTCTTCAACCAGCCCACCGGGCCCGGTGTCGTCTACCGCTCCGGCGGGGGTGCGGCGCCGGACTCGATCACCGTCGACACCGGCGCGCTGCCCCCGGGGATCGAGCGGATCGTGGTCACGGCCAGCCCCGATGCAGCCGGGCAGACCTTCCAGGGCATCGAGCCCACCGCCACCGTGCGCAATGCCGACGCCGGCTCGGTGATCGCCACCTTCACCCCGCCGCGGCTGGGCACGGAGACCGCGCTCGTCGTCGTCGAGGTCTACCAGCGCGGCGGCGTGTGGAAGGTCCGCGCGGTCGGCCAGGGGTACGCGAACGGCCTCGCCGGCATCGCCACGGACTTCGGGGTCACCGTGGAGGAGGAGCCGGCACCGGCCGCGGCGCCCGTCGCCCCGCCCGCGCCCCCGGCGCCGCCCGCCGCACCCCCTGCCCCGCCCGTCTCCTACCCGGCCTCCCCCTGGCTCGGCGGCGCCACGACGCCCGCTCCGGCCGCGCCCCCCGCACCGCCCGCCCCCGTGCCGGCCGCAGCTGCGGCCGGCACCGGGAAGATCAACCTGGACAAGGGCCGGGTCAGCCTCCAGAAGAACCAGACCGTCTCCCTGGTCAAGGGCGGCCGCCCGCTGCTCTCGCAGGTCAAGATGGGCCTCGGCTGGGAGCCCGCCTACGGCGGCCGGGCCATCGACCTCGACGCGTCCGTGATCGCCTACGGCCCGCAGCGCAACCACCTCGACCACTGCTGGTTCGGCAAGCTGTCCATCCTGGGCGGCGCCGTCAAGCACTCGGGGGACAACCTCACCGGCGAGGGCGCGGGCGACGACGAGGTGATCGTCGTGGACCTGGGCCGGCTGCCGGCGGACGCCACGGGCCTGGTCTTCACGGTGAACTCCTTCTCCGGTCAGAAGTTCACCGACGTCGCCAAGGCCTACTGCCGCCTGATCGACGGGACGACCGGGGAGGAGCTGGTGCGCTTCGACCTCACCGGCGCCGAGCCGCAGACCGGGGTCATGATGGCCAAGCTGATCAAGCAGTTCTCCGGCGAGTGGGAGATGACGGCCATGGGCCAGTTTGTGAAGTCGCGCACAGTGCGCGGCATGGTCAAGCCCGCCGCGGAAGCACTCTGAGCAGGTGGGCGGGCACATGGAGCCACCGAGGGGCATCGCGGGTGATGGATGCCACGCGTAATCCGTAGGTGGCTGTCAGTGCCCGCCCGTAGCCTTGAAGGCATGAAGCAGTCACTCACTCCCGCGGGGCCCGCCCGCCCGTCCGCCGCCGAGGCGAACGAGGCGATACGGCACCTTGTCGAGACCAGGGTGGACGGCGACTGGCCCTCGGAGGCGTACGAGTTCCTGCTCGCGGAGTGGGCCGAGGCCTCCCGCGCCGAACTCGCCGCCTCCCAGTAGCCGCCGGACCGGCCCGCGCCGGTCCGCCTCCCGCCGGACCGGCTTCGGCAGGCGTCAGCGCGTGCGCCGCCACGGCCCGGTGATGGCCAGCATGATGCCCGGGTCCTGGATGTTGGCGTACAGGGTGCGCCCGTCCGGGGAGAAGCAGACTCCGGTGAACTCGGAGTAATCCGGCGCCTCGGCCGTCCCCAGGTTCATCTCGTTGCGGGCGAGGGGGTAGGTGCGGCCCGACTCGGTCGCGCCGAACAGGTGCTGGAGCCCCGAGCCGTCCTCCGCGATGACGAGGCCGCCGTACGGGGACACGGTGATGTTGTCGGGGCCGTCGTAGCCGCCCTCCACCGACGGGTCCGCGTTCACCCCGAGCAGCACGGTCAGCCGGAAGGTGCGCCGCTTCGGGTCGTAGAACCACACCTGGCCGTCGTGGGCCGCGCCCGGGCTCTCCTCACGGGCGTACGAGGAGACGAAGTACGCGCCGCCGTCCGCCCACCACATGCCCTCCAGCTTGCGGGCGCGCGTCACCGTGCCGTCCGCGAACTGCTTGCGCACCGGCACGGTCCGCGCGTCGCGGTCCGGCACGTCCACCCAGTCGACCCCGTACACGGTGCCGATCTTCGTGGCGCGGGAGAGGTCGTCCACGAACAGGCCCGAGCTGTCGGTGCACTTGGGCGCCTGGAGCACCCCCGCGTCGGCGGCGAGCGTACGGAGCTTGCCGCGCCCGTGCCGGAAGCCGGCCGGCGGGGTCCAGCGGTAGAGCAGCCCGTTGGGGCCCGAGGCGTCCTCGGTCAGGTACGCGTGGCCTTGGCGCGGGTCGATGACGACGGCCTCGTGGGCGTACCGGCCGAAGGCCTTGATCGGCTGCGGGTCGCGGTTGGCGCGGCTGTCGTGCGGGTCGACCTCGAAGACGTAGCCGTGGTCCTTGGTCATGCCGTTCTTGCCGGCGAGGTCCTCGTTCTCCTCGCAGGTCAGCCAGGTGTCCCAGGGGGTGGCGCCGCCCGCGCAGTTGGTCGACGTGCCGGCGATGCCCACCCATTCGGCGACCTCGCCGCCGCGGCGGACCTCCACGACCGTGCAGCCGCCGGCCGCGGCCGGGTCGTAGACGAGGCCCTCGGTGAGCGGGACGGGGTGGGTCCACTTCGACCGGGGGCCCTTGAGCTCGTGGTTGTTGACGAGGAGGGTGACGCCCCGGTGGCCCGCGAAGGCGGCGGTGCCGTCGTGGTTGGACGGGGTGATCTCGCCGGACTCCAGCTTGGTGACCCCGCTGTGGGTGATCACGCGGTACGAGAATCCGGCCGGGAGGGCCAGGATGCCGGCCGGGTCGGGGACGAGGGGGCCGTAGCCGGGCTCGCAGGGCCGCCCGCGCTCGTCGCGCTGCTCCCCCTCCTCGGCCGCCAGCGCTCCGGGGGCGGTGGCGAGTGCGCCGACCGTCCCGGTGAGGGCGACTCCCGCACCGGCGATCACGGTGCGGGCGGTGAAGTCTCTGCGGCTGAGCGGCATCGGGTCTCCAGGGGTGGGGAGGTGGTGCGCCTGTCGTGCGGTCGTCGGCGCACACGCTCCCGCCCGCACGTGAACGGCGGCTGAACTACCCGCGAAGCGGAGCCGACCCCTTCCCCATGGACGGAATGGCCAACTCCGGACCAGGAACGTCCTGTTGTCGACACCCTGCCCGAACCCCCGCCCGCACCGTCGACGCCACGAGGCACCGAAACCGGCCGGTTCCCCGGCAACGGAGACGGCCGGCCCGGCGCCCTGGGGCGCCGAACCGGCCGGGAAGGGCCGATCCGGCCCCGGTCCGGGCTTCGGCCCGTGCTTCCGTCCGCGCTTCGGCCGGTGCTTCCGTCCGTGCTTCGGCCGGTGCTTCCGTCCGTGCTTCGGCCGGTGCGTCAGTCCGTGCCGAACTCCATCGCGGCGCGGTCCAGCATCTCCTCTTCGCCGGAGACCTCACCGCGGGAGGCGATGGCCTCGGCGCCACCCTCCGGCATGGTGCCGATCAGCCCGGTCGCGGCGGCCTGGGCGGCGCCGATGGCGGGGCTGCCGGCGCCGATCAGGCCGAGGCCGGCGTACTGCTCCAGCTTGGCCCGCGAGTCGGCGATGTCGAGGTTGCGCATGGTGAGCTGGCCGATCCGGTCCACCGGGCCGAACGCGGAGTCCTCGGTGCGCTCCATGGACAGCTTGTCCGGGTGGTAGCTGAACGCCGGGCCCTTGGTGTCGAGGATCGAGTAGTCCTCACCGCGCCGCAGCCGGAGGGTGACCTCGCCGGTGACGGCCGAGCCGACCCAGCGCTGGAGCGACTCGCGGACCATCAGCGCCTGCGGGTCGAGCCAGCGGCCCTCGTACATGAGGCGGCCGAGGCGCCGGCCCTCGTTGTGGTACTGCGCGAGGGTGTCCTCGTTGTGGATCGCGTTGACGAGACGCTCGTACGCGGCGTGCAGCAGGGCCATGCCCGGGGCCTCGTAGATGCCTCGGCTCTTGGCCTCGATGATCCTGTTCTCGATCTGGTCCGACATGCCCATGCCGTGCCGGCCGCCAATGGAGTTGGCCTCCATCACCAGGTCGACGGCGGAGGCGAACTTCTTGCCGTTGATCGTCACGGGGCGGCCCTGGTCGAAGCCGATCGTCACGTCCTCGGTGGCGATCTGGACCGAGGGGTCCCAGAACCGCACGCCCATGATCGGCTCGACGGTCTCGACACCCGTGTCGAGGTGCTCCAGGGTCTTGGCCTCGTGGGTGGCGCCCCAGATGTTGGCGTCGGTGGAGTACGCCTTCTCGGTGCTGTCCCGGTAGGGGAGGTCGTGGGCGAGCAGCCACTCCGACATCTCCTTGCGGCCGCCGAGCTCGGTGACGAAGTCCGCGTCGAGCCAGGGCTTGTAGATCCGCAGGTGCGGGTTGGCGAGCAGACCGTAGCGGTAGAACCGCTCGATGTCGTTGCCCTTGAAGGTCGAGCCGTCGCCCCAGATCTGCACGTCGTCCTCGAGCATCGCCCGGACGAGCAGGGTGCCGGTCACGGCGCGGCCCAGCGGCGTCGTGTTGAAGTAGGCGCGCCCGCCGGAGCGGATGTGGAACGCGCCGCAGGTGAGCGCGGCCAGGCCCTCCTCGACCAGCGACGCGCGGCAGTCGACGAGGCGCGCGATCTCGGCACCGTAGGTCTTGGCACGGCCGGGCACCGAGGCGATGTCGGGCTCGTCGTACTGGCCGATATCGGCGGTGTAGGTGCACGGGACTGCACCCTTGTCGCGCATCCAGGCGACTGCGACGGAGGTGTCGAGGCCGCCGGAGAAGGCGATGCCGACGCGTTCGCCGGCGGGCAGGGATGTGAGGACCTTGGACATGGAAAGAGTATGCACCAAAGCGCATATTCATGCAAAGGCGCGCGCACGGAGACCTCGGGGCCGCTCGGCACCCGGCCCCGGGTCGTCGGCGCCGCCCCCGGGGCGGCCGGGTCAGGACTGCCGGGAACGCGCCTTGAACGCCGCCTTGCGGGCCTCCTTCGCCGCCTTCCTGTCCGGGTGCAGCCGCCCCATCGCCTCCAGGACGTACGCCGTCGCCGGGTGGTCCACCCGCCACACCTGGTCGAAGAAGCCCGTGTGGTGTGCGGTGAGGGTCTCCATCAGGAGCGGCAGCTCCTCCGTCTCCCCGTCCGCGGCGAGCTGCGCCGCGATCGTGTCGACCGTCAGCCAGAACACCATCGCCCCGTCCGGCGCGGGCACGTCGGCCGCCCCGCGCTCGGCGAGCCAGACCCGTGCGAGACCGCCGAGCTCCGGGTCGTCGAGCACCGCACGGACCACGGGCTCCGCCTCCGGCCCGGCCGGCGCGAGGGCCTGCTGGCAGCGCAGCCGGCGCAGCGGGGCGCCCTCGTCGTCACCGCGTGCCGCGGCGAGCAGTTCGGCGACGGCGGCGCTCAGGTCACGGCCGGCCAGCCACTGTTCGATCTCTGCCTGGGCGGCACTCTCCGGGTAGCGGGCGACCCCGTCGAGCAGCGCGTCGGCGCCCTTGTCGGCGAGGTCCCCGACGGCGGGGGCCTCGACCCCGGCCTCCAGCATCCGTGCGCGGATGCCGTACCGGCCGAGCGGGGTCAGCCGGACCATCCCGTAGCGGGACACGTCCTCCTCGTCCGCGTCGCCGTCCGCGCCGTCCGCGCCGTCCGCCTCCGCCTCGTCGGTCTCCGCCATCAGCGCCTCGTCGACCGGCCGGTACTCCACCAGGCCGATCGGCTCCAGCTGCCGGAACTGGTCGTCGAGCCGCATCATCGCGTCCGAGACCTGCTCCAGCACGGCGTCGGTCGGGTCGCCCATGCCGTCGGGCACGACCATCGACGCGGCGAGAACGGGCAGCGGAACCGGCCCGTCGGCCGTTCCGCCCTCGGCGACGGTGAGCAGGTAGAGGTTGGCGAGGACCCCGTCGAGGAAGTCGGCCTCGCGGCCCGGGTTCCAGTCCAGCCGGTCGAAGTCGATCTCGCCCCCCGCGTCCAGCGCGTCGACGAGGTCGTCCAGGTCGGGCACGGCGGCGTCGGCGAGCACCGTGTCGAGGGCGGCCAGCCACAGGTCGAGCACGTCGGTGGGCGTGCCTCCCGTCACCAGCGCGAGGTCCTCGCCGGGCGCGGCGGTGCCGGGCTCCCCCTCCGCTTCCTCCGACGCGTCCTCCGGCTCGGTCACGTCGACCAGCCCGGTGTCGACGGCCACCCGCCAGGCCTGGCTCGCGTGCACGACGGAGTCCTCGTCGGAAGTGTCGAGTCCGAGCTCCTTTGCCGCCAGGGGCAGTTGGTCCGCGGCGAGTTCACCGCCGACCTCGATGCGGGTCTCCGGTCCGGCCCAACGGGCCAGCCGTACGGCCCTGGCGAACAACGGGGCGCCGAGGGCGTCGCGGGCCAGTTCCGCATCGGCGGGCAGCCGTACCGGCGGCAGCGTGGGGTGCGGCTCTGCGGACATGGGGCGGTTCTCCTCGCGAAACGAACGCTGTGGGTGGCCGGGAGGCCCGGCCGACGACCGGCCGGAGGCCTCAGCGTAGACGCATTTCGGGCGCGCCTGGCGCCCCATCACCTTTGGTTCATCCCACAGTCAACCGGCGTATTCCCTGGAGGGCTTGACAACTTTGCTGACCACACAGGAAATTGACGCGCGTAGACATGTCGGGATCCCGGGGGGCGACCTCTCACGGAGCCCCATGCCCACCCCCCTTCTGCGTTTTCCCTCATCCCACACCGGAGTTCCCGACCATGCGCTCCTCGCATCCCCGTTCCGCCGCCGTCGCGGCCCTCGTCGCCACCGCACTGGCCACCGGCCTGCTCGCGGGCTCCGCCGACGCGGCCGAAGGCGCCGTGTCCGCCGATCCGATACGCATCCACGACATTCAGGGCACCACCCGGATATCCCCGCTGGTCGGCAAGCAGGTCGCCGGCGTCGAAGGCATCGTGACGGGCGTCCGTACCTACGGTTCGCGCGGTTTCTGGATCCAGGACCCGAACGCCGACGACAACGACGCCACCAGCGAAGGCGTGTTCGTCTTCACCAGCTCCGTCCCCACCGTCGCCGTGGGCGACGCGGTCCAGGTCTCCGGCACGGTCGGGGAGTACGTCCCCGGCGGCCTGAACTCCGGCAACCAGTCGGTGACCCAGATCTCGAAGCCGACCGTCACCGTGGTCTCGTCGGGCAACGCCCTGCCCGAGGCCGTCCAGATCAACGAGTACTCGGTGCCCGCCGAATACGCCCCCGCGGGCGACCCGGCCGCCGCCGGCAGCATCAACGGCCTGACCCTGGAGCCCTCGCGCTACGCCCTGGACCACTACGAGTCCCTCGAGGGCATGAACGTCGCGATCGGCACCTCGCGCGTGGTCGGCGCCACCGACCCGCACGCGGAGCTGTGGGTCACGGTCAAGGGCTGGGAGAACCCCGCCAAGCGCGGTGGCACGGTCTACGGCTCGTACGAGTCCCAGAACACCGGCCGCCTCCAGATCCAGCAGCTCGCGCCGCTCGCGCAGCAGCCCTTCCCGGTGGCCAACGTCGGCGACCGGCTGACCGGCACCACCGAAGGCCCCCTGGACTTCAACCAGTTCGGCGGCTACACGCTGGTGGCCCGCACCCTCGGCACCGTCAAGGCCGGCACCCTCGCCCCCGAGAAGACCAAGGCGCAGAGCCCGGGCGAGCTCGCGGTGGCGACGTACAACGTCGAGAACCTCGACCCGACCGACCCGCAGGAGAAGTTCGACAACCTCGCCAAGGCGGTCGTCGAGAACCTCGCCTCCCCCGACATCCTCGCCCTGGAGGAGATCCAGGACGACAACGGCGCCAAGAACGACGGCACCGTCTCCGCGGAGCAGACGCTGGCCAAGTTCACCGCGGCGATCGCCGCGGCGGGCGGCCCGGCGTACCAGTGGCGCAGCATCAACCCGGAGGACAAGAAGGACGGCGGTGAGCCCGGCGGCAACATCCGCCAGGTGTTCCTCTTCAACCCCGCCCGCGTCTCCTTCACCGACCGTGCCGCGGGCGACGCGACGACCGCCAACGGCGTGGTGCGGGAGAACGGCCACGCGGCCCTCACCCACTCCCCCGGCCGGATCGACCCGGCGAACCCGGCGTGGGCCGACAGCCGCAAGCCGCTGGCCGGCGAGTTCGTCTTCCGCGGCCGGACCGTCTTCGTGATCGCCAACCACTTCGGCTCCAAGGGCGGCGACGAGGGCCTGACCTCGCACCACCAGCCGCCGGTGCGCTCGTCGGAGGCCAAGCGGCTGCTCCAGGCGCAGGCCGTGAACGGCTTCGTCAAGGAGCTCCTCGCGGCCGAGAACAACGCGAACGTCCTCGTCCTCGGTGACATCAACGACTTCGAGTTCTCGGCGACCACGCAGGCGCTCGCGGACGGCGGGGCGCTCTACCCGGCGATCAAGTCGCTGCCGAAGGCGGAGCGGTACTCCTACGTCTACCAGGGCAACGCGCAGGTGCTGGACCAGATCCTGACCAGCCCGTCGATCAAGAACTTCACCTACGACAGCGTGCACATCAACGCGGAGTTCTCGGTCCAGAACAGCGACCACGACCCGCAGGTGCTGCGCTTCCGCCCGTAGCCGCAGGCCGCAGGGGGTCCGGCCGCCGTCCCGGCCGGACCCCCTGCCACAATCGGCGGCATGGACTTCCGTGAGGCCACCCGTCAGGACCTGCCCGCCGTACTCGCCCTGCTCGCCGACGAGGACGGGGTCGTGGACCCCGCCACGGTCGTGGTCGACGGGGCGAGCGAGCGGGCCTTCGCGTCCATCGCGGCGGACGCCCGCAACGAGATCCTGGTCCTGACGGACGGGCGGGACGGCCTGGACGGGGTCGTCCTCGGCTGCCTCCAACTGACGTACATACCGGGCCTGGGCCGGAACGGGCGGGAGCGGGCGCTGGTGGAGGCCGTACGGGTCCGCGCGGACCGCCGCGGCGAGGGGCTCGGCGCGGAGCTGATGCGGCTGGCCGTGGCGCGGGCCCGCGGGCGCGGCTGCGGGCTGGTCCAGCTGACCAGCAACAAGCGGCGCACGGCCGCCCACCGCTTCTACGAGCGGCTCGGCTTCGCGCGCAGCCACGAGGGCTTCAAGCTGTCCCTGACGGACTGACGCGGACGGACTCGGCCGAGGCGGCCGGCGCGGCCCGAAGAGGCCCGGCGCGGCCCGAAGCAGGGCCTTTCGGCCCTGGCGTGACGCTCACCACATCCCTGCCGAATCGACCGGTTGGTGGTGTTGAGTATCTCCACGCATCTCCACGGACCCCCACGCCCGATCTTGCATCCTCGTCTGGAGGACCGCGTGTTCCCCTCCATCTCCCTCGCCCAGGAAATCGGCCTCGCCGTCCTGCTGGTCGCGGCCATCGTCTGGCTCGTCGGCCTCGGCCACATGCTGTGGGACAGCCGCTTCCACCACCCCGAGCCGGGCGCCTTCGACGGCCTGGCGGTGATCCCGGCCCAGCGCGGCGCCGCCGCGCACCCGATGGAGGCGGTGGAGCTGACGGAGGCGGAGAAGGAGGCCTTCGCCGGCCTGGTCCGCCGGATCCCGCTGAGCTGACGCCCGCGCGCACACCGGCAGCGCCCTCCCACCCGCTCGGGGTGGGAGGGCGCTGCCGCTACGATCCGTCCATGACCACACACTGGGCGGATGCCCCGTAGATCCCGGCGCGGCCCGCGGGCCGCAGCGCCCGGGGCGCAGCGCAGCACGCAGAGCACGCTCCTCATCAGCGCGTGCCCCGGGCCCCCGGTGTGCACCGCCGTGCACACCTGCCTCTTCGTCGACGGCCTCGACCTGGTCGCGCGCAGCGACAGCAGGATGGCGGGCATCGACCCGGTCCTGCTGCTGCGGCCCGGCGGACCGCTCTACCCGGCGGACGCGCCGCGCACGGTGGACGTGGCCGCCCGGCGGCAGCCCGAGCAGGGGCCGGAGAGGCTGTCGCTCCGGGTCCGGCTGCGGGGCGGGACGGTCGTCTGGTCCGACCTCATGTACCCGGGCCCCGGCGGAGGGCCGGTCGAGGAGGTCCGCTTCCGCTTGGAGCAGTACCTGGGCGAGATCGAGCGGGCGTACGCGGCGGCAGCCCGCCGGACGCGCAGGCGCCCCCCGGCCGCGGTGCGGCCGGAGGGCGCCCGGTGACGGCCCGTGGGCGTCAGTTGTGGCTGTGCAGGACCTCGTTCAGGCCGCCCCAGTTCGCCTTGTACGGGCGGGCCTCGACGGCACCGGTGACCGAGTTGCGGCGGAAGAGGATGTTGTCGGCGCCGGAGAGCTCCAGGGCCTTGACGACCTGGCCGTCCGGCAGGGTGACCCGGGTGCCCGCGGTGACGTACAGGCCGGCCTCGACCACGCACTCGCTGCCGAGCGCGATGCCGATGCCCGCCTCGGCGCCGATCAGGGTGCGCTCGCCGATCGAGATGATCTGCTTGCCGCCGCCCGAGAGGGTGCCCATGGTGGAGGCGCCGCCGCCGATGTCGGAGCCGTCGCCGACCACGACGCCCGCGGAGATGCGGCCCTCGACCATGGAGGTGCCGAGGGTGCCCGCGTTGAAGTTGACGAAGCCCTCGTGCATGACGGTGGTGCCCTCGGCGAGGTGCGCGCCCAGGCGGACCCGGTCGGCGTCGGCGATGCGCACGCCCTTGGGGGCGACGTAGTCCGTCATCCGCGGGAACTTGTCGATCGAGGTGACCTGGAGGTGCAGGCCCTCGGCGCGGGCGTTGAGGCGGACGGTCTCGACCTGGTCGACGGCGACCGGGCCCAGCGAGGTCCAGGCGACGTTGGTCAGCAGGCCGAACACGCCGTCCAGGTTCTGGCCGTGCGGCTTGACCAGGCGGTGGCTGAGGAGGTGCAGGCGCAGGTACGCGTCGTGCGCGTCCAGCGGCTTGTCCTCCAGGGAGGCGATGACGGTGCGGACGGCTACGACCTCGACGCCGCGGACCGCGTCGTTGCGGATCGCCTTGGCCGCGGCGGCGCCGAGGAGCTCCACGGCCTGCTCGGCGGTGAGGCGCTCGGTGCCGGCCGGGCCGGGCTCGGCGACCAGCTCGGGGGCGGGGAACCAGGTGTCGAGGACGGTGCCGTCGGCGGTGATGGTGGCAAGTCCGGCGGCGACGGCGCCGGTGGTACGCGTAGCAGTCATGCCCGAAACCTAACCGGCGACGGCCGCCCTGGGCGAACCGGTCTCATGTGCCGGTCGTGCGCGTCGCCGCGCCTCCCGCACGCCCATGGCCAGCACGGTTGCCCCGGCGGCAACGCCGAGGGTCGCGCACAGGGGCCACAGCAGGCCGGGCGCCCGGGAGTACAGGGCGCCGCCGAGGGGCGCCGCGAGGACGACACCGCTGATGGACACGCCCGCGTAGAGGCTCTGGAACCGGCCGATGGCGTGCTCGGGCGACTCGTCGGCGACGTACGCGGTGGCGGTGGTCTTGTAGAGGATCTCGCCGAGGGTGAGCAGCACCATCATCGCGGCGGCGGTCGCGAGGCCCACCCCGAGCAGCAGCATCGCGTAGCCGCCGCCGACCAGGACCAGACCGCATCCGACGACGTGCAGGGGCGGGCGTCGACGCAGCGCGAGGGCGGCGGGGATCTCCAGGAGCATGATGACGCCGCCGTTGATCGCGATGAGCATCCCGTACGCACGCGTGTCCATGCCGTGGTCGGCCAGGTACACCGGGAACGTCGTGAGGTGCTGGCGGTAGACGAGGTCGATGACGGCGATCGCGCCGAGCAGCACGAGGACGGCCGGCCTCGCGCGCAGCTCCCGCAGGAGCCCTCCGCGGCCCAGACCCCCGTCCGGGGCCGCGGAGGGGCTCCTGGGAGCCCGGGCTGGGACGACCCGGGCGGTCCAGAGGGCGAAGAGGAGGGTGCCGAGGCCGTCCGCGACGAAGAGCCAGTCGTACGAGAGCCCGGTCGCGATCAGCGCCCCGAGCGGCCCGCCCGCCGCGAAGCCGGCGTTGGACAGGGAGCGGGTGACGGCGAAGGCCTGGCGCCGGGAGCCCTCCGGCACGGTCACGGCGACCAGTGCGGAGTTGGCGGCGCGGATCACGCCGGAGGCGTACTGGGCTAGCGGCAGGACCAGCGCCAGCAGCGCGGTGGGAACCGCCGGCAGGACGACGAGGGCGGTGCCGCCGAGCGCGGAGGCGCTGAGCAGCACGCGGCGGTGGCCGAACCGGTCGCCGTACCAGCCGCCGGTGAAGTTCCCGGCGACCAGGCCGACGCCGCCGACGCCGACCAGCAGGCCCGCCTGGGCGGTGCCGAGGCCGCGCGGGCCGGTCAGGTAGAGGAAGACGAAGACGAACGTGAAGCTTGCGACGGCATTGACGAAGATCCCCGCAGCCAGCAGCCACACGACCTTCGGTACGTCCTTGAACCCCTGCAGCACACCCGTTCCCCCGCGTTCCGTAGTTAGTTCCTTTTGGGAACGGACTATGGCAGCATGACAGCCTCGGGTCAACGGAAAAAGGAGTCCCATGGCCCAGCGCACGCACCTCGGCGACGCCGACTGCTCCATCGCCCAGGCCCTCGAAGTCGTGGGCGACTGGTGGACGCTGCTGATCGTGCGCGACACCGCGCGCGGCCTGCACCGCTTCGACGAACTCCAGCGCGAGCTGGGGATGTCACGCAAGGTCCTCGCCGAGCGGCTGAAGCTGCTCGTGGAGGCAGGGGTGCTGACGCGCGAGCCGTACCAGGAACGTCCGGTGCGGCACGAATACCGGCTGACCCCGCGCGGGCGGGGACTGCTCCCGGTCCTGGTCGCGCTCCAGGACTGGGGGGACGCCTGGATCCTGGGAGAGGGAGAGATGACGGCGACGACGGAGGAGGCCTCGAAGGAGGCGGCCCGGGTGCACGCGCTGCGCGGCACGCGGGTGCCGGAGCTGCTGCTGCCGGACCGTTTCGGCGAGCTGCGCGACCCGGTGGCGGAGACGCCGTTCACGGTCCTCTACTGCTTCCCGGGCGCCTACGCCCGGGCCGACTCCTACCCGCCCGGCTGGGGCGGGATCCCGGGCGCGAGGGGCTGCACGTTCGAGTCGTGCACGTACCGCGACCAGCTCGCGGAGTTCACGGCGGCCGGCGCGACCGTGCACGGGGTCTCCACCCAGCGGCCGGACGAACAGCGCGAGTTCGCGGAGCAGGAGCGGCTGCGGTTCCCGCTGCTGTCGGACGCGGAGCTCGGCCTGACGGCGGCGCTGCGGTTGCCGACGTTCCGGGCGGCGGGGGTGAGCCGGCTGAAGCGGTTGACGCTGGTGCTGGATCGGGAGCGGGTGGTGCGGGAGGTCATGTACCCGGTCCAGGACATCGAGGCCTCGGTGGCCACCGCCCTGGCCACGGTCCGCGCCCTGCCCTGAACCCCGGCGGGCCGCCGCCTGGCCCGGGGGCCCCTCCGGCCGTGAGGCCACCGGGGGCCGGGGCCAGTGGCCGGAGGCCGGGGCCGCTGGCCGGGGGCCGGGGCCCCTGGCCGGGAGCCGGGGCCCCTGGCCGGGAGCCGGGGCCAGTGGCCGGGAGCCGGGGCCGCTGCGCGGAGCGTGGCCCCCACCCGCCCTCCACCGTTCCCGGGCTCCGCCCGGACCCGTCCTGGGGCTCCGCCCCAGACCCCGCGCCTCAAACGCCGGCGAGGCTGGATTCTCGCTCCCGCCGGAGGCAACTCCAGCCCCGCCGGCGTTTGAGGCGCCGCCGGAGGCGAGATCAGCCCGTCCGGCGTTTGAGGACCGGGGGCCCGGGGGCGGAGTCCCCGGCAGCGGCGCCGCGCCGACGAATCCAGCCTCAGGCGGGCCGCAGGACCCGGGCCAGGATGTCCCGCGCGTAGCGCTCGTCGTACTCCGCGTCCGTCAGCAGGACCTGCAGGCTGATGCCGTCCATCACGGCAACCAGCGCGCGTGCCGTCACCGGATCGGTCCGCGGGGTCAGCTCCGCCACGACCGACGCGCACCACTCCGCCGCCACCGGCCGCAGCGCCGGCCTCCGCAGGGCCGCCAGGTACAGCTCGTACTCCAGCTCGGCGCGGCCCCGGTCCGCCGCCAGGAACTCCCCCAGCAGACGCGCCAGCGCACCCGCGAGGTCCTCGCCCGGCCCCACCGCCATGGCCGGGGCCATGCCCTCGTTCGCCTGGCGCAGCGCCGCGACCAGCAGGTCGTCCAGCGTCTTGAAGTGGTACGTCGTCGACCCGAGCGGTACGTCCGCCTCCGCGGCCACGGTGCGGTGGCTCAGCCCCGCGATGCCCTTGGCGCCCACCACCCGGATCGCCGCGTCGATGATCCGCCGGCGCCGGTCGGGGTCGTACCGCCGTACGCCCGGCGGCATCAGTGCGCCCCGCCGAGGTTCAGCAGGACCACCCCGGCGATCACCAGCACCAGGCCGGCGATCTTGGCCGCGGTGGCCGCCTCTCCCATGAAGACCATGCCTATCGCGGCGATGGCGGCCGTGCCGACGCCCGCCCAGATCGCGTACGCCGTGCCCACCGACATCGACTTCAGCGTCTGCGAGAGCAGGGTGAAGGCGATCACGTACCCGAGCAGCGTGCCCAGCGAGGGCCACAGCCTCGTGAAGCCCTCGCTGTACTTCATCGCGGTGGTCCCGGCCACCTCGGCGGCTATGGCGGCGGCAAGCAGTACGTAGGGCATGCGTGCGAGTGTACGGCCGTACGCATCGTTGCGTACACCCGTACACATCGCGGGTTCAGTCCAGCGTGAACCAGGCCGCCCGGGACTTCTTGAACTCGGGGTGCGTCAGGTCCTTGGCCGCGGTGCCGTCCCCGTACAGGTCGGCCGAGCCGCTGTCGGTGATCAGCTGCACCCGCGCCCCCGGCACCGACAGGTCCGGGACCTCCACGACGGCCTCCCAGCCGCCCGGGTCGGTGGTCGGCAGGTCGGCCCGCTTGACGGGGGCGTGGCCCGCGACGCCGTCCCACTGGTAGAGGGCGTAGGGGTCGGAGTTGTCGTCCGCGGCCCAGGAGCCCGCCAGGATCAGGTACTGGTTCTGCGCGTTCTTGCGGATGTCGCGCACGGACAGCCCGCCGAGGTCCAGTTCGATCGGCGATCCGACGGCCGCCCTGGCCCCGGTCGCCAGGACCTGGTCGAAGTTGGTGACCGGCACGATCAGGGCCTTGCCACCGAGGACGGCCGGGGCCAGCGGGGCACGGAAGCCCACGTAGGCCGTGGTGGCCGAGCCGGGGGCGAACTCCAGCCCCTCCACGTTGAACCCGTCGATCTGCTTCGGCACCTGGCCGGCCGCCGTGCCGGCGGCGAACCCGTACCGGTTCCCGTTCGCCACGTCCCAGGCCACCAGGTCGTCGCGGAGCTTCTTGTACGAGCGCCCGTACGCGAGCTGCGTGCCCGGACCCGAGCCGTTCACCGTCGTGGTGAAGACGGTGTTGCGGGGAGCCTTGTACTCGCCGTCCTTGTTGTTGCCGAGCGAACCCGTCCAGTAGATGGTGTCGCCGATCCGGGTGGCGCCCTCGATGTCCACCTCCTTGGTGACGCCGAGCTGGGAGCTGAAGTCCCAGGTCCGCACGGGGGCGGCGGAGGCGGCACGGTCGTACAGGCGCAGCACGTTCGACTCGTCGTCCGCGACGACCGTGTAACCGCCGCCGACGTCCACTGCGGCCGAGGAGTCCGAGGCGCCGCTGAAGTAGCGGGCGTCGGCCGGGTTCTGGACGGCGGCGGAGGCGGCGTAGGAGAGGGTCTTGGTGGCGGTCTTGCCGCCGAGCCCGGTGACCTTGATCGTCAGGGTGGTGTAGCCGCGGCTGTGCGCGGTGACGGCCAGCCGGCGCACGGCCCCGGTGCCGGTGACCGTGACGTCACCGGTGCCGGCGACGGAGGCCTTGCTGGAGGCGGACGCGCTGACGGCCAGGGCGGAGACGTCGGCGCCGCTCTGACCGACGGTGACGTCGACGGTCTGGTCGCCCACCCCGTCGACCGAGCCCGACAGGTAGCCGGCGGACAGCGAGATGACCGGGGTCCCGTAGGTGACCGCGTGCGCGGGCATGACGGTGGCGGCGACGACCAGCGCGGCGATTCCCGCCGTACTCGCGATACCGAGCTGCTTCTTCAAGGTGGCGTCCTCTCCCTCACGGCGTCACTCCGTGACGCCGTCGAGAAGGCTCGGCCACCGTGGCCAACGCCCGGTGCACGTCACTTGTCGGCCCGGAGAACAGCCAGGGCCCCCGGCACGACCGTGCCGGGGGCCCTCGGAGCAGGCGCTGGATCAGACGTTGAAGCCGAGCGCGCGGAGCTGCTCACGACCGTCGTCCGTGATCTTGTCCGGGCCCCACGGCGGCATCCAGACCCAGTTGATCCGGAGTTCGCTGACGATGCCGTCCGTCGCCGACTTCGCCTGGTCCTCGATGACGTCCGTCAGCGGGCAGGCCGCCGAGGTCAGGGTCATGTCGAGGGTGGCGATGTTCGCGTCGTCGATGTGGATGCCGTAGATCAGGCCCAGGTTGACGACGTCGATGCCCAGCTCGGGGTCGACCACGTCGTAGAGGGCCTCGCGGACCTCTTCCTCGGTGGCCGGCTTGATCGACGCCTCGGGCGTCGCGTTCTCGGTCATGCCGTCTTCCTCTCCGCGTCGCCCAGCGCCTGGGCCGTCGCGTCCTTCCACGCCATCCAACTCAGCAGAGCACACTTCACGCGAGCCGGGTACTTGGAGACGCCGACGAACGCGACCGCGTCCTCCAGCACCTCCTCCATGGCCTCGTCGGGCTCGACCTTGCCCTTGGACTGCATCATCTCCAGGAACACGGCCTGGATCTTCTGCGCCTCGGCCAGGTCCTTGCCGACCAGCAGCTCGTTGAGCACGGACGCGCTGGCCTGGCTGATGGAGCAGCCCTGGCCCTCGTACGAGACGTCCGTCAGCGTCTCGCCGTCGTACTTCACGCGGAGCGTGATCTCGTCGCCGCACGTCGGGTTGACGTGGTGCACCTCGGCGTCGCCGTCGCGCAGGCCACGCCCGTGCGGGTGCTTGTAGTGGTCCAGGATCAGTTCCTGGTACATCGAATCCAGCTTCACAGCGTCCTCGTCCTGTCAGCCGAAGAAGTTCCGTACGTGCTCCAGCCCGTCGATCAGCGCGTCGACATCGGCGGGAGAGGAGTACAGGTAGAAAGACGCTCGCGTGGTCGCCGGAATTCCGTACCGCAGGCAGACCGGGCGGGCGCAGTGGTGTCCCACGCGGACCGCGATGCCCTGCTCGTCCAGCACCTGGCCGACGTCGTGCGGGTGGATGTCGCCCAGTACGAAGGAGATCGCGGCGCCGCGGTCCTCGGCCGTGGTGGGGCCGATGATCCGCAGGTCGGGCACCTCGGCGAGCCGCTTGATCGCGTACTCGGTGATCGCGTGCTCGTGAGCGGCGATCTTGTCCATGCCGATCGCGGTCAGGTAGTCCACGGCCGCACCGAGGCCGACGGCCTGGGCGATCGGGGGCGTACCCGCCTCGAACTTGTGCGGGGCCGGCGCGTACGTCGAGGCGTGCATCGACACGGTCTCGATCATCTCGCCGCCGCCGAGGAACGGAGGCAGGTCCTCCAGGAGCTCCTGGCGGCCCCACAGGACGCCGATGCCGGTCGGGCCGCACATCTTGTGGCCGGTGAAGGCCACGAAGTCGGCGCCGAGCGCCTGCACGTCCAGCGGCATGTGCGGAGCGGCCTGCGAGGCGTCGATCAGCACCAGCGCGCCGACGTCCTGCGCGCGCCGGACGATCGCCTCGACCGGGTTGACCGTGCCCATGATGTTGGAGACCAGCGTGAAGGAGACGATCTTCGTCTTCTCCGTGATGACCTCTTCGATGTTGGACAGGTCGAGCCGGCCGTCGTCCGTGAGGCCGAACCACTTCAGCTTCGCGCCGGTGCGCTGGGCGAGCAGCTGCCACGGGACGATGTTGGAGTGGTGCTCCATCTCGGTGATGGCGATCTCGGTCTCGCGGTCGACCCGGTAGGGCTCGTCGGCCCAGCCGAGCATGTTCGCGACCAGGTTGAGCGACTCCGAGGCGTTCTTCGTGAAGATCACCTCGTCGCGGCTCGGCGCGTTGATGAAGGCGGCGATCTTGTCGCGGGCGCCCTCGTACAGTGCCGTGGCCTCCTCGGCGAGCACGTGCACGCCGCGGTGGACGTTGGCGTTGTGCCGTTCGTAGTAGGCGTTCAGCGCGTCGAGTACCTGGCGCGGCTTCTGCGAGGTCGCAGCGTTGTCCAGGTAAACGATCTTCTTCCCGTCGTGGACCACACGATCCAGCAGGGGGAAGTCCTTGCGGATCGCCTCGATGTCGAGGAGGCCGGGCAGCTGTGTCACGCGGTCGCGCCACCCTTCACGTACTTGTCGTAGCCCTCGTTCTCCAGCTGGTCGGCGAGCTCGGCGCCACCGGACTCGGCGATGCGGCCGTTCGCGAAGACGTGCACGAAGTCGGGCTTGATGTAGCGCAGGATGCGCGTGTAGTGGGTGATCAGCAGGGTGCCGACCTCACCGCTCTCGCGGACGCGGTTGACGCCCTCGGAGACGATGCGCAGGGCGTCGACGTCGAGACCGGAGTCGGTCTCGTCGAGGATCGCGATCTTCGGCTTGAGGAGCTCGAGCTGGAGGATCTCGTGGCGCTTCTTCTCACCGCCGGAGAAGCCCTCGTTGACGTTGCGCTCGGCGAAGGCCGGGTCCATCTGGAGCTGCTCCATGGCGGACTTGACCTCCTTCACCCAGGTGCGCAGCTTGGGGGCCTCGCCGCGGATGGCGGTGGCGGAGGTCCGCAGGAAGTTGGAGACCGAGACGCCGGGGACCTCGACCGGGTACTGCATGGCGAGGAAGACGCCGGCGCGGGCGCGCTCGTCGACGGACATCTCCAGGACGTCTTCGCCGTCGAGGGTCACGGTGCCACCGGTGATGGTGTACTTCGGGTGACCGGCGAGCGAGTACGCGAGGGTGGACTTGCCGGAGCCGTTCGGACCCATGATGGCGTGCGTCTCACCCTGCTTGACGGTGAGGTCGACGCCCTTGAGGATCTCGCGGGCGCCGTTCTCGGCCTCGACGGAGACGTGCAGGTCGTGGATTTCAAGCGTTGCCATGGATACCTCAGGACTCCTGGGTGAGGGAGACGAGCACGTCGTCCCCTTCGATCTTTACGGGGTATACGGGTACGGGGCGCGTCGCGGGCAGACCGGAGGGCTTGCCGGTGCGCAGGTCGAAGGCCGACCCGTGCAGCCAGCACTCGATCATGCAGTCCTCGACCTCGCCCTCCGAGAGGGAGACGTTCGCGTGCGAGCAGATGTCGTTGATCGCGAACACCTCCCCGTCGGTGGAGACGATGGACACCGGCGTTCCGTCGAGTTCCACCCGCTTGGGGGTGTTCTCTTCGAGCTCGCTCAGCGCACAGGCCTTGAGGTAGGTCATCAGACGGCCGCCGCCAGCTCGGCCTCGATCTTCGCGATCAGTCGCTCCTCGATGTCCGGGACACCGATCTGCTGGACGAGCTCGGCGAAGAAGCCGCGCACGACCAGGCGGCGGGCCTCGTCGGCCGGGATGCCGCGGGCCTGCAGGTAGAAGAGCTGCTCGTCGTCGAAGCGGCCGGTGGCGGAGGCGTGGCCAGCGCCGACGATCTCGCCGGTCTCGATCTCCAGGTTCGGCACCGAGTCGACCCGCGCGCCGTCCGTGAGGACGAGGTTGCGGTTCATCTCGTAGGTGTCGGTGCCCTCGGCGGTCTTCTCGATGAGCACGTCACCGATCCAGACCGCGTGGGCGTCCTGGCCCTGGAGCGCGCCCTTGTAGACCACGTTGGACTTGCAGTGCGGGGCGTCGTGCGTGACCAGGAGGCGGTGCTCCTGGTGCTGGCCGGCGTCCGTGAAGTACAGGCCGAGCATCTCGGCCTCGCCGCCGGGGCCCGCGTAGCTGACGCGCGGGTGCAGGCGCACCAGGTCGCCGCCGAAGGTGACGACCACGGACTTGAAGCTCGCGTCGCGGCCGATCAGGGCGTTGTGCTGCGAGGTGTGCACGGCGGTGTCGTCCCAGTCCTGGACGGACACGAAGGTCACCTTGGCACCGTCGCCGACGAGGATGTCGACGTTGGCGGCGCGCACGCCGTCACCGGTGTGGTCGATCACGATGATCGCCTCGGCGAACGGCTTGATGTCGAAGACGGTGTGGCCGAAGGTCGTGCCGCCCTCGCCGTGCAGCGCGACCCGGATGGGCTCGGCGAGCACGGTCTCCTTGGGCACGGTGACGACCGTGGCCTTGGCGAACGAGGAGAAGGCCTGGGCGGAGACGCGGTCGACGGGGGCGCCGGCCTTGCCGATCCGCTCGTCGTCGCGCTCGACGGACTCGACGGTCACGCCGTCGGGCGCGTCGATCTGGGCCTTCATGGTGCCGTTGGCGACCGCGGTGCCGTCGTGCAGACCCTTGAGGCGGGCCAGCGGGGTGAACCGCCACTCCTCCTCGCGGCCGTGCGGGACCGGGAAGTCGGCCACGTCGAAGGACGGGGGCGCGCTCATCCGGGTGGCGACGGTGGACTCGGCGGCCACCGCGATCGCGCCGGCGGTGGTGGAGCCCGCCGGAATGTTTTGAGCCTCAGCCATGGCTGTCGTCTTGCTCTCTTCCTTCGTCAAAGAATGTGCTGCGGGGCGGGACGGCCGGGGACTAGCCGACCGAGCCCTCCATCTGCAGCTCGATCAGCCGGTTCAGCTCCAGCGCGTACTCCATGGGCAGCTCCTTCGCGATCGGCTCGACGAAGCCGCGCACGATCATGGCCATGGCCTCGAACTCGGTGAGCCCGCGCTGCATCAGGTAGAAGAGCTGGTCGTCGGAGACCTTGGAGACGGTGGCCTCGTGGCCCATCGTGACGTCGTCCTCGCGGACGTCCACGTAGGGGTAGGTGTCCGAGCGGGAGATCGTGTCGACCAGGAGCGCGTCGCACAGCACGTTGGACTTGGATCCGGCGGCACCCTCGCCGATCTCGACGAGACCGCGGTAGGAGGTGCGGCCGCCGCCCCGGGCCACCGACTTGGAGACGATGTTCGAGGAGGTGTTCGGCGCCATGTGGACCATCTTGGAGCCGGCGTCCTGGTGCTGGCCCTCGCCCGCGAAGGCGATGGAGAGGGTCTCGCCCTTGGCGTGCTCGCCCATCAGGTAGACGGCCGGGTACTTCATGGTGACCTTGGAACCGATGTTGCCGTCGATCCACTCCATGGTCGCGCCCTCGTACGCCACGGCGCGCTTGGTGACCAGGTTGTAGACGTTGTTCGACCAGTTCTGGATCGTCGTGTAGCGGCAGCGGCCGCCCTTCTTCACGATGATCTCGACCACGGCGCTGTGCAGCGAGTCCGAGGAGTAGATCGGGGCGGTGCAGCCCTCGACGTAGTGGACGTAGGCGTCCTCGTCGACGATGATCAGCGTCCGCTCGAACTGGCCCATGTTCTCCGTGTTGATGCGGAAGTAGGCCTGGAGCGGGATGTCCACGTGGACACCCTTGGGGACGTAGATGAACGAGCCGCCCGACCACACCGCGGTGTTCAGCGAGGCGAACTTGTTGTCACCGACGGGGATGACCGTGCCGAAGTACTCCTGGAAGAGCTCCGGGTGCTCCTTGAGCGCGGTGTCCGTGTCGAGGAAGATGACGCCCTGCTCCTCCAGGTCCTCGCGGATCTGGTGGTAGACGACCTCGGACTCGTACTGGGCCGCGACACCGGCGACGAGGCGCTGCTTCTCCGCCTCCGGGATGCCGAGCTTGTCGTACGTGTTCTTGATGTCCTCGGGCAGGTCCTCCCAGGAAGCGGCCTGCTTCTCGGTGGAGCGCACGAAGTACTTGATGTTGTCGAAGTCGATGCCGGAGAGGTCCGAGCCCCAGTTCGGCATGGGCTTCTTGTCGAAGAGCTTGAGGCCCTTGAGGCGGAGCTTCAGCATCCATTCCGGCTCGGACTTCTTCGCCGAGATGTCGCGGACGACGTCCTCGGACAGACCCCGCTTGGCCGCGGCGCCGGCCGCGTCGGAGTCGGCCCAGCCGTACTCGTAGTTGCCCAGACCCTCGAGCTCAGGGTGAGCAGTCTCCGTGGTCATGCGGGGTTCCTCCCGGCCGTACTTGCAGATACTGATGTGTCGGTCTGTGTGGCGCTCGCGCTGCGCGGAATGAACGTCGTGCACACTCCGTCGCCGTGGGCGATCGTGGCGAGACGCTGCACATGGGTCCCGAGCAGGCGGGAGAAGACCTCTGTCTCCGCCTCGCAGAGCTGCGGGAACTGCTCGGCGACGTGTGCGACCGGGCAGTGGTGCTGGCAGAGCTGTTCACCGCTGTGCGGACCGGGAGCGCTCTTCGCCGTAGCAGCGTACCCGTCCGCGGTCAACGCCTTGGCCAGGGCCTCCGTGCGGCCCGCCGGAGCGGCCGCGTCAACGGCTTCCCGGTAGCTCCGCGCCTGCGCCTCCATCCGGGACCGGGCGAAGGCGGCGACGGCCGCCTCACCCTGCTCGCCTCCGCCGACGGACTGCGCGATCCAGCGCAGGGCGTCCGCGGCGAGCGTGTCGTAGGACTGGTCGAAGGCGTCCCGGCCGCAGTCGGTGAGCGCGAACACCTTGGCGGGCCGGCCCCGGGTGCGCGTGCCGTACACACGCTGCTCACGGGGTTCGACCACGTCGTCGGCGACGAGCGTGTCGAGGTGACGGCGGACGGCGGCCTGGGTGAGGCCGAGGCGCTGGGCGAGGTCGGCGACGGTGGACGGGCCGTGGTCCAGGATCGAGCGCGCCACGCGGTTGCGGGTTGACCGCTCCCCGGTGGCGAGCTCCCCCTGGGGGGCCTCGATCTGCCGTTCGCCGTTTTTCACAACGCCATTGTTGCGTAATTAGCCGAGCCCCGACAAGCCGTGACGGAGACCACTCCTGGTGTCATCCATCACTAAGGGTTACCTAATTTGTCGACGCAGAGTTATTCGGAGGTGGATATTCCGCCTTCTCTCCGCGTGCATCCCGTGCACCGGCACACGGCTCCCACCAGCAGCCCTCCGCCCCCGGCACGGTGAGCGCCGGGTTCCGGAGGGGATCACTCAAAGACGCCGGACCGCCGGGGATCGCGAGGCCGAAAAAGGGCCGCGGCCCGGTCGTCCATGGACCGTCCCGGTGAGCACGGCCCGCGCGGGGAGAGGAGGTGGTCGCCCCGGAGGCGTGCACCACCGCGCCGGAGGGGCACCACCGGGCGGGCCCGTGACCCCTGCGCCCCCGGGACCGAGGACCCCTTCCACGGCTCCGTAGACTCATGGCCCATGAGCAACGACCCCGCCGTGGAGATCCGCGGACTGGTGAAGCGGTACGGTCCCAAGACAGCGGTGGACGGACTGGACCTCACCGTCCGCAGGGGATCGGTCACCGCGGTCCTCGGCCCCAACGGCGCGGGCAAGACGACCACGGTGGAGACCTGCGAGGGCTACCGCCGCCCCGACGCCGGGACCGTACGCGTCCTCGGGCTCGACCCGGTCGCCCAGGCCGGGGCGCTGCGCTCCAGGATCGGCGTGATGCTGCAGTCCGGAGGCGTCTACTCGGGGGCCCGCGCCGTCGAGATGCTGCGCCACATGGCCAAGCTGTACGCCGACCCGCTGGAGGTGGGCCCCCTGGTGGAGCGCCTCGGCCTCGGCGGCTGCGGCCGCACCCCCTACCGCCGGCTCTCCGGCGGCCAGCAGCAGCGCCTGGCGCTGGCCATGGCCGTGGTCGGCCGCCCCGAGCTGGTCTTCCTGGACGAGCCCACGGCCGGCCTGGACCCGCAGGCCCGCCGCGCGACCTGGGACCTCGTGCGGGAGCTGCGCGCCGACGGGGTCACCGTCGTACTCACCACCCACCACATGGACGAGGCCGAGCAGCTCTCGGACGAGGTCGCCATCGTCGACGCGGGCCGGGTCATCGTGCACGGCAGCCCCGAGGAGCTGTGCCGGGGCGGCGCCGAGAACACGCTGCGCTTCACCGGCCGCCCCTCCCTCGACCTCGCCTCGCTCCTGAAGGCACTGCCCGACGGCACCCAGGCCGCCGAGCTCACCCCGGGCGCCTACCGGGTCACCGGCGCCGTGGACCCGCAGCTCCTGGCCACCGTCGCCTCCTGGTGCGCGCAGCACGGCGTGATGCCCAACAGCCTCACCGTGGAGCGGCACACCCTCGAAGACGTCTTCCTGGAACTGACCGGTAAGGAGCTGCGCGCATGAGCGCCGGTACGTTCACCCCCAACCCGGGAGCGGCCCCGGTGTCCCGCATGGTCCTCGCGCAGACCGCGCTGGAGACCCGGATGCTGCTGCGCAACGGGGAGCAGCTGCTGCTCACCGTGATCATCCCGGCTCTGCTGCTGACCCTCTTCTCGGCCGTCGACATCGTGGACACCGGGACGGGCGAGTCCGTGGACTTCCTGGCCCCCGGCATCCTGGCCCTCGCGGTGATGTCGACCGCCTTCACCGGCCAGGCCATCGCCACCGGCTTCGACCGCCGCTACGGGGTCCTCAAGCGGCTCGGGGCCTCCCCGCTGCCGCGCTGGGCGCTGATGGCGGCCAAGACCCTGTCGGTGCTGGTCACCGAGGTGCTCCAGATCGCGCTGCTGACGGCGATCGCCCTGGCGCTGGGCTGGTCCCCGCACGGTGACCCGCTGTCGGTCGCCGCGCTGGTCCTGCTCGGCACCGCCGCCTTCTCGGGCCTCGGGCTCCTGATGGCGGGCACCCTCAAGGCGGAGATCACCCTGGCCGCCGCGAACCTGGTGTTCCTGCTGCTGCTGATCGGCGGCGGAGTGATCGTGCCGCTGGAGAAGTTCCCCGGCGCCGTCCAGGACGTCCTGGGCCTGCTGCCCATCTCGGCCCTCTCCGACGGTCTGCGCGAGGTGCTCCAGCACGGGACCGCACTGCCGTGGGGCGACGCGGCCGTGCTCGCGGCCTGGGCGGTGCTCGGCCTGGGCGCCGCGGCGCGGCTCTTCCGCTGGGAATGAAACCCCTCCCCCCGCGACGGAAAAGCCGCGAGGATGGGGCTCTCCACACATGAAGCCGGGGGGCGGACATGGTGCATCGGGAGGCCGTACTTCGGCTGGACGAGCAGTGGGCACGGGTGCGGTCGGGGGCGGCGCACGCGGAGCCCGGCGATCGCGAGCGGCTGCTCGACGAGCTGATCGCGGCCCTGCGCCCGCTCGCCGACGATCCGCAGTGCACCGCCCTGCTGGGGCTGCGGCTGGCCGACCGGGCCGCCCTGCGCTTCGCCGACGGGGACCGGGCGGGTGCCCTCGCCACGATCGAGGAGGGACTGCGCAGCTCCGAGCGCGCGGCACCGTACGCCCCCGACTTCGCCCGCTGGTACGCGCGCGGGCTGATCAACCACGGGGTGTGGCTCGCCTGGCCGCTGAGCGACGGGGCCCGGCTGCCGAGGCACCCGCTGGGGCCGGCCGCCTCCGAGGGCCCGAGCGCGATGGAACGGGCCGCCGGCGAGCGGGCACGTGACCTGACCCGCGCCGCCGTCGAGGTCTGGTCGGGCCTGGACCAGCGCGATCCGGTCAACCGGCGGGGCCTGGCCCAGGCGAAGGTGTTCCTCGGGGACCGCCTCGCGGAGCTCGGTCTCGCCGAGGAGGCGGTGGCCTGGGCCGTGGACGCGGAGTCGGACTTCCGCCAGCTGCTGCTCGCGGACACCGGCCCGGAGGAGTCGGAGGAGGCCGAGGAGGCCCTCGACCACATCGGCCGGCAGCTGGAGCTGCGCCTGCGCTTCCTCGCCTTCCCCTCGCTGGTCCGGCTGCGCACGCAGGGGCTGCTGCCCGAGCGGCTGCTGCCGCAGGCCGTGGTGGCCGCCCGGATCCAGGGGGTGGCGCAGGACGCGATCGCGGACCGGCTGGGGCTGGGCGCCGAGCAGGTTGCCACGATGCTGGAGGTCACCCCGTGGCTCGCGGTGTGGCGGGTGGAGGTGCGCGGTGCCGACGGGCTGTGGAACGTACTGGATCACCCCTGGCGCGGCTCCACGGAGGTCAGGAACCGGACGGCCCAGGAGGTGGCGTCCGAGGTGGTGCACGCCTTCACCGCCTCGGCGGACTGCCCGGGCGAGGGCGGCCACTGGCGCATCCTCCTGTGGTGGCACGAGGAGGGGGACCCGGCGGGGGCCCGCTTCCGGCTGCTCGCCGGCCCCGACACCACCCCCTCGTGAAACTTTGCACAAGTCGGCCCATACGATAGGGGCCGTGTTGAACCCATTCGCATACATCGCAGCCCGCTGGACGCCGTCACCCCGGACCGTCCGGCGCGCCGCGTCCGCCGCGCTCGTCATGAGCGTGCTCATCGTCGTCACCGGCGGCGCGGTGCGGCTGACCGGATCCGGTCTCGGCTGCGACACCTGGCCCAAGTGCACGGACGACAGCCTGATCGTGACGCAGGCGCAGGGCTTCCACGGCGCCGTCGAGTTCGGCAACCGGATGCTGACGTACGTGCTGTGCGCGGCGGTCGGCGGGATCATCCTCGCGGCCCGCTCGGCGAAGCCGTGGCGGCGTTCGCTGACGAAGCTCGGCTGGCTGCAGTTCGCCCTCGTGATGGGCAACGCGGTCCTCGGCGGCATCACGGTCCTGACGGGGCTCAACCCGTACAGCGTGGCAGGCCACTTCCTCCTCGCCACCTCGCTGATCACCGTGACCACGATCACCTGGCAGCGCACCCGCGAGGGCGACTCCGCCCCCCGGCCGCGGGTGCCCGGCCCGGTGCGCAAGCTTTCGTGGGCGTTGCTCGCGGTCTCCCTCGTGCTGATCGCGGCAGGCACGGTGGTGACCGGTTCCGGACCGCACGCCGGCGACCGCAGCGAGATCAAGCGGATGCCGTTCGACTGGGCGACCACCGCCCACGTGCACGCCGTCGCCGCCTGGGCGGTCTGCGCGCTGGCCCTGGCGATGTGGCTGGCGCTGCGCGTGGTCGACGCGCCCGAGGACACCCGGGCCCGGGCCCGTGACCTGCTGGTCGTGCTGCTGGCGCAGGGTGCCATCGGTTACGTGCAGTACTTCACGCGGCTGCCCGAGGTCCTGGTCGCCGCCCACATGCTCGGCTCCTGCCTGGTGTGGATCGCGGTGCTGCGGGTCGCGCTGAGCCTGCGCGAGCGGCCCGCGGAGCAGGCGGAGATCCCCGCCCAGGGCGACCCGCAGCTCACCGCGGTCTGAGCTCTAGCCCCGTTCGTCCAGCCGGTACACGCGGCGGGCATTGCCCGCCGCGACCATGGCGGCCACCCGCTCGGCGTCCCGCCAGGACCAGGCCCCGTCGGCGACCCAGCCGCCCAGCACCCGGCCCAGCGCCTCCCGGAACACCAGGGCGCCGACCGCGTGCAGTTCGGGGAGCCGGCCCGCGCCGCTGGAGAACATCAGCTTCCCGAAGGGCGCGAGCTCCAGCAGCTCGGCCAGTACGGTCGCGGCTCCGGCGCCGGTCCGTCCGAGAGCCGGGCCTGTGTCCGCGTAGACGTGCGGGAAGGCCCCGGCCAGCCGCGCCGCGTGCCGGTGGTGCGGGTACTCCCCCAGCAGCACGAGCCGCGCGCCCAGGCCCTCGGTGGCCCGTGCGAAGGCGGTCAGCGAGGCCGCGTCCCCCGCTCCCGTACGGAGCTGGAGCGGCAGCCCGGATGCCACCGCGGTCCACAGCAGGTGCCCCAGCAGCACGGGGTCCCGTACGGCTCCGCCCTTCGGCCGCCCTTCCAGCCACCGCCCGGCCGCCCCGCGGACCTCGCCGGGACCGGGCGGCTCGGCGGCCAGGCCGGGGCCGGCGGCGCAGGTGAAGGCCGCGGCCCCGGTGGCGGCGTGGTGGACGGCGCCGGCGAGGTTGGCCAGGAAGGCGGCCACCGTCCCGGAGGTGTCGGCGGCCTGCTCGGCCAGTAGTTCCAGCCGGACCGCCTCGAAGGCCTCGGCGTCCCCGGCGAGCGCCAGTTCCTTGGGGGCGGTGAGGTCCCCGGACTCCCCGGTGTCGACCAGGTAGGCGCTGACCCCGGAGCCCCTCAGCAGCAGCCGCGCCGACTCGGCCACGCCGAGCTCGCGGCGCCGGGCCAGGTAGCGGGCGGGGGCGGCGTGCGGTTCCAGCCCGAGCAGCGGCGGGCACCAGCGGCGCACGGCGAAGCCGGTCTGGGTGTCGAAGAAGGTGGTGCCCGCGGCGGGCGGGCCCGCCGCGGGGAGCAGCTGGGCCTCGAAGGTGCCCAGGCCCAGCTCCGTACGGAGTACTCCGTGGCAGTACTGGTCCACCAGGGGCGGCGTTTCGATCATCCGGGCATCCCGTTGCGGACGTGAGGAAGGGGCTTCCACACGTCCTAACGGGTGAGCGGGGTGTGAGGTGTTGCTCGCGCTGTTGACCGAGACGGCACCGGATCGGCGGGCGCCGGGTCAGGCCGCCGGGTGGGCGGCTCCGCCGATCTGGATGCCGGCCATGCGCGTCCACTCGTACGGGCCGGTCTTCACGCGCGCGGCGAACTCGCCGTCGAACTCCTCGTGCAGGGTCAGGCCGGCCTTCTCGGCGGCCAGCCGCGCCACGGCGAAGGTCGGGGCGACCAGGTCGCCCCAGCCGCCGTCCGTGCCGACGAGCACGATGCGGGTGCCGGCCTGGCCGATGTGGGCGAGCTGGCCCTCGGCGCCGCCGTGCTCCTTGGCGAAGGCGGCAATCTGCTTGGCCAGCCTGGCCGCCTTGCGGTCCTCCTTCTTGTCCGCGGCGCCTGCGGCGTCCGTGATGTCTGCGGTGTCTGCGCTGTCTGCCATGGAGGGCATGCTACCGGCGAGTAATCAACGGAGGAAGGGATCCACGGCCACCGCCACGAACAGCAGCGACACGTAGGTGATCGACCAGTGGAACAGACGCATCTCCTTGAGCTTCGCGCCCGTCACGCCCGCCTTGGCCCGCGCGTGCAGCGCGTGCGCCTCCCACAGCCACCAGCCGCCCGCGAGCAGCGCGACGGAGGTGTAGAACCAGCCCGTGTAACCCAGAGGGGTCAGCAGCAGCGAGACGCCCACCATCACCCAGCTGTAGAGCACGATCTGCCGCGCCACGACCTTGTTCCCGGCCACCACCGGCAGCATCGGCACGCCGACACGCGCGTAGTCGTCCTTCACCTTCATCGACAGCGGCCAGTAGTGCGGCGGCGTCCAGAAGAAGATGACGAGGAAGAGGATGACCGCGGCCCAGGAGACCTCGTTCTTCACCGCCGACCAGCCGATCAGCACCGGCATGCAGCCCGCGATGCCGCCCCAGACGATGTTCTGCGCGGTGCGCCGCTTCAGCAGCATCGTGTAGACGACCACGTAGAAGAGGAGCGCGCCGAGCGCGAGCGCCGCCGACAGCCAGTTGATGAGCAGGCCGAAGAACAGGGTGGAGACCACGCCGAGGGTGATGCCGAAGGCCAGGCACTCCCGCGGGGTGACCATCCCGGTCACCAGGGGGCGCTGCGAGGTCCGGTCCATGAGCGCGTCGATGTCGCGGTCGATGTACATGTTCAGGGCGTTGGCGCCGCCCGCGGACAGGTAGCCGCCGAAGCAGGTCGCGAGGACCAGCCACAGCGAGGGCACGCCCTGCTCCGCCAGGAACATCACCGGCACTGTGGTGATCAGCAGAAGTTCGATGATCCGCGGCTTGGTCAAAGCCACGAAAGCCATGGCCCTGGCCCCGAACGGCCGGTGACCGGGGCTCGTCCCGAGCACCCCCGCTGGACGGGATTCGACGGCCGTCACACGCACCCCTGAGAGAGAAACCAGCAAGCTCCGTAAGGGCTTGCACGTACCACGCCACTGTAGACGTTGGTCATACGTCGCCCTGCGCGGGGGTCGCGTCGTGTTGGACCGATCGGAGCTGAACAACCGGTGACGGAGTGTGGGCACTCGAATAGCTGCACGCCGTTGCGGGGGTAGGCTCGGAATCGCGCCGGTGCACCGTTCGTCACCGGGATTCAGACATGTGGAGAGGAGCCCTGACTCACGGTGAGCACCAAGCCGACGACCACAGAGCTCGAATGGACCGAACTGGACCAGCGGGCCGTCGACACCGCCCGCATCCTGGCCGCTGACGCGGTCCAGAAGGTCGGAAACGGCCACCCCGGTACGGCCATGAGCCTGGCCCCCGCCGCGTACACCCTCTTCCAGAAGGTCATGCGGCACGACCCGGCCGACCCCGAGTGGGTGGGCCGCGACCGTTTCGTGCTCTCCGCGGGGCACTCGTCCCTCACCCTCTACACCCAGCTGTACCTCGGCGGGTTCGGGCTGGAGCTGGACGACCTCAAGGCGTTCCGCACCTGGGGCTCCAAGACCCCCGGGCACCCGGAGTACGGCCACACGGCCGGCGTCGAGACCACCACCGGCCCGCTCGGCCAGGGCATCGCCAACGCCGTGGGCATGGCCATGGCCGCCCGCTACGAGCGCGGTCTGTTCGACCCGCAGGCCGCCCCGGGCACCTCCCCGTTCGACCACATGGTCTACGCGATCGCGGGTGACGGCTGCCTCCAGGAGGGCATCTCCCACGAGGCGTCCGCCCTCGCCGGCCACCAGAAGCTCGGCAACCTGGTGCTCCTGTGGGACGACAACCACATCTCCATCGAGGGTGACACGGAGACCGCCGTCTCCGAGGACACCATGAAGCGCTACGAGGCGTACGGCTGGCACGTCCAGCGCGTCGAGCAGCAGGCCAACGGCGACCTCGACCCGAAGGCGCTGTTCGCCGCCCTCCAGGCCGCCAAGGCCGAGACCGGCCGCCCGTCCTTCATCGCGGCCCGCTCGATCATCGCCTGGCCCGCCCCGCACGCCCAGAACACCGAGGCCGCCCACGGCTCGGCCCTCGGCGACGACGAGGTCGCCGCCACCAAGCGCGTCCTCGGCTTCGACCCGGAGCAGACCTTCGAGGTCTCCGACGAGGTCATCGCGCACACCCGCGCCCTCGGGGACCGCGGCCGCGACGCCCGCGCCGAGTGGGAGAAGGAGTTCTCCGCCTGGCGCACCGCCAACCCGGAGCGCGCCGCCGAGTTCGACCGCATCAACGCCAACGAGCTGCCCGCGGGCTGGGAGGACAAGCTCCCCGCCTTCGAGGCGGGCAAGGGCCTCGCGACCCGCGCCGCCTCCGGCAAGGTGCTGGAGGCGCTGGGCGCGGTCATCCCGGAGCTGTGGGGCGGCTCGGCCGACCTGGCCGGCTCCAACAACACCACCATCGACAAGAACTCCTCGTTCCTGCCGGTGGGCAACCCGCTGCCGGAGGCCGACCCGTACGGCCGGACCATCCACTTCGGCATCCGCGAGCACGCCATGGCCGCGGCCATGAACGGCATCGCCCTGCACGGCCACACCCGCATCTACGGCGGCACCTTCCTGGTGTTCTCCGACTACATGCGCAACGCCGTCCGCCTGTCCGCGCTGATGCACCTGCCGGTGACCTACGTGTGGACGCACGACTCCATCGGCCTCGGCGAGGACGGCCCGACCCACCAGCCGGTCGAGCACCTGGCCTCGCTGCGCGCCATCCCGGGCCTGAACATCGTCCGCCCGGCCGACGCGAACGAGACCGCCGTCGCCTGGCGCGAGATCCTGACGCGCCACACCAAGGTGTTCGGCAAGGGCGCCCCGCACGGTCTGGCGCTGACCCGCCAGGGCGTGCCGACGTACGAGCGCAACGAGAACGCCGCCAAGGGCGGGTACGTGCTCTTCGACGCCGAAGGCGGCGACGCGCAGGTCGTCCTCATCGGCACCGGCTCCGAGGTGCACCTGGCCGTCGAGGCCCGCGAGCAGCTCCAGGCCGAGGGCATCCCCACCCGGGTCGTCTCCATGCCGTCCGTGGAGTGGTTCGAGGAGCAGGACCAGGAGTACAAGGACAGCGTCCTGCCGGCCTCCGTCAAGGCGCGGGTCGCGGTCGAGGCGGGCATCGGCCTGACCTGGCACCGTTACGTGGGTGACGCCGGCCGGATCGTCTCGCTGGAGCACTTCGGTGCCTCGGCCGACGCGAAGGTGCTGTTCCGCGAGTTCGGCTTCACCGCCGAGGCCGTGACCGCAGCCGCCAAGGCCTCGCTCGCCGCCGCCGCGCGCTGACGCCCGTACAACACCAACAGGAGATGCAATTCCCATGACAGACGCACTCAAGCGCCTCTCCGACGAGGGCGTGGCGATCTGGCTGGACGACCTGTCCCGCAAGCGCATCACGTCCGGCAACCTGGCGGAGCTCATCGACCAGTCGCACGTGGTCGGTGTCACCACCAACCCGGCGATCTTCCAGAAGGCGATCAGCGGCGGCGAGGGCTACGAGCAGCAGCTCACCGACCTCGCCACCCGCAAGGTCACCGTCGACGAGGCCCTGCGCATGATCACCACGGCGGACGTCCGCGACGCCGCCGACATCCTGCGCCCGGTCTACGACCGCACCGACGGCCAGGACGGCCGCGTGTCGATCGAGGTCGACCCCCGTCTGGCCCACCGGACGGACGCGACCATCGCCGAGGCCAAGCAGCTCGCCTGGCTGGTGGACCGCCCGAACACGCTGATCAAGATCCCGGCGACCAAGGCCGGCCTGCCGGCGATCACCGAGGTCATCGGCAGGGGCATCAGCGTCAACGTCACGCTGATCTTCTCGCTGGAGCGCTACCGCGAGGTCATGGACGCCTACCTGGCGGGTCTGGAGAAGGCCAAGGCCGCCGGCCTGGACCTCTCCCTGATCCACTCGGTCGCCTCCTTCTTCGTGTCCCGCGTGGACACCGAGATCGACAAGCGCCTGGACGCCGTCGGCACCGACGAGGCCAAGGCCCTCAAGGGCAAGGCGGCCCTCGCCAACGCCCGTCTGGCCTACCAGGCCTACGAAGAAGTCTTCGCCTCGGACCGCTGGACCGCCCTGGAGAAGCACGGCGCCAACAAGCAGCGCGCGCTGTGGGCCTCGACCGGCGTCAAGGACCCGGCGTACAAGGACACCCTGTACGTGGACGACCTGGTCGCCCCGAACACGGTGAACACCATGCCGGAGGCCACCCTGGAGGCCACCGCCGACCACGGCCGGATCACCGGTGACACCGTCCGCGGCACCTACGAGCAGGCCCGCGCCGAGCTCGACGCGGTCGCGAAGCTGGGCATCTCGTACGACGATGTCGTTCAGCTGCTGGAAGACGAGGGCGTCGAGAAGTTCGAGGCGTCCTGGAACGACCTGCTGAAGTCGACCGAGGCGGAGCTTGAGCGCCTCGCCCCCACGGAGGCCTGAACACCTTGTCTGTAAACGGAGCGAACCCGCTTCGTGACGCACAGGACCGGCGGCTCCCGCGCATCGCGGGGCCGTCCGGCCTGGTCATTTTCGGCGTTACGGGTGACCTGTCGCGCAAGAAGCTGATGCCTGCCGTCTACGACCTCGCCAACCGCGGCCTGCTCCCGCCGGGCTTCTCGCTGATCGGCTTCGCCCGCCGCGAGTGGGAGCACGAGGACTTCGCACAGGAGGTGTACGAGGCCGTCAAGCAGCACTCGCGCACCCCCTTCCGGGAGGAGGTCTGGCAGCAGCTGGTGCAGGGCTGCCGGTTCGTGCAGGGCGACTTCGACGACGACGCGGCCTTCGAGACGCTGAAGGCGACGATCGACGACCTCGACAAGGCGCAGGGCACGGGCGGCAACTTCGCCTTCTACCTGTCCGTGCCGCCGAAGTTCTTCCCCAAGGTGGTCCAGCAGCTCAAGAACCACGGGCTGGCCCAGAAGGAGGGCTCGTGGCGGCGCGCCGTCATCGAGAAGCCCTTCGGTCACGACCTGAAGAGCGCCGAGGAACTCAACAAGGTCGTCCACGAGGTCTTCCCGCGTGACGAGGTCTTCCGGATCGACCACTACCTCGGCAAGGAGACCGTCCAGAACATCCTGGCGCTCCGCTTCGCGAACACCATGTTCGAGCCGATCTGGAACCGGTCGTACGTCGACCACGTCCAGATCACGATGGCCGAGGACATCGGCATCGGCGGCCGGGCCGGTTACTACGACGGCATCGGCGCGGCCCGTGACGTCATCCAGAACCACCTGCTCCAGCTGCTCGCGCTGACCGCGATGGAGGAGCCCGGCTCCTTCCACCCCAAGGCGCTGGTGGCGGAGAAGCTCAAGGTGCTGACGGCGGTGCAGCTGCCGGAGGACCTGGGCAAGCACACCGTGCGCGGCCAGTACGCGGCCGCGTGGCAGGGCGGCGAGAAGGTCGTCGGGTACCTCGAAGAGGACGGCATCGACCCCAAGTCGAAGACCGACACCTACGCGGCCATCCGCCTGGAGATCAACAACCGCCGCTGGGCGGGCGTCCCCTTCTACCTGCGGACGGGCAAGCGCCTGGGCCGCCGGGTGACGGAGATCGCGGTGGTCTTCAAGCGGGCCCCATACCTTCCGTTCGAGTCGGGCGCGACCGAGGAGCTGGGGCAGAACGCCCTGGTCATCCGGGTCCAGCCGGACGAGGGCGTCACGGTCCGCTTCGGCTCCAAGGTCCCGGGCACCTCCATGGAGGTCCGCGACGTGACGATGGACTTCGCCTACGGCGAGTCCTTCACGGAGTCGAGCCCCGAGGCGTACGAGCGGCTCATCCTCGATGTGCTGCTGGGCGACGCGAACCTCTTCCCGCGTCACCAGGAGGTCGAACTGTCCTGGAACATCCTCGACCCGATCGAGGAGTACTGGGACAAGCACGGCAAGCCCGCGCAGTACCCGGCGGGCACCTGGGGGCCGGTCGAGGCGGACGAGATGCTCGCACGAGACGGACGGAGCTGGCGCCGGCCATGAAGATCGACCTCACGGAGACCAACTCCAGCAAGATCAACGCCGCGATGGTGCAGGCACGCCGGGACATCGGCACGCCGGCCATCGGCATGGTCCTCACGCTGGTGATCGTGACCGACGAGGAGAACGCGTACGACGCTCTCAAGTCGGCGAACGACGCGTCCCACGAACACCCCTCGCGGATCGTCGTCGTCATCAAGCGGGTCAGCCGCTCGCCGCGCAGCCGCCAGGGTGCCCGTCTCGACGCGGAGATCCGCGTCGGGACGGACTCCGGCTCCGGTGAAACGGTCGTGCTCCGCCTTCACGGCGAACTGGTCGACCACGCCCAGTCGGTGGTTCTCCCGTTGCTCCTCCCGGACGCCCCCGTGGTCGTCTGGTGGCCGGAGGGCGCCCCGGCGGACCTGGCGGGCGACCCGCTGGGTGCGCTCGGACAGCGCCGGATCACGGACACGTACTCCTCCGAGAACCCGATCGGGGCACTCGGCGCACGCGCCGAGGCCTACGCCCCCGGGGACACGGACCTGTCGTGGACGCGGATCACCCCGTGGCGTTCGATGCTGGCGGCCGCGCTGGACCAGCAGGCCCTGCAGGTCACCTCCGCGACCGTCGAGGGCGAGGGCGAGAACCCGAGCTGCGAGCTGCTGGCCATGTGGCTGGCGGACCGGCTGCAGGTCCCGGTGAAGCGGACGCCGTCCGCGGGCCCGGGTCTGACGGCCGTACGCCTGGAGACCAAGGACGGCGCGATCGTCCTGGACCGGGCGGACGGGGCTCTGGCCACGCTGTGCATGCCGGGGCAGCCGGACCGTGCGGTGGCGCTGAAGCGCCGCGACACGGCCGAGCTCCTGGCGGAGGAACTCCGCCGCCTGGACCCGGACAACACGTACGAGGCCTCGCTGAAGTTCGGCGTCTCCCGCCTGAACCCGGCCCCGGCCGAACCGGAGGCCAAGGCCGAGGAGCCCGCTGCGGCGGCCCCGAAGCCGGCGGCCAAGCCGGCGAAGAAGGCCGCGGCCAAGTAGTACGAGCGCTGCGCGGAGCGGTCCCCTAACCGCCCTTCCACCGTTCCCCGGGGCTCCGCCCCGGACCCCGGTCCTCAAACGCCGGACGGGCTGGATGTCCAGACTCGCCGGCGTGTGAGGCGCGGGGGTCCGGGGGCGGAGCCCCCGGTTTCGGGAAGGGGCGGGGTGGGGGAAAGGCCCCGCGCAGCGGCACCGCCCGCACCCGCACGCGCACCCGGCACTACCAACGAAGGAAGCCGCACATGGGTATGACGACTCCCCAGGTCGTCGTCCACCGGGACAAGGAGCTGATGGCCCAGGCCGCAGCCGCCCGGCTCATCACCAAGATCGTCGACGCGCAGGCCGCCCGCGGCACCGCGTCCGTCGTCCTCACCGGCGGCCGCAACGGCAACGGCCTCCTCGCCGCCCTGGCGACGGCCCCCGCGCGCGACGCCGTCGACTGGTCCCGCCTCGACCTGTGGTGGGGCGACGAGCGGTACGTCCCCGCCGACGACCCCGAGCGCAACCACACCCAGGCGCGCGAGGCCCTGCTGGACTCCGTCCCCGTCGACCCGGCCCGCGTGCACGTGATGCCGGCCTCCGACGGCCCGTTCGGGCCCGACGTGGACGCGGCGGCCGCCGCGTACGCCGCCGAGCTCGCGCAGGCGGCCGGCCCCGAGGACCACGGCCCGGTCCCCCATTTCGACGTGCTGATGCTCGGCGTCGGCCCGGACACGCACGTGGCCTCCCTCTTCCCGGAGCACCCGGCGGCCCGCGAGACCGAGCGCACGGTGGTCGGGGTCCACGGTGCCCCGAAGCCCCCGCCCACCCGCATCTCCCTGACGCTCCCGGCGATCCGGGCGGCCCGCGAGGTCTGGCTGCTCGCGGCCGGCGAGGACAAGGCCGGCGCGGTGTCCATCGCGCTGGGCGGCGCGGGCGGACTGCAGGCCCCGGCGGCGGCGGCCCACGGCCTCTTCCGCACCCTGTGGCTCCTGGACCGCGCGGCCGCGGCCAAGCTTCCGAGCGGGATGTACCCCCCGGCCTCGTCCTGATCGTGATACGGAAGGGCCCGCTCTCCCCTGGGAGAGCGGGCCCTTCCGCGTCCGGCGTCACCGCCCGGTCGGCCGACCGATCGGGTCAGCTCCTGCCGCGGAGCCCCCGGTACACGGCGACCAGGGCCGTCGTCGAGGCGTCCAGCCCCGGCACGTCCGCGCCCTCGCTCAGCGCGGGTTCGACCCGCTTGGCGAGCACCTTGCCGAGTTCCACGCCCCACTGGTCGAAGGAGTCGATGTTCCACACCGCGCCCTGCACGAACACCTTGTGCTCGTACAGCGCGATCAGCTGACCGAGCACCGACGGGGTGAGCTCGCCCGCCAGGATGGTGGTCGTCGGGTGGTTGCCCTTGAAGGTCTTGTGCGGGACGAGCGCCTCCGGGACTCCCTCCGCCCGCACCTCCTCCGGCGTCTTGCCGAAGGCCAGCGCCTGCGTCTGCGCGAAGAAGTTCGCCATCAGCAGGTCGTGCTGGGCCGCCGGCCCCGCCTCCAGGTCCGCCACGGGCCGGGCGAAGCCGATGAAGTCCGCGGGGATCAGCCGCGTGCCCTGGTGGATCAACTGGTAGTAGGCGTGCTGGCCGTTGGTGCCGGGCGTGCCCCAGACCACCGGTCCGGTCTGCCAGTCCACCGGATTGCCCTCGCGGTCCACGGACTTGCCGTTGGACTCCATGTCCAGCTGCTGCAAGTAGGCGGTGAAACGGGAGAGGTAGTGGCTGTACGGGAGCACCGCGTGCGACTGCGCCTCGAAGAAGGCCCCGTACCAGATCCCCAACAGGCCCAGCAGCAGCGGGGCGTTCTCCTCCGGCGGCGCCGTGCGGAAGTGCTCGTCCATGGCGTGGAAGCCGCCGAGCAGTTCCCGGAAGGCGTCCGGGCCGATCGCGATCATCAGCGAGAGGCCGATGGCCGAGTCGAAGGAGTAGCGTCCGCCGACCCAGTCCCAGAACTCGAACATGTTGGCCGGATCGATGCCGAATTCCTCGACTTTCTCGGCGTTGGTCGACAGCGCCACGAAGTGCCGCGCCACGGCCGCCGGGTCGCCGCCCAGTCCGTCCAGCAGCCATGCGCGGGCCGAGGTGGCGTTGGTGATGGTCTCGACGGTGGTGAAGGTCTTGGAGGCGATGATGAACAGCGTCTCCGCCGGGTCCAGGTCACGCACGGCCTCGTGCAGGTCCGCGCCGTCCACGTTCGACACGAAGCGCACCGTCAGACCGCGGTCGGTGAAGGCCCGCAGGGCCTCGTACGCCATCGCGGGGCCGAGGTCGGAGCCACCGATACCGACGTTGACGACGTTGCGGATGCGCTTGCCGGTGAAGCCGGTCCAGCGCCCCGAGCGGATCTCCTCGGAGAAAGCCGCCATCTTGTCGAGCACGGCGTGCACGCCCGGGACGACGTTCTCGCCGTCCACCTCGATGACGGCGTCCCGCGGGGCGCGCAGGGCGGTGTGCAGGACCGCCCGGTCCTCCGTCGTGTTGATCTTCTCGCCGCGGAACATGGCCTCGCGCAGCTCGGCCACGCCCGTCACCGCCGCGAGTTCGCGCAGCAGCTCCAGCGTCTCGTCGGTCACGAGGTGCTTCGAGTAGTCGATGTACAGGTCGCCGACCTGCAGCGTGTAGCCGGTGCCGCGGCCCGGGTCCTTCTCGAACAGCTCCCGCAGATGCGTCTGTCCGAACTCCAGCCGGTGTTTGCCGAGTGCCGTCCACTCCTGCGTCCGGTTCAGCTTCGTACGCTCCGCATTCATCTCGGACATCAACCCGTTTCTTCCGTCCTGTCGTGCCCCGCCCAACTACAACTTAAGGGATCCGAAGCGGCTCAACCGACACAAAGAGGCCCGGTCGCGCAGGAGGAGGATTCCTGCGCGACCGGGCCTGAAGTCATGCCGTCCGCTTGCTCTCAGATCTCGCCGCGGAGCTTGGCGAGCGCCTCCGCGAGGATCGCCTCGCCGTCGGCGTCCGTACGGCGCTCCCGTACGTAGGCGAGGTGGGTCTTGTACGGTTCGGTGCGCGGCGGCGCCGGCGGGTTGTCGCGGTCCTGACCGGCCGGGAACCCGCAGCGCGGGCAGTCCCAGGTGTCCGGCACCTGCGCGTCGCTGGCGAAGCTCGGCTGCGTCTCGTGCCCGTTCGAGCACCAGAAGGAGATGCGCAGGCGGGGCGCGGACTCGCCGCGCTCGGCCTCGCCCATCGGCCCCGCGCCGACCCGGCTACCACGGATCGCGTTGCCACTTGCCACGGTCGTAACTCCCTGCGTGATGGTGCCGCGGAGTGAGGGGATTTCCGCCGCGGGCGCCCAAGTCTACGTAAGGCCCAACGCACGTCCAGTGAGCGGAGTTACTGATTCCACGTCCCTGGACGCCGGAGGCTCAATGATAGGCCGGGCGGCGCCCACCGTACTGCCGGTTGGCCGGAACGGGTCAGCTGCTCGACTTCATCAGCAGGCCGAGGGCGATGATGCACGCGAACCACAGCAGGCCGATGACGACGGTGATGCGGTCCAGGTTGCGCTCGGCGACGGAGGAACCGCCGACCGACGACTGCATGCCGCCGCCGAACATGTCGGAAAGGCCGCCGCCCTTGCCCTTGTGCATCAGCACGAGCAGCATCAGCAGGGCGCTGAAGACGATCAGGGCGATCGAGAACCCCATAATCACGGCTGATTCCTACTTTCTGGCTTTACTGGCTTTCCGGCTTTGCGGGATGTGCGCGCTGTGCGGGATGTGCGCGGGGCCAGCGGCTGATGGTTCAGCCCCTGGCCCCGCAAGGGTACGACGGATCGGCCCTACCGCATACTCACTGGTCGCGGAAGCGGACGATCCTGACGAACTCGTCCGCGTCCAGCGCCGCGCCGCCGACCAGGGCGCCGTCGACGTCGGGCTGCGCCATGATCGCCGCGATGTTGCCGGCCTTCACCGAGCCGCCGTACTGGATGCGGACCTTGTCGGCCAGCTCCTGCGAGTACAGCTCCGCGAGACGGCCGCGGATCGCCCCGCAGACCTCCTGCGCGTCCTCGGGGGTGGCGACCTCGCCGGTGCCGATGGCCCACACGGGCTCGTAGGCGATCACGATGGACTCGACCTGCTCGGCCGGGATGTCCTTGAGGCCGCCGTCGACCTGGTTCAGCGTGTACTGGACCTGCTGGCCGGCCTTGCGGATGTCGAGGCCCTCGCCGACGCACAGGATCGGGGTGATCCCGTGCTTGTAGGCGGCCTTGACCTTGGCGTTGCAGAGCTCGTCGTTCTCGCCGTGGTACTGGCGGCGCTCGCTGTGGCCGACGGCCACGTACGTGCACTTCAGCTTGGCGAGCATGGAGCCGGAGATCTCGCCGGTGTAGGCGCCGGAGTCGTGCGCGGAGATGTCCTGGGCGCCGTACTTGATCTTCAGCTTGTCGCCGTCGACCAGGGTCTGGACCGAGCGCAGGTCGACGAAGGGCGGCAGGACCGCGACCTCGACGGCGTCGTAGTCCTTGTCGGCGAGCGCGAAGGCGAGCTTCTGGACGTGGGCGATGGCCTCGAGGTGGTTGAGGTTCATCTTCCAGTTGCCCGCCATCAGCGGGGTGCGAGTGGTCATACGGGTTCAGCCCTCCAGGGCGGCGAGACCGGGGAGCGTCTTGCCTTCGAGGTATTCGAGGCTCGCGCCACCACCGGTGGAGATGTGACCGAAGGCGTTCTCGTCGAAGCCCAGGGTGCGGACGGCGGCGGCGCTGTCGCCACCGCCCACGACGGTGAAGCCGTCGCTGTCGAGGAGGGCCTGCGCGATGGCGCTGGTCCCGCCCGCGTAGTCGGGGTGCTCGAAGACGCCCACGGGGCCGTTCCAGAAGACGGTCTCCGCGTCGGCGATCTTCGACGCGTACAGCTCACGGGTCCTGGGACCGATGTCCAGACCCTCCTTGTCGGCCGGGATCCTGTCCGCGTCGACGGTGTCGAAGTCGGCCGGGGCCTTGGTCTTCAGGTCCGGGAACTCGGAGGAGACCAGCACGTCGACGGGGAGGACCAGCTCGACGCCGGTCTTCTCCGCGCGCTCCATGTACTCCGTGACCTTGGGCAGCTGGTCTTCCTGGAGCAGGGAGATGCCGACCTCGTAGCCCTTGGCCTTGAGGAAGGTGTAGGCCATCCCGCCGCCGATGAGGATGCGGTCGGCCTTGCCGAGCAGCTCGTCGATGACGGCGAGCTTGTCGGAGACCTTCGCGCCGCCGAGGACGACCACGTAGGGCCGCTGGACGTCGGCGGTCAGCTTCTCCAGGACGCCGACCTCGGTGGCGATCAGGTAGCCGGCCGCGTGCGGGAGGCGCGCGGGCAGGTCGAAGACCGACGCGTGCTTGCGGTGGACGGCGCCGAAGCCGTCGCCGACGTAGACGTCGGCCAGCTCGGCGAGCTGGTCGGCGAAGGCGCCGCGCTCGGCGTCGTCCTTCGAGGTCTCGCCGGCGTTGAAGCGCAGGTTCTCGATGACGGCGACCTGGCCGTCCGCGAGGCCGGCGACGGTCTCCTTGGCGGAGGCCCCGACGGTGTCGGTCGCGAACGCGACCTCGGCGCCGAGGAGTTCACCGAGGCGCTTGGCGGCGGGGGCGAGCGAGAAGGCCGGGTCCGGGGCGCCCTTGGGGCGGCCCAGGTGCGAGGCGACGACCACGCGGGCGCCGGCTTCGGCGAGCTTCGCGATGGTCGGCTGCACGGCGCGGATGCGGCCGTCGTCCGTGATCTCGCCGTTGGCGAGGGGCACGTTCAGGTCCGCGCGGACGAAGACCCGCTTTCCGGCGACGCCGTCGGCGAGAAGTTCGTCGATCGTCTTCATGTGTTTCTACTCCTTGTTCCCTGCGGGGCGTAGGGCCCACCGGGCGAAGAGGGTACGGGGCAAGCAACAGGGCCCGTGCGGCGCACCATCGCGCTGTCACGGACCCTGTGCTCACATCGTGCTGCCTTGCCCTACGTTCTTAGAGCTGACCGCCGACGAAGACGGTGAGGTCGACGAGACGGTTGGAGTAGCCCCACTCGTTGTCGTACCAGCCGACGACCTTGACGCTCTTGCCCTGGACCATGGTCAGGGAGGAGTCGAAGGTGCAGGAGGCGGGCCAGTTCACGATGTCGGAGGAGACGATCGCGTCCTCCGTGTAGTCCAGGATGCCCTTCAGCTGGCCCTCGGCGGCCTTCTGGAAGGCGGTGTTGACCTCGTCCTTGGTCACTTCGCGCTCCAGCTCGATGACCAGGTCGGTCACGGAACCGGTGGGGACCGGGACGCGCATCGCGATGCCGTCGAGCTTGCCCGCCAGCTCCGGGATGACCAGGGCGGTGGCCTTGGCGGCACCGGTGGTGGTCGGGATGATGTTCTCGGCGGCGGCGCGCGCCCGGCGCAGGTCCGAGTGCGGGAAGTCGAGGATGCGCTGGTCGTTCGTGTAGGCGTGGACCGTGGTCATCATGCCCTTGACGATGCCGAAGTTCTCCAGGAGGACCTTGGCCATCGGCGCCACGCAGTTGGTGGTGCAGGAGGCGTTGGAGATGACGTGGTGCCCGGCCGCGTCGTACTTGTCCTGGTTGACGCCCATCACGATGGTGATGTCCTCGTCCTTGGCCGGAGCCGAGATGAGGACCTTCTTCGCGCCTGCGGCGAGGTGCTTCGCGGCGTCCGCCCGCTTGGTGAAGATGCCCGTGGATTCGATGACGATGTCCGCGCCCAGCTCGCCCCAGGGAAGGTTCGCGGGGTCGCGCTCGGCGAAGGTCTTGAAGGTGTTGCCACCGACGGTGATCGTGTCGTCGGTGTGGGAGACCTCGGCCTTGAGACGGCCCAGGATGGTGTCGTACTTGAGAAGGTGCACCAGAGTGGCGTTGTCGGTCAGGTCGTTGACACCGACGATCTCGATGTCCGCTCCCTGCTCCAGAAGCGCCCGGAAGTAGTTGCGGCCAATTCGGCCAAAACCATTGATGCCTACGCGGATCGTCACGAACCGATCTCCTCGTGGTACGCCGGCCTGTCCCGCCGGCGAGCTGTATGGGATGTCCCCGACCGCTTACGACCCTACCTCTCCGTGAGCTTTTGAGTGACATCGATCGACGGCTGACACGCCTCGGGGACCCGTACCGGACATGCGGGAACGGGGCCCCGAGGACTTCAGCCCCCGTCACTCAGGGTGACTGCGGCGCGGGGGTGCTGGTCAGCGGTTCAGCGCACGGAGCGCCTTACCGACGAGTAGCGCGCGGTCGGCGGCGGCCGGCAGGTGCTCCAGGCCGAACCCGAGCAGAACGGTGTCACGCGTAGTGACGGCCGCATAGGACTTGAACAGCTCTCCGGAGCGGGACCAGTCGCCCGGAACCTCAGGACTTCCGGCGGGCGCGCCCTGCGCACTCCAGGCCCCGAGAGAGGTCTCGAAACCCTCAGTGGTCTGGTCCACTCCGCCGACGGACAGCCGGGCCTCGTCCGCGAAGACGCCCCGGCCGCCCGAACCCGGGTCGGTGATGTAGGAGAGCGACACCTCGACGGTCTTTCCGGCGTACGGGCTCAGGTCGAAGGCGACCTGCTTCCAGCCGCCGGAGGAACCGGTGAAGGTGTTCCAGCCGCCGCTGGTGCCCTGCGGGGCGCAGCCTCCGCCCTCGAGCGTGAGGTAGTGGCGCAGGAAGGGATGGCCGTTGATGAAGAACCCGGCCCCGCACTCCTCGGGGACGGCCGACCCGCTGAGGCCCCCGAGGTCGGGGAGGGTGGTCCAGTCCTCGCCGCCCGCCGTACGGGCTTCCAGCGCGGCGTGGTCGTAGCCCTCCTCGACGTTCCAGTTGAGGGCGAGCTTGAGCCGGGGCTGGTCGGCCGCGGTGACGCGGGTCAGGTCGATGGTGCGCACGAGGCGCTTCCAGTCGTCGTCGGTGTGCAGGGCGGAGGCCATCTGCGTGCCGGCGTAGGGGGCGTACGGGTTGACGACCCCGGCGAACTGGCCCGCCTGTGCGCTCTTGAACTGCGGGAACTGCGCGGGCGGCAGGGTCTCCGAGGTGACCGTGTAGGAGCCGGGTGCGTCCAGCGGGTTGCCAGCGGCGTTGCCGAGGGCGCCCGTGGCGCCGCCGAGGCTGCCGGCTCCGGTGAAGCCCGTCGCGCCGCTGACGGTCGTACGCCCGTAGGCGCCGAGCCAGTACTGGCTGAAGTCGTTGGTCACGGTGTCGCCGATCCGGACGTTGCCGCCCGCCAGCTCACCCGCCTCGATCAGCTTGCCGCCCTCGTTCAGGAAGTCGCGCACGGCCAGCTGGGTCTCGCCGCCGGGAGTCCTGGCTCCGGTGTAGTGGACGGCCGTACGGAAGTGGGAGAGGACTCCGAGGGGGTGCGGGGCGCCCTGGACGGCGACGTCCCAGACCGCCGCGGACCGCCCGTTGGCGCGCAGGGCGTCCACGTACTCCTGGGCGTGCTGGGCCTTGGCGCCCTCCTCGGCGATCACCAGTACGTCGGCGCGCGCCCGTTCGGCCACCGTGTAGGTGAAGTGCTCGCTGGAGACCTGCTTGCCGGAGGCGCGGTCGCGGCCGGTGAACCAGACCTCGACCTTGTCGCCGGGTTTCGTGCCCTCCACCTCGGCCCGGTACTCGTCGTACCAGTTGTTGTCGTCGCCGCCGTAGACCTCGCCGCCCTTCCAGGGCTCCAGGTCCTCGTCGTGCGTACGGCCGCCGTTGACACGGTAGTTGAGCTCCTTGTCCTTCAGCGCCTTGCGGGCCGTGACGGAGACCTTCTGGTCCTGCCCGCGGGCCGCGTAGGAGGTGCTGAAGGGGTCCAGGGTGAAGTCCGGTGCGCTCAGGCCCACGGCGGACGCCGGGCGGTCGGGGTGCGCGGCGCTCTCGCCCACCGTCAGGGCGAAGGCGAGGTTCTTGGCGAACTCGGCCTGGATGAGCTTCTCGTCGTCCGGGAAGTTGAAGCCCGAGGCGCAGTCCTCTGGCTTCCACCGGTCGTTCGGGTCGCTCTCGGAGGCCGTCTGGCAGGTGGTCATCTCCGGCGTGAACATCATGATGCCGTTGGCGTTGGCCGCCTGGCCGTCGGCCTCGCCGTTGGTGACGTAGAGCTCGGAGGAGATCTGTGGATGGTAGCCGGGGACCGCGGGGTTGTCCGGGGTGCCCGCGAGCGTCCTGTACGCGACGTCGTCGGGGGTGGGGGTGCCCACCTGCCAGCCCACCCCGTAGAGCAGCAGCTCGGCCGCGGAGTGGTAGTTGACGGCGTACTCGAAGCCGATGCGCTTCTCGAAGGCGTCGAGGGCGACGGTCTCGGGCTCGGAGGAGGCGCTCGGGCCGCGGTAGGTCTCGCTGGCCCGGTCCGGCGAGGAACCCTCGTTGTCGTAGCCCCACTTGTAGGCGAAGTTGCGGTTGAGGTCGACCCCGTCGCCGGAGGTGATCTTCCCGTCCCCGTTGTTGTCGCGCATGTTCTTGCGCCACAGCCGCTGACCGTCGGGCGCGTGCGTGTAGTCGTACCCGTCCGGGTTGGCGGACAGCAGGAACCACAGCTCGGTGGAGTCGACCAGCCCGGTGATCCGCGGGTCCTTGCCGTAGTTGTCGATGGTGTGGTGCATCAGCCGCCGGGTCATCTCGGGGGTGATCCACTCACGGGCGTGCTGGTTGGACATGTAGAGCACGGAGGGCTTGGCGCCGTCCCTGGTCCTCGCGGCGTTCTTGGTGACCTTGAGGGCGAGGATGTCCTTGCCCTGGAGGGTCTTGCCGATGGAGACGACCTTGGTCAGCCCCGGGTTCTCCCGGGCCGTGCGCAGGATCTCCTCCTGGAGACCGCCCTTGCCGCTGTACGGGCGGAACACCCCGTCGCCGGCCGCCTTGGCCCGGGCCAGGCCCGCGGCGCTCACCTTGCGCTCGGCCAGCTTGACGCCGCGGGCGCCGAGCTCCCGGGCCTGGGCACCGGTGAGGAAGAGCTCGACGCGGGCGGTCCCGGTTTCCGGGGCTCGCTCGGAGAGCTCGTGGGCGTCCTGGCCGGCGGCGAGGACGAGCGGGACCTGTTCCCGGGTGATGTCGGCGTCGTAGACCCGTACCTCGTCGGCGGCGGGCGCGGAGCCGGTCCGGCCCTGGGCCGCGGCAGCGGGCAGGACGGCGAGTGTGGTGCCGAAGACGAGTGCGCTTGCCGCGAGGATCGATCTCGCGCGGTGCCTCATATGCCCCCCTGGGCGTCGTCAGCCACGAAAGCGTTGGGGGACAGGCTCACGATCGGCCGACGCCCGTGTCAATGGGGCGTACCGCCGCACCGCCCGGAATTCAGCCGCACGGCCACACCCGGGCCCGGCCCCGCCGGCGATTGAGACGCGGGGTCGGGGGCGGAACCCCGCCCCCCAGCCCCGCCGGCGATTGAGGCGCGGGGGACGGGGCTGAGCCCCGGGGAACGGAGGAAGGGCGGGTAGGGGACCGGCACCGCGCAGCGGCACCACCCGCACCCGCCCTGAGGGCCCGGCTCAGCCCGCCATGTTGTCGGCCAGCTCCTCGCTGAGGTCCAGGTTGGACTCGGTGCCCGGGATCCCCAGATCCTGGGCCCGCTTGTCGGCCATCGCCAGCAGCCGGCGGATCCGGCCCGCGACCGCGTCCTTGGTCAGCGGCGGGTCGGCGAGCGCGCCCAGCTCCTCCAGGGAGGCCTGCTTGTGCTCCATCCGCAGCCGGCCGGCCGCGGCGAGGTGCTCGGGGACCTCCTCGCCGAGGATCTCCAGCGCGCGCTGCACACGGGCTCCGGCGGCCACCGCGGCCCGCGCCGAGCGGCGCAGGTTGGCGTCGTCGAAGTTCGCGAGGCGGTTGGCGGTGGCGCGCACCTCGCGCCGCATCCGCCGCTCCTCCCAGGCCAGCACCGATTCGTGCGCGCCGAGCCTGGTCAGCAGGGCCCCGATCGCGTCGCCGTCGCGGACGACGACCCGGTCCACGCCGCGGACCTCGCGCGCCTTGGCGGCGATGGAGAGCCTGCGGGCGGCGCCCACCAGGGCCAGGGCGGCTTCCGGGCCGGGGCAGGTGACCTCCAGGGAGGAGGACCTGCCCGGCTCGGTGAGCGAGCCGTGGGCCAGGAACGCGCCGCGCCAGGCCGCCTCGGCGTCGCAGGTGGCCCCGGAGACCACCTGCGGGGGCAGACCCCGGATGGGTCGGCCGCGGCCGTCCACGAGGCCCGTCTGGCGTGCCAGCTGGTCACCGCCGGCCACCACGCGGACCACGTAGCGGCTGCCGCGGCGCAGCCCGCCGGGGGCCATGACCACGAGGTCCGAGGAGTGTCCGAAGATCTCCAGGATGTCCTTGCGCAGGCGCCGGGCCGCGATCCCGGTGTCCAGCTCCGCCTCGATGACGATGCGGCCGCTCACCAGGTGGAGCCCCCCGGCGAACCGAAGGATCGCCGAGACCTCCGCCTTCCTGCAGCAGGTGCGGGTGACGGGCAGGCGAGAGATCTCATCCTTCACCGCGGGCGTCATCGCCATGGGCCGATCCTTCCATGCATCCGAAAAATACGGTCGTACGCGGCGGCCAGCAGCTCCGGGTCGTGCTTCGGAGAGCCGTCCTGCCTGGCCACCGGCGCCAGCTCGACCGCGGCGCCGAACCGTTTGGCGGCATCGGCGAGGGACTCGCGGTCGGGCACGGCAGCCTCGTCGGCCAGCACCACGTCCAGGGCGAGTTTAGGGGCGTGTCGGGCCAAAACCTCCAAATGACGCTGCGGAGAGAAGCCCTCTGTTTCGCCGGGCTGCGGCGCGAGGTTCAGCGAGAGGACCCGCCGGGCCTTCGTCTCGATCAGCGCGTCGAGCAGTTCCGGCACCAGCAGGTGCGGGATCACGGAGGAGAACCAGGATCCCGGGCCGAGCACCACCCAGTCCGCGTCCAGCACCGCCGCGACGGCCTCCGGTACGGCCGGCGGGTCGCTGGGCACGACCTGTACGGAGAGCACCTCGCCCGGGGTGAGGGCCACCGTGGCCTGCCCCCGGACGGTGTCCACGTCCTCGGGGCGCGCCGGGTCGTGCCCCTTGACCAGGGCCTGGAGCTCCAGCGGCACCGCCGACATGGGCAGCACCCGGCCCTGCGCCCCCAGCAGCCTGCCCACGAGGTCGAGGGCCTGCACCGGGTCGCCGAGCTGTTCCCACAGGGCGACGATCAGCAGGTTGCCGACGGCGTGCCCGTGCAGGTCGCCCTCGGACTGGAAGCGGTGCTGGATGACGCGGGCCCAGGTCTGGCCCCAGTCGTCGTCCCCGCACAGCGCGGCGAGAGCCTTGCGCAGGTCGCCGGGCGGCAGCACGCCGAGCTCCTCCCGGAGCCGGCCGCTGGATCCGCCGTCGTCGGCGACGGTGACCACGGCGGTGAGGTCACCGGTGATGCGGCGCAGCGCGGCGAGGGAGGCCGACAGGCCCTGTCCGCCTCCGAGGGCCACCACCTTGGGGGTGGCGCCGCGCCGGCGGCCGGAGCGGCGTGCGCCGCCTTCGTCCCGGACGGGAGCGAGGCGGCGCAGGCGGCTCAGCCGGGGGGTACGCGCAATCACTCGCGCCCCATGTCCCTGTGTACGACGACGGTCTCGACTCCCTCGGAGGCGAGGCGGGCGGCGAGCTTCTCGGACATGGCGACACTGCGGTGCTTGCCGCCCGTGCAGCCGACCGCGATCGTCACGTACCTCTTGCCCTCGCGGCGGTAGCCGGTGGCGATGAGCTGGAGCAGTTCGGTGTACCGGTCGAGGAACTCCTTGGCGCCGGGCTGGCTGAAGACGTACCCCGACACCTCCTCGTTGAGCCCGGTGAAGGGGCGAAGCTCGGGGACCCAGTGCGGGTTGGGGATGAAGCGGCAGTCCACGACGAGGTCGGCGTCGACGGGCAGGCCGTACTTGAAGCCGAAGGACATGACGGTGGCCCGCAGCTCGGGCTCCTCGTCGCCGGCGAACTGGGCGTCCATCTTGGCGCGCAGCTCGTGCACGTTCAGGCTGGAGGTGTCGATCACCAGGTCGGCGTCGCCGCGCAGCTCGCGCAGCAGGTCGCGCTCGGCGGCGATGCCGTCGGTGATGCGTCCGTCGCCCTGGAGGGGGTGCGGGCGGCGGACCGACTCGAAGCGGCGGACCAGCGCGTCGTCGGAGGACTCCAGGAAGACGACGCGGCGGGTGACGCCGCGGCTGTCGAGGTCGGCGAGGGACTCGCGCAGGGCGTCGAAGAACTGGCGGCCGCGGACGTCGACGACGACGGCGATGCGCGCCACGTTGCCCTGGGAGCGCGCGCCCAGCTCCACCATGGTGGGGATCAGCGCCGGCGGGAGGTTGTCGACGACGAACCAGCCGAGGTCCTCCAGACACTTCGCCGCCGTACTGCGGCCGGCGCCGGACATGCCGGAGATGATCACCAGCTCGGGGATGGCGGCCTCGGCGGTCTCGCCGGGCTCCACTGTCGTGCCCGTACTCACCTGTGCTCCGTCTCGGTCGTGCATGGCTTCGTGCGCGGTCTCGGGTTCGGTCGTGTGCGTGGTCTCGCGCGTGGTCTCGTGCGTGGTCTCGTGCTCGGTCATTGCTCGGTCCCCCGTTCGGACGACGTTCCCGCTGGCGCGGGGGTCTCGTCCTCAATGATCTCTCCTGTGGCCGTGTTCACGGCAGGACCGGCGGGGACCGCACCGGCGAGGGCCGCTGCCACGGTCTCGGCCGTCTTGCGGCCTATGCCCGGGACCTCGCAGATCTGGTCGATTGTCGCCTGTCTCAGCTTCTTCACCGAACCGAAGTGCTTGACCAGGGCATGCTTGCGGCTCTCCCCGAGCCCCGGCACCTCGTCCAGCGGCCCGGATTTCAGGCGCTTCCCGCGCTTGCTGCGCTGGTACTGGATGGCGAAGCGGTGGGCTTCGTCACGGACCCGCTGGAGCAGGTACAGGCCCTCGCTGCTGCGGGGCAGGACCACCGGGTCGTCCTCGCCGGGCAGCCAGACCTCCTCCAGCCGCTTGGCCAGGCCGCACACGGCGACGTCGTCGACGCCGAGCTCCTCCAGGGCCCGCTTGGCGGCGGCGACCTGCGGCTGCCCGCCGTCGACCACGACGAGCTGGGGCGGGTAGGCGAACCGCTTGGGCCGCCCGTCGTCCTCGGCCGCGGGGACCTCGCCGCCCTCCGTCTCGGCGTCCCACTCCCCTGTCTTCTGCTTCTCCTGGAGGTAGCGGCGGAAGCGGCGGGATACCACCTCGTGCATGGAGCGGACGTCGTCCTGCCCCTCGAAGGTCTTGATCTGGAAGCGCCGGTACTCGCTCTTGCGGGCCAGGCCGTCCTCGAAGACGACCATCGACGCCACGACGTCGTCGCCCTGCAGGTGCGAGATGTCGAAGCACTCGATGCGCAGGGGCGCGCCGTCCAGCTCCAGGGCCTCGGCGATCTCCTCCAGCGCCCGGGAGCGGGTGGTGAGGTCGCTGGCGCGCTTGGTCTTGTGCAGGGCCAGGGACTGCTGGGCGTTCCGGTGGACGGTCTCCATCAGCGACTTCTTGTCGCCGCGCTGCGGGATCCGCAGGCTGACCTGGGATCCGCGCCGCTCGGCGAGCCACTGGCCCAGCGCGGCGGTGTCCTCGGGCAGCGCCGGGACGAGCACCTCCTTGGGCACGCTCTCGCCGCTCTCCTCTCCGTAGAGCTGCTGGACGGCGTGTTCGACGAGCCCGGCGGTGTCGACGGCCTCGACCTTGTCGGTGACCCAGCCTCGCTGGCCGCGGACCCGGCCGCCGCGAACGTGGAAGATCTGCACGGCGGCTTCGAGCTCGTCCTCGGCGACGGCGATCAGGTCGGCGTCGGTGGCGTCGGCGAGCACCACGGCGTTCTTCTCCATCGCCCGCCGCAGCGCCCCTATGTCGTCGCGCAGCCGGGCGGCCTTCTCGTACTCCATCTCCTCGGCGGCGTCGTGCATCTCCTTCTCCAGCCGGGAGAGGTACGTGCCCGTCCGGCCCGCCATGAAGTCGCAGAAGTCCTCGGCGAGTTCGCGGTGCTCCTCGGGGGTGACCCTCCCCACGCAGGGGGCGGAGCACTTGCCGATGTAGCCGAGGAGGCAGGGCCGGCCGATCTGGGCGGAGCGCTTGAAGACGCCCGCGGAGCAGGTCCGCACCGGGAACACGCGGAGCATCAGGTCGACGGTCTCGCGGATCGCCCAGGCGTGCGCGTACGGGCCGAAGTAGCGCACGCCCTTCTTCTTGGGGCCGCGCATGACCTGCACGCGCGGGTACTCCTCGTTCATGGTGACGGCGAGGGAGGGATAGCTCTTGTCGTCCCGGTACTTGACGTTGAACCGGGGGTCGTACTCCTTGATCCAGGAGTACTCCAACTGCAGCGCCTCGACCTCGGTGGACACCACGGTCCACTCGACGGAGGCGGCGGTGGTCACCATGGTGGCGGTGCGCGGGTGCAGGCTCGCCAGGTCCTGGAAGTAGTTGGCCAGGCGCTGGCGCAGGCTCTTGGCCTTCCCGACGTAGATCACCCGGCGGTGCTCGTCGCGGAACCGGTACACCCCCGGGGAGTCGGGGATCTGTCCCGGCCTGGGTCGGTAGCTGGAAGGGTCGGCCATGCCAACACCCTACTGGCGGGCGCCGACAACCTCCGGTACGCCTCCCTCCCACTCCCGCGGTGCCCCGCCCCCGGGGCCCGCCGCGCGGGGCCGTCCCCCGCGGGGGCTCCGCCCCCGGACCCCCGCGCCTCAAACGCCGGCGGGGCTGGTTTTCGGCCCGTGCCGTCCCCCGGGCGCGGCAATCCGGCCCGCGCGGCGCCGCCCCGGCTCCCGCAGCCCGGCCCGCCCGGCACCCGGGGACCGGGCCCGGGACGGAACCCCGGCTCACCACCCCGGTCCGGCGCCTGAGGACCGAGGCCCGGGGGCGGAGCCCCCGCCCCCCCCACCCCAGCCCGTCCGGCGTTTGAGGACCGGGGTCCGGGGCTGGGCCCCGGTTCGGGAAGGGGCGGGGTGGGGAGAGGCCCCGCAGGGCCCGGCCCCCGCCGGAGGCCGGGCCCCGGCCCAGGTGCGGCTGCTAGGCCACGGCCGGGGTGCGGCGCCGGAGCAGGGTCAGCGCCCCGGCCCCGGCCCCCGCCAGCGCCAGCGCCACCGCGCCGCCGACCAGCGGCACGCGGCCACCCGCCCCGGACGGCCGGTCGTAGCCCCCCGCCGTCCCGCGCTCGGCGTACGCCGACCCCGGCAGCTTGTCCCCGTACGCCCGCGTCACCCGTGTGCGGTACGCGGCGAGGCTGGTCCCCCCGGAGCCCACGGCGGCCACCGCGTCCTCGTCCAGCGGCAGCACCCTCCCTCCCCCGGCGACGTACCACGCGTCGATCTGCGGCTCGCGGAACACCGTCCCGCCGGGCAGTTTCTCCTCGCCCAGCCGCGCGTAGCGGAACTCGTCGTCGCCGGTGGCGATGTTCACGACCTGCCAGCCCGCCTCCGTGCGGGCCGTCCAGAGCACGGCCTGCTGCCCGTCGGCGGCGACCGCCCTGCCCGCGAGGAACTCCAGGCGGGCCACGGGCGCCCCCGCCCTGCCCGCGACGAAGTCCGGGGAGAGGTGGTTCACCGGTATCGGCTCGCCCTCGATACGGGGCTGCGCGGCGGCCGGCGCGATCCTGCCGTCCCTCGCGAAGAAGCGGGACAGCGTCGCCAGGGTGTCCGCGGATCCGGCCGCCCGCGCGGCCGCGGCCCTGGTCTCTGGGGTGACGGTCTGCGGCTGCGGGACGGGCGTCGCGGAGGCCTGCGTGGCCGTGGCCGTGACGGTGGCGATCCCCAGGAGAGCGGTGGCCGCGAGGACCGCGGCGGAGGCGGAGGCGGAGGCGCGCAGGGTCATGGCGGTCACGCCCCGATCCGGTAGAGGGAGTGGGTCCAGGAGAAGGTGCTGTTGTCGACGTACCAGGCGTGTGAGGCCCAGTTGTATCGGTCGCTGGAGGGCCACGGGTCGCCCCAGTAGACCCAGCTGCTCGCGGTGTCGTAGCCGTAGACGACGTGCATGTGGCCCCCGCCGCTGGACCATTGGATACGGGTCTCTATCGGTCGGTCGGCGTTGATCTCGGTCTGGACCGTGGAGTAGAGCAGCCAGCCGTTCACGTACGAACCGGGGTTGATGCCGGCCCAGCGCAGGCCGGTCTGGACGTTGCCGAGGGTGGCCTGGTTGTTGGGGCAGTCGTAGCCCTGCTGGCGGTTGAAGGCGGCGTTGCAGAACTGGTTCTGGGTGTAGCTCCGGCCGAACCAGGTGGCGATCGTGTTGCCGCCGGCGGCCCAGCACCAGTTGGTCTTCTGCTGCGCCTGCATGGTGATGCCGAGCCGCTTGTACGCCAGGGCGGAGGGGGCGGACGGGGCGGACTGCGCCGACCGGGCGGACGGGCCGGACCCGGTGTCCGTGTCGGCGGCGGTGGCGGTACCGGCGCCGAGGGACAGGGCCAGGAGCAGGGCGGTGAGGACGGCGGCCAGGGGATGCCGCCGGGTTCTGTTGCGCATCGCGTTCCTCCCGAGGTGGGGACAGTGGGGGTGGAGGAGCGCGTCCGGACGCTGTGGAGGAGCATCAGGGTGTTGTCGCGATCAGGTCAACACGCTTCAATACGCCGTGACATTGCAGTGTGAACGGTGGGACTGCGGTGTGAACGGTGGCTGTCGTGCCACCTGCTCCCCCGGTACCGCCGGCCCGGCCCCCCACGCCGGCGCGTGTGAATGTTCACAGAGGAGTCGCGATGCGGCCGACCGGGAACTCGCCGGACACCCAGGACCCCGCGGACACGCCCGAACTCGGCCGGTTACTGCGGGCCGGCCCCTTCCACCTCGCCCTGCGCGCCGCCCTCGCCGCCCGCGGACTGCCCCTGCACCGGGTGCAGCACCGGCTGGCGGCCCGCGGCATCAAGGTCGGCGTCACCAGCCTCAGTTACTGGCAGCAGGGCGCCCGGCGCCCCCGTCACGCCGAGTCCCTGCGGGCCGTCACCGCGCTGGAGCAGATCCTGGAGCTGCCGGAGGGCTCCCTCGTCCGCCTGCTGACCGCGCCGGACCCCGCCACCGGCCCCGCCCGCCCGGCCGCCCGGTCCTACCGGGCCCTGCTGGGCATGGGCGGCGCCGTGGAGCGGATGCTGGACGCGATGGAGCTCCCCTCCGACGGCGGGCTGCACTCGGTCGGCCACCACGAGCGGGTCCGCATTGGGGCCGCGGGCGAGATGCGGGCCCGCGAGTCGCAGCAGATCGTGCGGGCGCACCGTGACGGCGTCGACCGCTACCTGGCCATCCACCAGGGCGACCCGGGCTGCGACGTGTCCCGGATGCGCGTGACGGCGTACGAGAACTGCCGCACGGGCCGGGTCCGCCGCCACCCCGGGGCGGGGCTGCTGGTCGCGGAGCTGCTCTTCGACGCGCGGTTGCGGCGCGGGGACACGTACGTCTTCGGCTACGGAGTGGAGGACGGCACGGGCGCGCGCAGCGACGAGTACGTGCGCGGCTTCAGCTACGCGGGCGGCCAGTACATGCTCCAGATCCGCTTCGACGAGGCGGCCCTCCCGGTCCGCTGCCGCCGCTTCGCCCGCTCGGGTCCCGCTTCCCCGCGCACCGCCCTGACGGACCTCACCCCGAGCGGCCGCCACCGGGCGGTCCACCTCGTCGAGCAGTCGGTGCGCCGCGGGATCCTGGGCATCGCCTGGGACTGGGACTAGACGAGTAAGTCCGAAGTGCTGGTCAGTGGTCGTAAGCGATCAGTGACCTGGTGATCGGTGTTGCGGTGGCTCGGTTGTGCCAGATGGCGGC
>NZ_JBVJKF010000028.1:0-106480 GCF_055585365.1 Streptomyces sp. NPDC053432
CTCGTACTGGGCGTACTCGGGGCTTCGGCCGGTGCGGCGAGAGTGCGTGCCGGGCGCCGTGGGCGCCGTGCGGGACTTTCGCAACACCCCCTAGCCCGGTCCTAGATCAGTTCCTTCCTGGCGTTCACGGTGCTGTCCCGGTAGCCGAGCGACGCGTAGAGGCCCCTCGCCGCGGTGTTGTCCTCGTGGACGTGCAGTCCCAGCAGGCGGGCGCCCGAGGCCAGCGCGGCGCGCTCGGCCAGCAGCATGAGGGTCCGGCCGTGTCCGCGCCCGCGGTGCTCGGGGGCCACGGCCACGTCCCACACGTACGGAACGGGCCCCACGCCGGGCAGGTCCCGCTCGCCCAGCCACAGGGTGCCGAGGACGGTGCCGTCGGGTGCCTGGAGGACGAGGAAGGCCGTGCCGGGGGTGTCCCGCCCGGCCGGGAGCAGCTCGGTGTGTTCGGCGCGGGAGGCGGCGAGGGCCTGCTCGGCGGTGACGCCGGGGCCGGTGAGGTGGTGGCTGTATTCCACGACGGCCCGCTCCTGCCAGGCGTCGTACTCGGCCTGGGTCATCGGACGTCCGGAGGCGCCCGGCGGGAGCGCGGGCGGCAGCTCCGGCAGCTCCTTGACCTGGACGCGGCCGGTCACCCGGTAGCCCAGGGTCTCGGCCATCCGCAGCGCGGGCCCCGCGTCGGCGGGCACCGACACGGCGATGCCCGTGCAGCCCCAGGACCGCAGCACTTCCTCGGCGGCGAGCACGGCGACCGTGCCGCGGCCGCGCCGCCGGTCGGGCTCGTCGATCCACAGCCCCCGGATCACGCCGGTCCCGGCCTGGGCGGCCGCACGCGTGGCCAGCTCGACGCTGCCCACGCGCCGGCTGTTCACCCGCACCTCGTAGGCCCGGGAGCGGGTGCCGTCACTGTTGCGCTGGAGCGGCTGCGCGGGCCGCAGGGTAGTGGTCATCACTTGGTGTTCTACCTGTCCCGCGGCCCCGCGTCACCGGGATTCACGGATCGAGATCCGCACCGGCCTTCGCGTCGAAGATCCGCATGGCCTCGGCCGTGACGGGGCCGGGGCCCGTGCCCAGCTCGCGCCCGTCGATCCGTACGACCGCCTGGACGTCGCGCAGCGAGGAGGTCAGGAAGACCTCCTCGGCCTGTTCCAGGACCTCGAACGGCAGGTCGGTCTCCTTGGCGCCGGCCCATTCGACGACGAGGGCGCGGGTGATCCCGGCCAGGCAGCCGGAGGCCAGGGGCGGGGTGTGCAGCTGCCCGTCGAGGACGGCGAAGACGTTGGAGCCGGTGCCCTCGCAGAGCCGGCCGACGGTGTTGGCCAGGAGGGCCTCGGAGGCCCCGGCCCGGTGGGCGGCGGCCAGCGCCACCACGTTCTCGGCGTACGAGGTGCTCTTCAGGCCGGCGACCGCGGAGCGCTCGTTGCGGACCCAGGGCACCGTGACGACGGCCGTGGTGTCGGGGCGGCGCGCGGACGCGGCGAGGGCCACGATCAGGGTGGGGCCGCCGTCGCCGCGGTCGGAGCCGAGCGGGGAGACGCCCCCGGTGTAGGTGACGCGCAGCCGCCCGTGTTCCACCGGGTTCGCCCCGAGCACGGCGGCGCAGGCGCGGCGCACCTCGTCGTGGTCGGGGTCCGGCAGGCCGAGGCCCCGGGCCGAGCGGGTCAGCCGCTCCAGGTGGCGGGTGAGCGCGAAGGCGCTGCCCCGCTCCGCCTTGAGCGTCTCGAAGACCCCGTCCCCCACGGTCAGCCCGTGGTCGAAGACGGACACCCTCGCGCTGTCCACGTCCCGAAGTGCTCCGTCGAGCCAGATGCTCACCGTGCGGCTCCTCTCACGATCCCGTTCGGCCTGTCGCCTGATGCGTCCCCGACGCTACCCGGAGCAGCCGGACGGCCTTGAGCTCGGTCTCCGCCCATTCGCGGTCGGGGTCGGAGCCCCAGGTGATGCCCGCGCCGGTGCCGAAGAGGAGGCGGGGGCCGCCGGGGGCTTCGCGGTCGATCCAGAAGGTGCGGATGCCGACGGCGAGCTCGGCGGTGCCCCGGTCGGCGTCGACCCAGCCGATCCCGCCGCAGTACGGACCCCTGGGGGCGGTCTCCAGGGCCTCGATGATGCGCAGGGCGGAGGACTTGGGGGCTCCGGTGACGGAGCCGGGCGGGAAGGTGGCCGCGAGGAGCTCGGGCCAGCCCGCGCCGTCGGCGAGTTCTCCGCTGACGGTGGAGACGAGGTGGACCAGGCCCGGGTGCTCCTCGACGGCGCACAGCTCGGGGACGGTGACCGAGCCGGTGGCGCAGACCCGGCCGAGATCGTTGCGTACGAGGTCCACGATCATCACGTTCTCGGCGTGGTCCTTGGGGAGCAGGTCGGCCGCGGTGCGTCCGGTGCCCTTGATGGGGCCGGATTCGATGTGGCGGCCGGCCCGGCGCAGGAACAGCTCCGGGGAGGCGGTGGCGATCTCCACGCCGTGCGCGGGCAGCCGAATCGTTCCTGCGTAGGGAGCGGGGTTGCCGCGCGCCAGGAGTGCCGTGAGGGCGTCGACGTCCGCGCCCGCGGGGTCGGGCAGCGGAGCGGACATCACGCGGCAGAGGTTGGCCTGGTAGACCTCGCCGGCCGCGATGTGCTCGCGGATCCGGCGGACGCCGGCCACGTACGCGGTCCGGTCCAGGGAGGAGGTCCACCGGTCGGCGTCGGGGCCCTGCCAGGCGCCGGGGACGGGCGGGGGAACGGGGTCGGGGCGTATGTCCCCGAAGCGCGCGCAGACGAGCCGCCCTTCGAAGTCGGCGGACACCGCCCAGAAGCCGGTGGAGTCGAGGGCACCGGGGTCGCTGGTGACGTCTCGGAGGTCGGTCGCGAGGAGGCCGCCGAAGCGGGCCATGGGAGGCAGGTCGTGCACGGCTGCGAGTCTATGACCGGTGACGCGACGGCGCCGGGGAGGTGACGGCCGCGTGACCGCTGGTGATCGAGCGGCAGCACGCTGCGGAAACGCGTTTTTGAGCTGGCCCGGGAATCCGCTAGAGTTCAACACGTCGCCAGGGAGCGAAGGGGAAAAACCCCGGAGCGAACACGGTGACCTGCGGACGTAGCTCAGTTGGTAGAGCACCACCTTGCCAAGGTGGATGTCGCGAGTTCGAGTCTCGTCGTCCGCTCGAAGTGGGGGTCTTCTTCCCGAGAACCCCTGCAGCTCCATGGTGGAGTGGCCGAGAGGCGAGGCAACGGCCTGCAAAGCCGTCTACACGGGTTCAAATCCCGTCTCCACCTCCAAGGACGATTAGCTCAGCGGGAGAGCGCTTCCCTGACACGGAAGAGGTCACTGGTTCAATCCCAGTATCGTCCACTGGTCCGCAAGGACCTGGTCCGCAAGGATCCCCGCGCGATTAGCTCAGCGGGAGAGCGCTTCCCTGACACGGAAGAGGTCACTGGTTCAATCCCAGTATCGCGCACGCAGTACCACGCACCACCTGCTTGACCTGCGGCTTACCAGCCGTGGTTCCCGCGCGATTAGCTCAGCGGGAGAGCGCTTCCCTGACACGGAAGAGGTCACTGGTTCAATCCCAGTATCGCGCACAGTCCGAAAGCCCCGGCCGTCTCGACGGCCGGGGCTTTCGCGTTGTCCGGAGGGCCTCAGGAGGAGAACAGCATCCGGCCGAATCCGCCGCGGTGGTGGTGGCCGTGGCCGTGGTGGCCTCCGTGGTGCGGGGCGCCCCAGGCGGGGGCGGCGGCCACGTGCTGGGGCGGGTACGGGGCGGGCGGCGCCGCGGGCGGCGGGACCTGGCCGTACTGCTGGGCGGTGTACTGGGACTCCAGGCGGGTCAGCGCCTCCAGTTCGCCGTAGTCGAGGAAGATGCCGCGACAGCCGCTGCACTGCTCTATCTGGACACCGTTGCGGTTGTAGGTGTGCATCATCGCGTGACACTTCGGACACTGCATGGGCGGTTCAACTCCTCGGCGTAGACCTGGCCACCGGATGACCGGATGCGTGCCCGGTGGCGCGGAGCCCACCCTACGACGGAGGCTGTCGTTCCAAACCGGCCCGGAGCGCCGCTATTCGGCCGCAGGCGTCCACCATCAGCCGCTCCCCCTCGTCGAGCCCGCGCCGCCCCTCCGCGGCCTTGGCCAGCGCGAGGGCCGCCGTCTGGACGGTGAGCGCACGGGCGGCCAGGTCGAGTTCCGGCCAGGGATCGGTGCCGGGCGGGCCCGCGGCCGGGCCGCCGGCGGCCCGGTATGCGTCGAGGAAGCGCTGCCAGGCCCCGGAGTCGAGCAGCCCGGCGGCGAACCAGGCGGCCGGGCGGCCCAGGTCCCAGGAGGGGGTGCCGAGGCCGAGGTCGTCCACGTCGATGAGGAACCAGGGGCCCTGCGGGGCGGGGTAGCGGACCAGCTGCCCCAGGTGCAGGTCGCCGTGGCACAGCGTCCCGCCGGGCGGCGCCTGCGCCTCCCCGCGCGCCCAGGCCGGCAGCGTTCCCGCGGCGGCCCGTACGGAGCGCACCTCGCCCGGGTCCGGGCCCGCGGGCAGCTGCTCGGCCCTCCGCAGCCGGTCCAGGGCGCGGGCGAGCTTGGCGGGGCCGCGCATCGGCGGCAGGGGGCCGGGGAGCGCGGCGAGGGGCGTCCGGTGCAGGGCGGCCAGGAGTGCGGCGGTGGCCTCCCAGGGCGCCTCGTGGGGGCGCTGCGGGTCGACGGGGGCCCCGTACGGCCACAGGGAGACGGGCCGGTCCTGCACCCGGCCGGGGACGGGGAGCAGCGGGGGCAGCAGTACGCCGCCCAGTGACTGGTGGCCGGCGATCCGAAGGCGTACGGCGAGGGCCTCGTGGTCGGCGTCACCGGCGTGGGCCTTGGCCACGACCTCCCCGCAGCGGACCACGGTGCCGTCGTCCCGGTCCGCGAGGAGGGCGTACGGGAGCGGCTGGGCGGTGCAGGCGGCGAGTGCCTCGGGCAGCGAGTCGGTCATGGGAACCCCGGGGTGGCTGGTGCAACAGCGGCCTCGTGGGGATCGTACGCCGGACCGGCCGGGACGGGGCGGGACGAACGGAATGAAAAGGGTGCTGCCCGTCCGACTCCCCAGTCGTACGGGCAGCACCCTTCACCTGCCGTCCGCCGCCGCTCCCCCGTCCCCACGGGGTTCGACAGGCCGATGTCCCGGTCCGGGCCGCTCTCCCGGACCCGGGGCGCCGCTCAGCGCCCCAGCATCACGCCAACGGACGACGCCTGTGCCGCCACCTGGTCGAAGCCTCCGAAGAGGAAGAGCAGGAGGGCGGCCAGGGGGAGGACCATGGCCGCGGCCACCAGAGGGTGGCGGGTACCGGACTCATGGCCGTTGAACGCGAATGCCTTGCGTCCCTGCCGTGCGATGTCCGCCATGGTCCTCTCCCTGTCGATTCGGGCAGCGGCGGGCTTTCGACCTCGGGGGACGAGAGCACCTGCCCGCCGCTTGACCTCAACCCTAGGCGCGCGGAGGGTCCGTGGCCTCATGCCCTCGTACCCTTTGGCGGGCCTCCAGGAGGATGACGGGCCGTGCCCGGCGTACTCCCCTGGGTGGAGACCGTCCCCCGTGAGTGGGGGTCTTCCCGGAGGGGATGACCGGAGCGTAGTGACTTCGCTCACTTCCGTCACTCCTTGCACACGGATGTCCCTCCACCGGCCGTAGGCAAGATCGACTCGGTGCGGGGACCGCTCGCGTGCGCCCCGGCGGGGCGGGGTGGCACCGAATGGCGGGTCGGCCACCTCAATCCCGTTGGCCCGCAAGCGCTTTGGGGACGGGCCGGAACGGGCGGGCGAGCCGGGGCCGGCTCCCTGAGGATCCCTCAAGTGTGGTGCGCCGCACTGACGATCGAATCCCTCGGCGAGGGCGCGGCCTCTGAGCGCGCATGCCGGATGGTCCGTAAGCTGTGCCACGTCAACAGGACGACCGGCCAGCGGGGTGGACATGGCGATGATGCGGCTCCGGCGCGAGGACCCGCGTGTCGTCGGCTCGTTCAGGCTGCACCGACGGCTCGGAGCCGGCGGCATGGGTGTGGTCTACCTGGGGTCGGACCGGCGGGGGCAGCGCGTCGCGCTCAAGGTGATCCGGCCGGACCTGGCCGAGGACCAGGAGTTCCGCTCGCGGTTCGCCCGCGAGGTGTCCGCCGCCCGGCGGATCCGGGGCGGGTGCACGGCACGGCTGGTGGCGGCGGACCTGGAGGCCGAGCGGCCCTGGTTCGCCACCCAGTACGTCCCGGGGCCCTCGCTGCACGACAAGGTGACCGAGGAGGGCCCGCTCACGGCCTCCCAGATCGCGGCGATCGGCGCCGCCCTGTCCGAGGGTCTGGTCGCCGTGCACGAGGCGGGGGTCGTCCACCGAGACCTCAAGCCCTCCAACATCCTGCTCTCCCCCAAGGGCCCGCGGATCATCGACTTCGGGATCGCGTGGGCCACCGGGGCGAGCACGCTCACCCATGTGGGCACGGCCGTCGGCTCCCCCGGCTTCCTCGCGCCCGAGCAGGTGCGCGGAGCCGCCGTCACCCCCGCCACAGACGTCTTCGCCCTCGGCGCCACCCTGGCCTACGCGGCGACCGCCGACTCGCCCTTCGGGCACGGCAGTTCCGAGGTCATGCTGTACCGCGTGGTGCACGAGGAGCCCCACCTCCACGGGGTCCCGGACGCGCTCGCGCCGCTCGTACAGGCCTGCCTCGCCAAGGATCCCGAGGACCGGCCCAGCACGCTCCAGCTGTCGATGCGGCTCAAGGAGATCGCGGCCCGCGAGGCTCAGGGCCTTCCCGAGGCCCGCCCGCCGGCCCAGCGCGCCCGGACCGACCGGCCGACGGGGCGGCTGCCCGAGCCGGCCGAACCGTACGCCGACCAGCGCGCGGAACGACGTACCGGGGGCGGGACCGTGCCCCGGGGCAAGGGCGGGGTCCCGAGCGGCCCGCACTCGCGGCCCTCGTCGCCCCGTCACCCGCAGGGCTCGGGCGGCCCGTCCTCGCGGCCGACCGCGGGACGCACGGGGGGCCGCCCCGCGCCCCGGACCACCGGGACGGGACGGCGCCCTTCGCGGCCGGACCCGCGGCTGATGCGGCAGCGGCTGATCGTGTTCGTCGTGGTGACGCTGATCGTGGCGCTGGGCATCGCGGCGGCCCAGAAGCTGTAGCCGGGAGCGGTCAGGTGCGGCCGCCGGCCACCGCGTAGAAGGCGACGGCGGCCGCGGCGCCCACGTTCAGCGAGTCCACGCCGTGCGCCATGGGGATCCGTACCCACTCGTCGGCCGCGACCAGCGCCTGCGTGGAGAGGCCGTCGCCCTCGGCGCCGAGCATCAGCGCGACCCGCTCCAGGGAGTGCGGGGCAGCCACGTCGATCGGCGAGGCCTTCTGGTGCGGGGTGAGGGCGAGCAGCTTGAAACCGGCCTCGCGCACGGAGTCCAGGCCCTTGGGCCAGGTGTCGAGACGGGCGTAGGGGACGGAGAAGACCGCACCCATGGAGACCTTCACGGAACGGCGGTAGAGCGGATCCGCGCAGTCCGGCGACAGCAGCACCGCGTCCATGCCGAGGGCCGCGGCGCTGCGGAAGATGGCACCGATGTTGGTGTGGTCGTTGACCGCTTCCATGATGACCACGCGCCGGGTCGTGGCCAGCAGTTCGTCGGCCGTGGGCAGCGGCTTGCGCTGCATGGAGGCGAGGGCGCCGCGGTGCACGTGGTAGCCGGTGACGCGTTCGGCCAGCTCGGGGGTGACGGCGTAGACCGGGGCCGGGAGCTCGTCGATGACGTCGCGCATGACGTCGACCCACTTGGAGGAGAGCAGCATCGACCGCATCTCGTAACCGGCGTCCTTGGCACGTCTGATGACCTTCTCGCCCTCGGCGATGAAAAGGCCTTCCGCGGGCTCGCGCCGGCGCCGGAGTTCGACGTCGGTCAGGCCCGTGTAGTCGCGCAGGCGCGGGTCGTCGGGGTCTTCGACGGTGATGAGATCAGCCACAGGGTGATACTGCCTTGTCCTGGGTGCGGTGCCAACGGCCTGTCAGGCGTTGGTGGCGGGAAGCGGGTCGCCGGGGGCGTTGACCCGGACGACGTCGCCGATCACGATGACGGCCGGCGGGCGGACCTCCTGCGCGCGGACCCGCTCGCCGACGGTGGCGAGGGTGGCGTCCACCCGGCGCTGGGCGGCGGTGGTGCCCTCCTGGACGACCGCGACCGGGGTCTCGGGCGAACGGCCGTGGCGGACCAGGGCCTCGGCGATCAGACCGATCTTGTCGACGCCCATGAGGACGACGAGCGTGCCGGTGAGCTTGGCGAGGGCGGCCCAGTCCACGAGCGAGCGCGGGTCGTCGGGGCCGACGTGGCCGCTGACCACCGTGAACTCGTGGGCGACGCCCCGGTGGGTGACCGGGATGCCGGCGGCGCTCGGGACCGAGATGGAGCTGGAGATGCCCGGCACGACCGTGCAGGGGATGCCGTGCTCGGCGAGGGCCTGGAGCTCCTCCATGCCGCGGCCGAATACGTACGGGTCGCCGCCCTTGAGGCGCACCACGGCCTTGCCGGCCTTGGCGTGCTCGATCAGGGCGTTGTTGATGGCCTCCTGGGCCATGTAGCGGCCGTACGGGATCTTGGCCGCGTCGATGACCTCGACGTGCGGGGGCAGCTCGTCGAGGAGGTCGCGGGGGCCGAGCCGGTCGGCGATGACCACGTCGGCCTCGGCGAGGAGGCGGCGGCCGCGCACGGTGATGAGGTCGGGGTCTCCGGGGCCGCCGCCGACGAGAGCGACGCCGGGGGTGTGCGGGCGGGCGGCGGTCAGGGAGCCGTCGCGCAGGCCCTCCACGACGGCGTCGCGGACCGCGGCGGAGCGGCGGGGGTCGTTGCCGCTCAGGACGGCGACGGTGACGCCCTCGACACGGCCGGTGGCCGGGGTCCAGGCGGTGGCCGTGTCGGCGTCGTCGGCACGGACGCACCAGACCCGCTCGCGCTCGGCCTCGGCGGAGGCGGCGTCGTTGGCGGCGCGGTCGCGGGTGGCGATCAGGGCGTACCAGGCGCCGGCGAGGTCGCCGTCCTCGTAGCGGCGGCGCTCCCAGCGGATCTCGCCGGTCTCGGCCATGGCGTCCACGGAGGGGGTGGCGGAGGGGGAGATCAGGAGGACGTCGGCGCCGGCCGCGACGAGCGCGGGGAGGCGCCGCTGGGCGACCTGGCCGCCGCCGATGACGACGACGCGGCGGCCGGCGAGTCGGAGACCGACGGGGTACGCGGGGTGTTCGGCCATGGCGGTGCGGCTCCTGATGCGGCGGTGGTTCTGTCTTGCCGCTGCGGCTTTGGAGCGGCGGGGAGGTGGGTGCGGGCTGCGTGTGCGGTGTGCGTGTGCCGGTGTACGTGCTGACGTGCGGGTTCTTGCTGCGGGTCCACCATACGGCCCGGCCGGGGCGGGGGCGCGGGGCGGGCCCTGCGGGCGGCTTGTCCCCCACCCCGCCCCTTCCCGGAACCGGGGCTCCGCCCCTGACCCCGGACGGGCGCTCCGCGCCCGTGCGCTCGAACGCCGCGCGGGCTGGAGATGCCGGGCAGCGGCATTCCGGCCCCGCCGGCGTTTGAGGCGCGGGGTCAGGGGGCCCGCGGGGCTACTTCTCCGTCACGCCCGCCGAGTCGAAGGTGGCCACCTCGTGCATCGCGCGGGCCGCGCTCTGGACCAGCGGGAGGGCCAGCAGGGCGCCCGTGCCCTCGCCGAGGCGGAGGTCCAGGTCGACCAGCGGGCGCAGGCCCAGCTTGTTCAGCGCCGCGACGTGACCCGGCTCGGCGCTCCGGTGGCCCGCGATGCACGCGGACAGGGACTCGGGGGCGATGGCGCGGGCCACCAGGGCGGCGGCGCCGGCGCTGACGCCGTCCAGGATCACCGGGGTGCGCAGGGACGCGCCGCCGAGGAGCAGGCCGACGATCGCCGCGTGCTCCAGGCCGCCGATCGCCGCCAGGACGCCGATCGGGTCCGCCGGGTCCGGCTGGTGCAGCTCCAGGGCACGGCGTACGACCTCGACCTTGCGGGCGTGGGTCTCGTCGTTGATGCCCGTGCCGCGGCCGGTGACCTCGGCGGGGTCCACGCCCGTGAAGACCGAGATGAGGGCGGCGGAGACCGTGGTGTTCGCGATGCCCATCTCGCCGGTGAGGAGGGCCTTGTTGCCGGCGGCGACCAGGTCGCGGGCCGTCTCGATGCCGACCTCGATGGCCGCGACGGCTTCCTCGCGGGTCATCGCCGGGCCGGTGGACAGGTCCGCCGTGCCCGGGCGGACCTTGCGCGGGAGCAGGCCCGGCGTGGCCGGGAGGTCGCCCTTGACGCCCACGTCGATCACGCAGACCTCCGCGCCGACCTGGTTGGCGAAGGCGTTGCAGACCGCGCCGCCGCCGAGGAAGTTGGCCACCATCTGGGTGGTGACCTCCTGCGGCCACGGCGTGACGCCCTGGGCGTGGACACCGTGGTCGCCCGCGAAGATCGCGACGGCCGCGGGCTCGGGGATCGGCGGCGGGCAGACCCGGGAGAGGCCCGCCAGCTGCGCGGAGATGATCTCCAGCATGCCGAGCGCCCCGGCGGGCTTCGTCATGCGCTTCTGCCGCTCCCAGGCCTCGCCGAGCGCCTTCGCGTCGAGCGGGCGAATGCTGGCTACCGTCTCGGAGAGCAGGTCGTGCGGCTCTTCGCCGGGCAGCGCGCGGCGTCCGTACGTCTCCTCGTGCACGACCCAGGAGAGCGGGCGGCGCTGGGACCAGCCGGCCTGCGCCAGCTCGGGCTCGTCGGGGAACTCGTCGACGTAGCCGACGCACAGGTACGCGACGACCTCCAGGTGCTCCGGCAGGCCGAGCGCGCGGACCATCTCGCGCTCGTCGAAGAAGCTGACCCAGCCGACGCCGAGGCCTTCGGCGCGCGCGGCGAGCCAGAGGTTCTCGACGGCGAGGGCCGAGGAGTACGGGGCCATCTGCGGCTGGGTGTGCCGGCCGAGGGTGTGGCGGCCGCCGCGGGTGGGGTCGGCGGTGACGACGATGTTCACCGGGGTGTCGAGGATCGCCTCGATCTTGAGTTCCTTGAACTGCTTGGCCCGGGCCTTGGGCAGCGAGTTCGCGTAGGCCTCGCGCTGGCGCTGGGCGAGCTCGTGCATCGTCCGGCGGGTCTCGGCGGAGCGGATGACGACGAAGTCCCAGGGCTGGGAGTGGCCGACGCTGGGCGCGGTGTGGGCCGCCTCCAGGACGCGGAGCAGCACCTCGTGCGGGATGGGGTCGGTGCGGAAGCCCTTGCGGATGTCGCGGCGCTCGCGCATCACGCGCAGGACGGCCTCGCGCTCGGCGTCGTCGTACGCGGGGGCCGGTTCGCCTGCCGGTTCGCCTGCGGCGGGCTCGGCGGGCTCGGCGGGCTCGACTGCGGCGGGCTGGGCCGGGTCGACTGCCGCGGGCTCGGCGGGTTCGCCGGGCTCGACTGCGGCGGGCTGGGCGGCCTCGGGCTGCTGGGCGGCGGCCGCGACCGGCTCGGCCGGGGCCGGCTGCTCGGGCTGGGGCGCCGCGGCCACGGCCGGGTCGACCGCGGCGGGCTCGGCGGCCTCGGGCTGCGGGGCGGCGGCTTCGGCGGCTTCGGGCTGGACGGGCGGCTCGGCCTGGACGGGCTCGGGGGCGACTGCCTCGGCGGGTGCGAGGGACTCGGCCTGCGGCGCCGCGTCGGCCACCGCCGGCTCGGGCGCCTCCGCCGGGGCCGGGGCGGCCTCGACGGGCAGCGGCTCCGCCGGTACGGCGGCCAGGGGCGGGGCCTCGGCCGGAGCCTGCGCGGCGGGCGTGCCGGCGACCGCGGGCAGCGGCTGGAGGAGCTCGGTCGGCACCGGCACGGCCGCCGGGGCCTGCACCGGCTCCGGCTCGACGGCCTGGAGGGCCTCGTTCGGGACGGCTTCGGCCGGGGCGGCTTCGGCCGGCGCGGGCGCGGCGGGCTGGGCCGGGGCCTCGGCCGGGACGGGTGACTGCCCCGACTCGGCCGGCAGGGCCTCGGACCCGTCCGGGAGTTCCACCGCCGGCGGGGCCGCCGGGAACGGCACGGGTTCGGCCGGGTGCGCGGGGGCTGCCTGCGCCGGCTCCTGCGCGATGAAGGGCTGCGGTGCGGGGGCCTGGGCGGCGTCGGCCACCGGCTGCGGCTCGGCGAGTGGCGCTTCCGGGGTCCACGGGGCGCCGGCCTGCGGCGGGATCTCGGCCGCCTGGGGGGCGGGGGCCGCCGGGAGGTCGAGGTACTCGGGGCCCATGGTCGGCGGGCCGGGCTGGTGCAGGGGCGCGGGCGCCGAGGCCGGGCCGCGGTCGGCGAGGGAGCGTACGACCCCGCCGGTGGCCTCGGGCACGGGCGGGCCCATGTGCAGCGGGCGCCGGACCGGGGCCGGGGCGGCGGGCTGCGGGACGTTCAGTCCGCCGAGGTCGAGCGCGCCGGAGTCACGGCCGCCCGCCTCGTGCACGCCGGCGCCGTAGGAGGGGTACTCGGGGTAGGCGGCCGGCTCGGTGAACACAGGCGCCTCGGTGTACTGCGCCTCGGTGCCGTAGGCCGGGAACTCGGGTGCCGGCGGGACGACCTGGGGGTCGCTCCACGCACCCTGGCCGCTCGGCATCAGCAGCAGTTCCTCCTCCTGCTCCGCCGGGTCGTCCACGAGGTCCTGGAAGGCGTAGCCGGGGGGAACCGGTGCCGGGATCTGGACCGGAGCGGGGATGCCCTGCTGATCCACCATGCCCGCGTTGTCCGGGTGACCCTCGCCCGGGACCTGGCCGGTGTCAGTCATGCGTACCCCTCGCCCATCGGTTGTGCCTCTTCGATCGCCCGGCGTCCACGTGACGAACGAACGGTCCGCGCGACAACCAGTAAGCATTGTCGCGCCCGTTAGCCGTCGTGGCGGCCATAACCGCCGCGGTCCTCTGTGGACTGCGCCACGTCGCCGTGCGGGCTGTGCCGCGATGCCCGAATCGTCCTGGGCGGTACGACGATCGGCCAGCCTACCCCGGCCTCCGGGTCAGCGGTTCACCGGGCGCCGGCCTGCCAGCAGGAACACCACGGAACGGTCCTGTTCGGCCCAGGTCCGGGTGTCCAGGCCCACGGACTGGAGCAGTGCGCACTCGACGGCGTACCCGTGTTCGGCGAGTACCCGGCCGATGGCTTCCGCCTCGTCGCGGGTGGACGCGTGGCTGACGATCCGTTCGGGACGCCGGTCGGCGACGGCCTCGACGACTTCGGCACCGCCTCCGCCGACGCGGACGACGTCCGGCTCGGGCAGGTCCTCCAGTACGTGGGGCGCCCGGCCGGGGACGACCTGGACCTGTACGCCTCGCGTGCGGGCGGCGGCAGTTACGTGTTCGCAGGCGTCCGGGTCCGCGTCGACGGCGATGACGGCCGCGCCGAAGGCGGCGGCGTCCACGGCCACCGCGCCGGTGCCGGCTCCGATGTCCCAGACGAGGTCGCCGGGGCGCGGGCCGAGCCGGGCGAGTTGGGCGGCCCGCAGCTGTGCGGACTGCCCCTCCCCCGCTTCGGCCTGCGGCCGGGCCCAGCCGCGTTCGCCGGCCTGGGCGGATCGCTGCCCGAGCAGCCAGCCGGGTTCGGCTTCGGGGGCCTGACCCGCGCCGCCGATGACGATGACGACGTTCGGGTCGCGCCAGTTGTGGTCGGCGGCCCTGTCGGAGGTGAGGACGCTCACCTGTTCGCGGTCGGTGCCGAGTTCCTCGCAGACGACGAAGGTGCGGTGGACCCCGTCGAGGAGCAGGGCGAGTTCGGCGGGCCCGGCGCCGGGCGAAGTGAGGACGGCGACCTTGGGGTTTGCCCGGCAGACGTTGACGGCGCGGCGCAGGGTGCGGCGGTGGGCGACGACGACCTGTGCGTCGTCCCAGGGCATGCCGGCGCGGGCGAAGGCGGCGGCGACGGAGGACACGGCCGGTACGACCTCCACCTCCAGGCCGTGCTCGGGCGCGCGGAGGGTGCGTACGACGCCGAAGAAGCCGGGGTCGCCGTCGGCGAGGACGACGGCGGTGCCGCGGTGGCCCGCGATGCGGCGGGCGGCGAGGCCGAGGCTGCCGAGGCGGATGCGCTCCGCGGTGGGCGGGACTTCGGGGAGTGCGAGGTGGTGGGCCGCGCCGGCCACCAGGGTGGCGGCGGAGAGCGCGGACCGGGCGGCCGCGGTCAGGGGGGAGCCGTCCCAGCCGATCACCGTGACCCGGTCGGACATCGTCGTCAGTCTCCTGGTGTGGGGGCAGGCTCGTGCGTCTTCGTCGGGGGGGCGGTGCCGGGGCCGGGGCCGGGGCCGGTGAGACCACCCGGCCGGCCGGTCAGCTCCAGTCGGCGCCGACGGCGTAACCGTTCGCGCCCGCCCGCTGCCCGAAGGCGTAACCGTCCTCGTACCCGTAGGCGGTGTCGTACGCGTCGTTCTCGTCGAGGTCCTCGGGAAGGAGGCTCCAGACGATGAGGTCGGTGCGGGTGTCCGTCCAGGTGCCGTCCGGGTTCTGCGTGCGCACTATCCACGCGTTGCGCAGGACGCCCTCGCTGATGCAGCCGATCTTCTGGGCCACCTGCTGGGAGGCGGTGTTGTCGGCCGCGGTGCGCAGTTCGAGGCGTTCGAAGCCCTGGTCGCGGAAGAGCCACTGGGCGACGGCGAGTACGGACTCGCTGGCGTAGCCCTCGCCGCGGGCCCAGGGGGCGGTGACGTATCCGACCTCGGTGGCGCGGGTGCGCCAGTTGGTGTTCCGGAGGTGGACGATGCCGACGAGGCGCTGGGTGAGGAACTCGGTGACGGCGAAGACGATGCCGTGGCCCCCGGTGCGTTCGGCGTGGGACTGCCGGGTGGCCCACGCGTGCGCGTGCGCGGGGGTGTAGGGGTGCGGTGCGGTGGTCCAGGCGGTGACGCTCTCGTCGTTCATCATCTCGGTGAGCGCGGTGACGTCGTCTTCCTCGAAGGGGCGCAGCACCAGCCGGTCCGTGCTGATGGTGACGTCCGGGAAGGTGGTAGTCATGCGCAGCTCCATCGCCTTTGCTGGACCGTTTGCGTGGGTCGTAGGCCACAGCATGCAGCATGGGCGTCACGAAGCGCATGGCCGGGTTGCCCGGAAGCGGGCAGAAGTCGGCCCCGCACGCCCTCCCGGGGCTGCGGGGCCGGATCACAGCCGGGTGATCAGGACTTCGGGGCACCGAAGGCCGGGATGACCGAGCCCTGGTACTTCTCCTCGATGAACTTCTTGACCTCGTCGGTGTTCAGGAGCTTGGCGAGCTTCTGGATCCGCGGGTCGTCCTGCTTGCCCTCCTTGACCGCGAGGAAGTTGGCGTAGGGGTTGCCCTCTGCCTTCTCCAGGACCAGTGCGTCCTTGGCGGGCGACAGCTTGGCCTCGATGGCGTAGTTGCCGTTGATGACGGCGGCGTCCACGTCGTTCAGGGCGCGCGGGACCGTGGCGGCCTCCAGCTCCTTGAACTCCAGGCCCTTCTTGTCGGTGATGTCGGACAGCTTGGCGCTGGTGCCGACGCCCTCCTTGAGGGTGATCAGGTTGTTGGCGGCGAGCAGCTGGAGGGCGCGGCCCTCGTTGGTGGTGTCGTTGGGTACGGCCACGGTCTGGCCGGCCTTGATGTCCGAGAGGGCCTTGACCTTCTTGGAGTAGAGGCCGAGGGGCTCCAGGTGCACGTTCACGACGGGCACGATGTGTGTGCCGTTCTTCTTGTTGAAGTCGTCGAGGTACGGCTTGTGCTGGAAGAAGTTGCCGTCGACCTGGCCCTGCTCGGTGGCGGTGTTCGGCAGGACGTAGTCCGTGAACTCCTTGACCTCCAGCTTGAGGCCCTCCTTGGCGGCGAGCTTGTCCTTGACGAAGTTCAGGATGTCGGCGTGCGGGCTCGGGGAGGCCGCGATGACGAGGGGCTTGGTCTCGTCGGTCTTGCCCCCGTCGGCCTTGGCGGTGGACGGGTCGGAGGAGCTGCCGCAGGCGGTGAGGCCGAGCGCGAGCGCGGAGGCGGTGGCGGCCAGGGCGGTGATCTTGACGTTCTTACGCACGAAGAGTGCCTTTCTGACAATTTTTCAGGGATGTGGCCCAAGCACGACAAGTGCGGGCTCTGAGGGGAAAGTCTGTTCGGGCGGTCAGACGGTCAGGCCGTGCGGCCGCGGCGGGCCAGGAGCCGGACCACTCCGTCGCCGATCAGCTGGATCACGGTGACGAGGAGGATCAGCACCACGACGGTGGCGACCATGAAGCCGGTCTCGAAGCGCTGGAAGCCGTAGGTGATGGCCTTGGAGCCGAGCCCTTCGCCGCCGACCGCACCGGCCATCGCCGAGTAGCCGACCAGCGTGATGACGGTGGTGGTGACCCCGGCGACCAGGGAGGGCAGGGCCTGGGGCAGGAGCACCTTGCCGACCAGGGTGGGGATGCCGCCGCCCATGGACTCGACGGCTTCGATCAGGCCGTGGTCCACCTCGCGGACGGCGGTCTCGACGAGCCGGGCGAAGAAGGGGATCGCGCCGATGGAGAGCGGGACGATCATGGCGGTGGGGCCGATGAAGGTCCCGACGACCGCGGTGGTGACCGGGATCAGGAAGATCAGCAGGATGATGAACGGGAGCGAGCGCCCCATGTTCACGATCACGCCCAGGACCTTGTTGAGGGGCCGGTTCCGCAGGAGGCCTCCCTTGTCCGTGAGGACGAGCAGGATGCCGATGGGCAGACCGCCGAGGACGGTCACCAGGGTCGACCACAGCACCATGTAGAGGGTGTCGTAGGTGCCCTGGGTGAGCAGGGGCTGCATCTCGGACCAGGTCACTTGGCACCATCCTCGACCAGCGCGGCGAGTTCGTCGTTCAGGGCGTCGGCGGCGGCGTCCGCCCCGACGAGTTCGACCTGGAGGCCCTGCTCGCGCAGGAAGCCCACCGGGACGACGTTCTCCTCGTAGCGGCCGGGGAGCTCGATGCGCATCCGGCCGATCTGCTTGCCCGCGACGGTGTCCATCGCGGCGCCGAGGATCGAGATGTCGACGTTGTAGGTGCGCGAGAGCTGGGAGATGACCGGCTGGGTGGCGGCGTCGCCGTGGAAGGTGACGTCGACGACGGTGCGGTCGGGGCCGGTCGCGGTTCCGGTGACGGGGAAGAGTTCGGCGGCGAGCTCGGAGCCGGGGGTGGCGAGGAGCTCGGAGACGGTGCCGGATTCGACGATCCGGCCCCGCTTCATCAGGGCGGCCGAGTCGCAGACGGACTTGACCACGTCCATCTCGTGCGTGATGAGCAGGACGGTGAGGCCGAGCTGGCGGTTGAGGTCGCGCAGCAGCTGCAGGACGGAGCGGGTGGTCTCCGGGTCCAGGGCGCTGGTGGCCTCGTCGGAGAGCAGCACCTTGGGGTCGCCGGCGAGGGCGCGGGCGATGCCGACGCGCTGCTTCTGGCCGCCGGAGAGCTGGGACGGGTAGGCCTTGGCCTTGTCGGCGAGGCCGACCAGGTCGAGGAGTTCGAGGGCCTTGCGGGCGCGCTCACGGCCGGAGACGCCCAGGATCTCCAGGGGCAGCTCGATGTTGGCCTGGACCGTGCGCGAGGACAGCAGGTTGAAGTGCTGGAAGACCATGCCGATGCGGCTGCGGGCCCGGCGCAGTTCCCTGCCGGCTCGCCGGCCGCGGCCGGCGAGCGCGGTGAGGTCGACGCCGTCGACGGTCACGGTGCCGCTGGTGGGCCGCTCCAGCAGGTTGACGCAGCGGATCAGGGAGGACTTGCCGGCGCCGCTCTGGCCGATGACTCCGTAGACCTCGCCCTCGCGGACGTGCAGGTCGACGCCGTCCAGGGCGGTGACCTCGCGGTCACGGGATGGGTAGACCTTCGTGAGGCCCGATGTGGTGATCACAGGAATTCCGTCGCTGTCGAGTGCACGGCGCGTGCGGGTGCCGTGTACGGGGCAAACATCTGGGGACGCGATACGGGCTGAAACCGGGATGAATCGGCGGTCTCGACGCGTGCGCGGGGCAGGAGCGGTCCGGGATGCGTGGACGGGCTCGGCCGGTCTCGCTTCGGGGCGCGAGGCTTGCGGAGGGGGCCCTCAGAAGGCGCACATTCGACACATACAACGAGCACCGGGCGTCGTGGTCGCCTCGGTCGCAAGGGCGCGGCTGCTCGTCGTGGTCATGGGCCCCAGTAAAGCAGACATGTCGCTTCACCGATCAACAGTGTCCGTATAGCGGACGGATTTCGATCGTATTCCGGACATCACCGGTCGGGGCTCGGCGTCCGTCCCGCTGGTCAGGAGCCCGCTGCCGACCTGCACGGACAGGGCGGGCAGGTCCCGGACGGCCGGATCCGCGTCGAGTGCGGCGGCCGTGCGCCTTGTGGTCAAGGCCACGCTCCGCCGGACGACGCCGCAGGCGCCCACCGGCCCGGGCGCGATACCGGTCTCGCCCGGCCGGCCCTCGGCGGGCCCCGGATGGCGGGCCGTCGCAGTCGGACGGGAGCGCTTCGGCGTGCGGCTTCACGCCCTGCGGCAAAGCCGGGGAAAGAGGGGCGCGCGCATCGGGTCTTTCGGCCCGTAATACCCTCGCAGCATGCTCGACGCCCTGACGGTCGCCATCGGCGTGGCCGCACTCGCCCTCGCCGCCTGGTGCGGTCACGCCGCGTGGCGGGACACGCCGACCAAGGACTGGCACTTCATCGGCATGGCCGTGGTGACCCTGCTGGTCCTGGCCCAGCTGGTCATAGGACTGGTGCAGCTCGCCCGGGGCGAGAAGCCCGACGAGGGCAACGTGATCTTCGTGGCCTACCTGATCGGCGCGTTCGCCGCGGTCCCGGCCGCCGGGATGCTGTCGCTCACCGAGCGGACCAAGTGGGGTTCGGTGACGGTGGCCGCGGGCGCGTTCGTCCTCGCCGTCCTCGAAGTACGGCTCTATGACATCTGGGGGACCCCCGGTGCCTGACACGACGACCACGGCCGGACCGGCGGCGCGCAAGCGGCTGGTCTCCGGCCCCGGAACGCTGCTCGTATGGCTGTACGGGGTGATGGTGGTGGGCGCGCTCTCGCGCTCGGCCTACCAGATCTCGACCCAGTTCGACCGGGCACCGCTCGCGATCTCGCTCTCCGCGGTGGCAGCGGTCGTATACGCGTTCATCACGTACTCGCTCGTGCGCGGCGGGGAAGCGGCCCGCCGGGCGGCGCTGGTGTGCTGCGCCGCCGAGCTGACCGGCGTACTGGTCGTGGGCACGTGGACCCTGGTCCGCCCGGAGGCGTTCCCCGAGCCGACGGTGTGGTCGTCCTTCGGCATGGGCTACCTGTTCATCCCGGTGATCCTTCCGGTCACCGGGATGCTGTGGCTGCGCAGGCGCTGAACGGGGACCGTACGGCTACGCGCTGACGGTGAACTCGGCCGGGTCCTTGGTCTCCTTCTCCAGGATCACCAGCCGTACGCCGTCCGAGGCGGTGCGGCCGCCGACCTGGGTGTAGCCCGCCTTGCGGTAGAGCCGCAGGTTGGACTCGCTCTTGTGGCCGGTGTGCAGGCGGAAGCGGGTGGTGGCGCCGCCGCCCGAGAGGGCCTCTTCCACCGCGCGCAGCAGCCGGCCGCCGAGTCCGTGGCCCTGCAGGCGCGGGTGGACGCAGAGCTTCGCGATCCTGCCGGTGCCGTCCTCGTCCACCGTGCCGCGGACCGTGCCGACCACCTCGTCGCCGAGACGGGCCACCAGGACGGTGTCCGTCGCCAGCTCCCCCTTGAGGGAGTCCAGGGACTGGGTGAGCGGCTGGATGAGGTAGTTGCCGTACAGCGCGGCCTCGCTCTGGAAGGCGAGGTACTGCAGCTTGAAGATCTGCTCGGCATCCTCGGCGGCCGCCGCCGAAATGGTCACGCTCATGCCCATGTGCGCATGCCTCCCGCTCACCTGCTGGCCCGATGGTCTACCGCTCCTTTCCCCACAGGCCAGGAGCCGCAACCTCTGCAGCCAGCATTCTGCGCAGACATCCCAGGCAACGGGAACGGACGGGCCCTAAACTTCCTTGTGAGATACCCAACTCTCCTGCGATTTCACGGTAGGTGAGGTCCCTGGGCGAAAGAAGTGCCCTCATCAGTTCGGGACACCGTCCCGGCAATCGGGCGACGGCCGACCGCAGGACCCGGTTCTCCTCCCCGTGCAGGAGGGCGTCCTCCGGTCCGGAGGCGGCCGGCGGACCCTGCGGACGGTCGTAGGGGATCTCCCGGCGGGCGCGGCGCCGGGCGCGGCGGGCCTCCGCGCGCACCGCCCGGCGGAGCCAGCGGGCCGGCTCGGCGGGTCCGGGGGTGCGTCCCCCCTGCTCCAGCAGTCTGACCCAGACGGCCTGTTCCAGGTCGGCCGCGTCCACTCCGGTGCCCGGCGCCTCCGCGGCCGCCTCGGCGGAGAGCAGGGGGCCCAGTTCGTTCAGCAGGTCCATGCCGGGCGGGACGAGTGGGCCGGGCCCGGTGGTTTCCCCACCGGGCCCGGCCCACTCGTACGGGAAGCTCCGTTCAGCGGTTGACGGGGCGTCGGCCGGGCCGGAAGGCCTCCGCCGCGAGCACCCCGGTGTCCGGATTGTCGGTGAAGATGCCGTCGATGCCCTGTTCGAAGTACGTCTTGAAAGCGCCGAAGGCGTCCCCGTACGCGGTGGGGTCGGTGCCCTTGCGGTACTCGGCGGGCAGGAAGCTGTTCTCGTTGCGCGCGGTGTAGGGGTGCAGCACGAGTCCCTGGGCGTGCGCGTCCGCGACCAGGGTGGTCGGGGCGCCGAGCCTGCCGTCCGCGCCGCGCGGGAGGATCAGGTCCATGGTGGGGCCGATGCCCTGGGCGAAGCCGGCGATCCACTTCAGGCCCTCGGGCTTGACCAGGTCCGCGACCGTGCGGGGGTCCTTGGCCTGTTCGAAGTCCCAGGGGCGGCTGCCCGCCGCGGACAGCAGCACCACGCGGGGCGCGGAGACCAGCCGGGAGAGCCGCTGGATGCTGGAGGGCTCGAAGGACTGGAGGAACACGGGCGCGCCCCGGCCGTCGCGCCCGTAGCGGCGCAGCAGCTTGGCGAGGGGCTCCTCCAGGCCGAGGCCGAGGCCCCGGAAGTAGCTGGGGTGCTTCGTCTCGACGTGCAGCCAGACCCTGCGGCCGCGCCGCCTGCCCTCGCGGTCGGCCCAGCGCAGCACTTCCTCGAAGGTGGGCACGGTCCACCGGCCGTCGTAGAGGGTGTTGCGCTGGCGCACGGCGGGGATGCGTTCCTTCGCGCGCAGGGTCTGCAGCTCGGCGAGGGTGAAGTCCTCGGTGAACCAGCCCGTCACGGAGACCCCGTCGACGGTCTTGGTGGTGCGCCGGGAGGTGAACTCGGGGTGGTCGGCGACGTCGGTGGTCCCGCCGATCTCGTTCTCGTGACGGCACACCAGGTGGCCGTCGCGGGTGGGTACCAGGTCCTGCTCGATGACGTCGGCGCCGAGGTCGAGGGCGAGCTGGTACGAGCCGATGGTGTGCTCGGGCCGGTATCCGCTGGCCCCGCGGTGGCCGATGACGGCCGGGTGGGGGAGGTCGTCCCTGTGCTCGGCCCCGCTCCCGGACGCCCGGGCGGATCCCGCCGAGAGTCCGGCGACACCCGTCCCGGCCGCCAGTACGGCCGCCCCCAGGACCGTGCGCCGCGCTGCCCCACCCTGCGTCATGAGTGCCACTCCCCGCTCGTCGAAAGGCCCGGAATTGCGTGCCGATGGTAGGCAAGCGGAGGTGTCCGGGGGACCGGCGCGCGGGGAACATGGCGGAAACGTGCGTCAACACTGCGTATCCGATGCGTGAACCCGATGTGCGATCAGCGCCGGGCCGCGAGTATCGTCCTCACCTGCGCTACCGCCGTAGGGTGGGATTCGCGCGATCCGCTTTTCGATGCCGGAGGGCCCACGTTGTTCCGTACGCGCCTCATCAAAGCCACTGTCGGACCGGTCATGCGCCTGATGTTCCGCACCCGTGTGGAGGGCGTCGAGAACATCCCCGGCTCCGGACCGGTGATCCTGGCGGGCAACCACCTCACCTTCATCGACTCGATGATCCTGCCCCTGGTGTGCGACCGCACGGTCCACTTCATCGGCAAGGACGAGTACGTGACGGGCAAGGGGCTCAAGGGCCGGCTCATGGCGTGGTTCTTCACCGGCGCCGGCATGATCCCCGTCGACCGCGACGGGGCCAACGGCGGGGTCGCCGCCCTGATGACCGGCCGCCGCATCCTGGAGGAGGGCCGGATCTTCGGCATCTACCCCGAGGGCACCCGCTCCCCCGACGGCCGGCTCTACCGCGGCCGCACCGGCATCGCCCGCCTGACGCTGATGACCGGCGCCCCGGTGGTCCCGTTCGCGATGATCGGCACCGACAAGCTCCAGCCCGGCGGCGCCGGCATGCCGCGCCCGGGCCGGGTCACCGTCCGGTTCGGCGAGCCGATGGAGTTCTCCCGCTACGAGGGCATGGACCGCGACCGGTACGTGCTGCGCGCCGTCACCGACTCGGTGATGGCCGAGGTCATGCGGCTCTCGGGCCAGGAGTACGTGGACATGTACGCCACCAAAGCGAAGGCGGCGTAGCACCTACTGCCGCTGGAGTGACCGGCTGACGCCCGCCAGCGTGGTCGTGGCGAGGACCCAGCCGGTCACGATCAGCAGGTACGACAGCCACTGGTACCAGCCGGCGGGCGCGAACGCCTGTTCCTGGCCGAAGCCGATGATCGGCAGCATCAGGTCGATCGTGTAGAAGACCGGATTGAACTCCGGCGCCTCCCCCGCCTTCAGCTCCCTCGGCGGGTGGGTCCCGTACGCGAGCGACCCGATCAGCAGCAGCGCCAGCAGCCAGCCCGCCGCGCGCAGCGGCCGGAAGCCGTACCCGACGGTGGCGTCCTGGAGCAGCCCCCAGAACCGGGCGGGCCGTGGCAGGGTGCGGCGGTGCCTGCGCAGTTTGGCGAGCTGCACGGTCCGGGCGGCCGCCTCGTCGCCGGCCGTGCGGTAGGCCGCGGCGAGCTGCTCGTAGGCGTACGGGAGGTAGCCGGACTCCTCCCGCTCCAGGGCGGGGAGCCGCTCCTCGGCGGGCAGGTGCGGGGCCAGGGTGCGGTAGCTGAGCCCGTCGATGCGGATCTGCTCGGGCCAGGTCCCGGCCGGCACATGCAGGAGGTCGAACTGCGAGCGGCGCAGGTTCACCCCGCCCTCGATCCTCTGACAACCTCGCAGCCACACCTCACCGATCACGCAGCTGGAGGCGCGCAGAGCGACCCCTCCGGGGTTGGCGAGGCGGGCGTGGGCGAGGTTGAGCTGGCCCGGTATACGGGCGCCCGTGAGGTTGACCCGGCCGCTCAGCTCGGCCCGCATGGCCCGCAGGTCGGTGCCGACGGTCAGGGTCTCGGCGTGCAGGGCCGTGGCGCCGGGGGCCAGCAGGCGGGCGTCGTCGAGATTGATCTGGCCGCCGACGACGGCACCGTTGACGCGTGTCTGGCCGTGGACGGTGAGTTCCGTGGCGATGACGTCGGTGCCGATGCCGGCGTGGTTGATCTGCAGCGGCGACTCCGCCGTCTCCTCAGCGGCGTCGGGTGTGCCGATCACCGCCCGTTGGAGGAACAGGCCGCCGGATATCTGGGCTCCGGCCAGGCGGACCGGACCGGTGATCCGGCAGCAGGCCATCCGCAGCTCGACTTCTACGCGGAGGGTCCCGGCGGTCAGCCCCGGCAGGACCGAGTCGGTGAGGTTGAGCGTGCGCAACCGGGCGCCGAAGAGCATGGGTTTGCGTTCGAACCAGCAACTGCGGAGCCGCATGGGGGCGTCGATCACGGAGTACTTGAGGTCCAGCTTGCCACTGATGCGGGCGCCCTTGACGTCGAGACCGGCGATCTTGCCGGGCGCCGACGGGCTGGTGGCCAGGAGGGCCTGGAGCATCTCGGCGCGTACGGTCCGCTCGGGCCCCCACGAGGCCCCGTCGGTGGGTTCCTCGTCGGGGCTCTCGCGGAAGTCGACGGCCTCACCGCGCGTGAAGGCGTCCCATACGCGGCGTTCGGCCGGGGTCAGATCGTTGATCTCCATCGCGGGGATGGTGTCCCGGGTTTCGACGGACTGTCAACTCCCGGCGGGGCAGCACCCCTTGGGCGGGCGTCAGTGCTGGACTCCCTCCTGGAGCTCCTGGCCCCTCAGCAGGAACCAGGCGGCGACGGCGGTGGCCAGCAGGACGGCCGCGCCGACGCCCGAGGCGAACCGCAGGCCGTCCACGAAGGCCACCTGGGCGGCCTCGACCATCGGGCCGGCGGTGGCCGGGTCCAGGCTCTTGGCCACCTCGACGGCTCCGCCGAGGGACTCGTGGGCCGCGTCGGCCGCCGGGCCCGCGACGGACTCCGGGGCGGTGAAGCCCTGGTAGACACCGGTGACGATGGAGCCGAGCAGGGCGATACCGAGGGCGGCGCCGAGCTCGTACGCCGTCTCGGAGACGGCGGAGGCGGAACCGGCCTGCTCCTTGGGCACGCTGGAGAGGATCACATCGGCGGTGACGGTGAAGGAGAACCCGGCGCCGAGGCCGACGACGAGCAGGGCCGCGCCGAGCAGCGGGAAGCCGGTCTCCTTGTGGAGCAGGGTCAGCGCGCCCAGGGCCAGGCCGATGGCGGCGAGGCCGCCCGTCACGACGGCGCGGACCGAGTACCTGCGGGCGTAGCGGCCCGCGACGAGGCCCGTGACCACCGCGCCGATGGCGGCCGGCAGTTCGGCGAGGCCGGCTTCGAGCGGGTCGCGGCCCTGGACGAGCTGGAGGAACTGCGAGAGGAAGAAGACGAGCCCGGAGAGGCCGAAGACGGTGAGCAGGTCGGCGAGGACCGCGCCGGAGAAGCCGCGGTGCCGGAAGAGCCGCATGTCGAGCAGCGGGGACGGCAGGGTGAACTGGCGCCGGACGAAGGCGTACAGGGCGGCCGCGCCGAGCACCGCGGTGGCCACGACCTCCCGGGTCAGGCCGTGGGTGGCGGCTTCCTTGACGGCGTAGACGACACCGATGACACCGACCAGGGAGAGGCCGACGCTGACGAGGTCCCAGGGACCGGCGACCGGGTTCCTGGATTCGGGGAGCAGCTTGATCCCGACGACGACCAGGACGATCATCACGGGGAGGTTGATGAGGAAGACCGAGCCCCAGTAGAAGTGCTGGAGCAGGGCTCCGCCCACGACCGGACCGACGGCGGCGCCGGCGGAGGCGGTCGCGCCCCAGATGCCGATGGCGAGGCTGCGCTCCTTGGGGTCGTGGAAGATGTTGCGGATCAGCGCGAGGGTGGAGGGCATCAGGGTCGCGCCGGCCACACCGAGCAGGGCCCGGGTGACGATCATCATCTCGGGGCTGGTGGCGCAGGCGTTGAGGACCGAGAGTGCGCCGAAGGCGGTGGCGCCGGCGAGGAGCAGCTTCTTGCGGCCGATCCGGTCACCGAGGCTGCCCATCGACACCAGGAGTCCGGCGATGACGAAGGAGTAGATGTCGCCGATCCACAGCAGCTGGGTGCCGGACGGCTTGAGGTCCTCGGAGAGCGAGGGGGTGGCGAGGCCGAGCACGGTGGCGTCCACCGCGACCAGCAGCACGGCCAGCACGAGCACCGAGAGCGCCAGCCAGCGCCCCCGGCCCCCGCTGCGCACCCCCGTCTCCTCGATCAGGCTCGACTGCTTGGTGCTGCTCATCACTCCACGCTCCGTTTGACGCCACCGAGCAGCAGCTCGATGATCATGTACTGGAAGTCCTTGGCGGCGACCCGGCCGTCCATGACGGCCCAGGCGCAGGTGCCGATGAGGCCGTAGAGGGCCTCGGTGAGCCAGGCGGGGCTCAGGTCGATGCGGATGTCGCCCTCTTCCTGGCCGCGCCGGAAGAGCGCGCCGACCCGGGCGTCGAGCCGTGCCCAGCCCTCGTTGACCTGGTCGCCCTCGAACAGCTGGTTCTCGGTGACGAGGAAGGCCAGCAGTTCGGCGTTGGGCTCCGATTCGGCGACGAGCCTGCGCAGTGCGTCGATCGCGCTGCCCTCGTCGAGGCGGGCGTTGTCGAACGCCACCTCGAACTCCCGGATGCCGAGCTCTTCGAGGGCCCGTACGAGGGCGTCGCGCCCGGCGAAGTGCCGGTGGAGGGTCGCGCGCCCGATTCCGGCGGCGCGGGCGACCTCGTCCATCGTGGCGGTCGATTTCCGGGAGAGCAGGGCCGCCGCGTCGCGGAGCACCTGGTCACGATCCATGGCCATGAGACAAGCGTACCCCAAATGAGACTCCTACGTCTCATTCCGAAGAAAAATCAGGCTGCCCCAGGGCTGCCGGAGAGGAAGGATGCGCGGATGAGACCCCTGCTGCTGATCGACGTCGACGGGCCGCTGAACCCGTACGCCGCCAGGGCCCAGCGCCGCCCCGAGGGCTACACCACCCACCGGATGCGCCCCACCGGCTGGAGGGAGGCCGAGAGCGCCAAGCCCCTGCGGGTCTGGCTCAACCCCGCCCACGGGGCGGAGCTGCTCGCGCTGGCGGACTTGTACGAGCTCGTGTGGGCCACGACGTGGAAGGACGAGGCGAACGACTGGATCGGGCCGCACCTGGGCCTGCCGAGGCTCCCTTTCATCGACTGGCCGGTGATGCACGGACGGGCGCCGCGCGGCACGTTCTGGAAGACGCAGTACGTCCTGGAGTACGCCGGGAGGCGGCCCTTCGCCTGGATCGACGACGACATCACGGCGATGGACCACGAGTACGTCGACCAGCGCCATCCGGCACGGGCGCTGCTCATGCGGATCGACGAGCGGATCGGTCTGACCCGCCCCGACTTCGACGCGCTGGCGGACTGGGCCGCGTGAACGCCGGAAGGGCGGTCGGAGCGTGTGCTCCGGCCGCCCCCTCGGGGTCGTGCCGCTACTGCTTGTGGGCCGCCCAGGCGTGCTGGATGACCAGGTCCGCCTTCAGCTCGGTGAGCTGGAGGGCGACGGCGGACGGGGCGGTGCCGCCGCGGCCGTTGCGGGAGGCGAGGGCGCCGGGGACGTTGAGGACGGTGCGGACCTCGGGGGTCAGGTGCTCCGAGATCTTGGCGAACTGCTCGTCGGTGAGCTCGTCCAGCTCGATGCCGAGCCCCTCGCACTCCTTGACGCACTCGCCGGCCACCTCGTGCGCGACCCGGAACGGGACGCCCTGCTTGACCAGCCACTCAGCGATGTCGGTGGCCAGCGAGAAGCCCGCCGGAGCCAGCTCCTCCATCCGCTCCCGGTTGACCGTGAGGGTGGCCATCATGCCGGTGAAGGCGGGGAGCAGGACCTCGAGGGTGTCGCAGGAGTCGAAGACCGGCTCCTTGTCCTCCTGGAGGTCGCGGTTGTAGGCCAGGGGCAGCGCCTTGAGGGTCGCGAGGAGACCCGTCAGGTTGCCGATGAGGCGGCCCGACTTGCCGCGCGCCAGCTCGGCGATGTCCGGGTTCTTCTTCTGCGGCATGATCGACGACCCGGTGGAGAAGGCGTCGTGCAGCGTCACGAAGGAGAACTCCTTCGTGTTCCAGATGATGATCTCCTCCGCGATCCTGGAGAGGTTGATCCCGATCATCGCGGTGATGAAGGCGAACTCGGCGACGAAGTCGCGCGAGGCCGTGCCGTCGATGGAGTTGCCGACCGAGCCCCGCTCGAAGCCCAGGTCCGCGGCGACCGCCTCCGGGTCCAGTCCGAGGGAGGAGCCGGCCAGGGCGCCCGAGCCGTAGGGGGAGACCGCGGTCCGGGTGTCCCACTGGCGCAGCCGCTCCGCGTCCCGGGACAGGGACTGCACGTGGGCGAGCACGTGGTGGGCGAAGAGCACGGGCTGGGCGTGCTGGAGGTGGGTGCGGCCCGGCATCGCCACGTCCGCGTGGGTCTCGGCGAGGCCCACCAGCGCGTCCTGGAGGTCGGCGATCAGGCCGCCGATGATCCGGGCGTGGTCGCGCAGGTACATCCGGAAGAGGGTGGCCACCTGGTCGTTGCGGGACCGGCCGGCCCTCAGCTTGCCGCCGAGGTCCGGGCCGAGCCGCTCCAGCAGGCCGCGCTCCAGCGCGGTGTGCACGTCCTCGTCGGCGATGGTGCCGGTGAAGGAGCCGTCGGCCACATCGGCTTCGAGCCGGTCCAGCCCGGCGATCATGCGGTCGAGTTCGTCGGCGGTGAGCAGCCCCGCCTTGTGGAGCACTCGGGCGTGCGCGCGGGATCCGGCGATGTCGTACGGCGCGAGGCGCCAGTCGAAGTGGACCGACGCGGACAGCTTCGCGAGGGCCTCGGCCGGGCCGTCGGCGAACCGGCCGCCCCAGAGCCGGACGTCACCGTTGTTGCTGCTCACAGCTACTGCTCCTCAAGACTGCATGGCTTTGACCACGTGTAAGGCTTCGGACGTGCAACCGCCTCCCCGCCGCGGAGGTAACGGGGAGGCGGTCAGGTACAGCTGGACAAGGCCGGCCGAGGCCGGCACCAGGTTCCGCCTTACAGCGCGTCCTGCAGGCATAACTATGCATTACTCCGTATGTTTCGTCAATCAAGCCCCGCCGTGTGCTCTGACCGCCCCGGATATCGGCGGCAGCGGGTACGGCGGGCCCCCTACGATCAGCGGGCACCGCACATCGGGGGAGGGCACGTGGTGGGCGTACGACAGGACATCGAGGAAGGCCGCTCCGTGGCGGCGGCGCTGCTGACACGGGAGTACCCGCTGCCCGTCGCCGGCCGGTTCGCCTCGAACGGGCCGGCGGCCTGGACGGCCTTCGACGAGGAGGTCAGGCTCCTGCACTCCCGCACGTACGGGCCGCTGCGCCGCGACCGGATCGAGGCCCGGCTGTGCGACCCCGACGGGCGGGTCCGCGCGTCCGCGCTGGCCGCGTGGCGCCACCCGCCCCCGCAGCTCGTGCTGATCCGGTGCGCCGACTGGGCCCAGCCGGTGCGGGAGCGCGCCCGGCGGGTGCTCGGCAGGCTGGTGGCCAAGGACCCCGAACACCTCCTGGCCCAACTCGCACCGCTCGTCCTGCGGCTCGGTGCGCGCGAGCACGGCGCCTGGGCGGTGGAGCAGCTGGAGGCCGCGCTGAGCGGCCGGTACTCCGTTCTCGCCGCGTGGTGGCGCCCCGGGCAGCCCTCGACGACGTGGAGCTGGAACTCCCTGACCACCGAGCAGCGCGACGGGATCCTGGGCCGCCTGCGCGCGAGCTCCGATCTGCCGACCCGGCGCTTCGCCGTGCGCGTGTCGCTGGAGAGCGGCCGTTTCGGCCTGCGGGAGCAGGCCCTGCTCGCGGCCGCCGAGACCGATCCCCTGACGGCCCGCATGTGGGCGGACGCCGTGCTCGCGGCCATGGCAGCCGACGGGGCGGACGACGCGGCGATCGACGCCCTGCTCACCGCCCGCGTCCCGATGGTCCGCTCCGGCGGGGTGACCGCCCTGCGCGGGGCCGGCCGGGCCGCCGAGGCCGGAGCGCACCTCACCGACCGCTCGGAGCTGGTCCGGGCGTGCGCCCGCTGGCTGGTCCGCCAGGCCGGCGGCGACCCGTACGCCCGCTACCGCGAGCTGGTCACGGACCCGGAGCGGGTGACCCCGTACGCGGTGGCCGGTTTCGCCGAGTGCGCGGGCCGCGAGGACGGGCCGCTGGTCCGGGCCCTGCTGCGGCACCCCTCCGGCGCGGTGCGGGCCGCGGCCGTGGCCGGGCTGCGCCGCCTGGACACCACCCACTTCGAGCTCCTGCTGCGGCCGCTGCTCGACGACCCGTGTCCGGGGGTGGCCCGCGAGGTCGCCCGGAGCCTGCTCCCGTACGCCCACCGGCTGCCTCCCGAATGGCTGGCCGAACGCACGGCGCGCGACCTGCCGCCGCACACCCGCCGCGCCGCGTTCCGGCTGCTGCGGGTCCAGGGGGGCCTCCCCGCCCTGCGAGCCGCCGTCGGTCTGCTGGACGTGCGGGACGCCGGCCTGCGCGAGCTCGCCAAGGACACCCTGCGGGGTTGGGACTGGAAGGACACCCTGAAGCCCGGTTAGGGGTGCTGGACCGCCGGCCGCGCCAGCCCGTAACCGATAATCGCGATCATGGGAAAACTCTACGAACGGATAGACGGCAGGCTCCGAAAGTTCATCGAGGAGCAGCCGATCTTCTTCACGGCGACCGCACCGCTCGCCGGTGACGGTCACATCAACCTGTCCCCCAAGGGCCGTGCCGGGACCCTCGTCGTCATCGACGAGCAGACCCTCGCGTACCTCGACTTCGGCGGCAGCGGCGCCGAGACCATCGCCCACCTCCGTGAGAACGGCCGGATCACCCTGATGTGGTGCGCGTTCTCCGGGCCGCCGAACATCGTGCGCATCCACGGCGAGGGCGAGGCCGTCTTCCGCGACGACCCGCGCTGGGAGGAGCTGGTCGCCCTGTTCGGCGACGCCGACGGGCCCGCCGCCCGGGCGGTCGTCCTCGTCCACGCCCGCCGGATAGCCGACGTGTGCGGGTACGCCGTCCCCTTCATGGAGTACCAGGGCGAGCGGACCCTGCACGCGGAGTACTTCGGCCGCAAGACGGACGAGGAGTTCAACGCGTACTGCGAGAAGAAGGAATTCATCGGGACGAGCCTCGACGGCCTGCCTGCGCTCCCCCTGCCGCTTCCGCCCCGTACCGTCTGAGATGTGCTGCGTACCGCTCTCGTCACGGGCTCACTGATCGTCACGGCCCTGCTGCCCCAAGGCCTTCCGGACCGCCCCCCGCTGCCCGCCAGGCTCGCGGGGACCGGCGGCGGCAGCCAGCTGATCACCGCCGTCGCGCCCGCCGCCGGCTCCACCGCCGGGCGGCTCACCTGGTGGGACCGGCGGGCGGGGCGCTGGTACGAGGCCGGGAGCGCGCCCGCCCGCTTCGGGGCGAACGGCCTGGCCGAGGGGGCGACCCGTACGCAGGGCACCAGCACCACGCCGACGGGGCTCTACGCGTTGCCGTACGCCTTCGGGATCCGCCGCGCCCCCGCCGGAACCTCCTACGGTTACCGGCGGGTGACGGACCGTTCGTGGTGGTGCCAGGACAACGCGTCCACCGCCTACAACCGCTGGGTGGAGCCGCTGCCCGCGGACTGCGCTCCCGGCGAGGCCGAGCACCTGGTGACGTACGAGAAGCAGTACGCGCACGCGCTGCTCATCGCCTTCAACTACGACGAGCCGGTGCGCGGCCGGGGCGCGGGGATCTTCCTGCACGTCAACGGCAAGGGCGCGACGGCCGGTTGCGTGTCCGTGCCGGAGCGGGCGATGCGCGAGATCCTGCGCTGGGCGGACCCGCGGCGCCGGCCGCACATCGCGATCGGCACCGCGTCGGGGGCCCTGGCCGTGACCCGGTACTGAGGACCGGGCACGCGGCCGGACGGGCCCCGGGGGTCAGCCCTCCTTCTGCGCCAGGCGCAGGAGGTGGTCGGCGAGCGCCTGGCCGCCCTCCGGGTCGCGGCTGATGAGCATCAGGGTGTCGTCCCCCGCGATCGTGCCGAGGATCGCCCGCAGTTCGGCCTGGTCGATCGCCGAGGCGAGGAACTGGGCCGCGCCCGGCGGGGTGCGCAGGACGACGAGGTTGGCGGAGGCCTCCGCCGAGATCAGCAGTTCCCCGGAGAGGCGCCGCATGCGCTCCTCCTTCGCCGACTCCCCCAGCGGCGCCTGCGGGGTGCGGAAGCCGCCCTCGCTGGGCACCGCGTAGATCAGCTCGCCGCCGGTGTTGCGGATCTTCACCGCGCCCAGCTCGTCGAGGTCGCGGGAGAGCGTCGCCTGGGTGACGCTCAGCCCGTCGTCGGCGAGCAGCTTGGCCAGTTGGCTCTGGGAGCGGACCGGCTGCCGGTTGAGGATGTCCACGATCCGGCGGTGGCGGGCGGTTCGGGTCTGCGGGACGGCCGGGCCTCCCCCGGACTCCGTCTGGGGGGACCCCCGGTGCTCGTTGTCCTGCGGCTGACTCATCGTCGTCTCATTCTCCGGATCCGTCCCCATGGGCTGCGTCGAGGATGCCGGGCAGTGCCCGGAGGAACGCGTCCGCCTCGGCCTCCGTGAGCACGAACGGCGGCATGAGCCGTACGACGTCGGGGGCGGGCGCGTTGACCAGGAAGCCGGCGTCCTGAGCCGCCTGCTGCACCCGGGGTGCGAGCGGCTCGGTCAGCACGATACCCAGCAGGAGCCCGGACCCGCGGACGTGGGAGACGAGCGGGTGGGCGGAGGCCTCGATTCCGGAGCGCAGCCGTTCGCCCCGCTCCTTGACCCGGTCCAGCAGCCCGTCGGCGGCGATGGTGTCGATGACCGCGAGGCCGGCCGCACAGGCGACCGGGTTGCCGCCGAAGGTGGTGCCGTGCTGACCGGGCTGGAGCAGGTCGGCGGCGGCGCCGAAGGCCGCGACCGCGCCGATCGGCAGGCCGCCGCCGAGCCCCTTGGCGAGCGTGACGAGGTCGGGCTCCACGCCCTCGTGGGCCTGGTGCTCGAACCACTGGCCGCAGCGGCCGATGCCGGTCTGCACCTCGTCGAGCACGAGCAGGGTGCCGGTGGCCCGGGTGATCTCCCGGGCGGCCGTCAGGTACCCGGCGGGGGGCACGACGACGCCGTTCTCGCCCTGGATGGGCTCGATGACGACGATCGCGGTCTCCTCGGTGACGGCGGCCCGCAGGGCCTCGACGTCTCCGTACGGGACGTGTGTGACGTCGCCGGGCAGCGGCAGGAAGGGCTCCTGCTTCTTCGGCTGGCCGGTGAGCGCGAGGGCGCCCATGGTCCGGCCGTGGAAGCCGCCGTCGGTGGCGACCATGTGGGTCCGCCCGGTCAGTCGGCCGATCTTGAAGGCCGCTTCCACCGCCTCCGCACCGGAGTTGCAGAAGAACACCTTGCCGGGGCGGCCGAAGAGCTGGAGCAGCCGCTCGCCGAGCGCGATGACCGGCTCGGAGGCGAAGAGGTTGGAGACGTGCCCGAGGCTCTGGATCTGCGCGGTGACGGCCTCGACGACCGCCGGGTGGGCGTGGCCGAGGGCGTTGACCGCGATGCCGCCGACGAAGTCGGTGTACTGCTTGCCGTCCGCGTCCCAGACCTGGGCGCCCTCGCCGCGTACGAGGGCCAGAGCCGGGGTGCCGTAGTTGTTGGTCAGGGCACCCTGCCAGCGGGTGCGGTAGTCCTCGTTGCCGGTCACTGCGCTCCCCCTTGTTTTCCGTCCGGCACGACCATCGTGCCGATTCCCTCGTCCGTGAAGATCTCCAGCAGGATCGAGTGCTGGACCCGCCCGTCGATCACGCGGGCGGTGCCGACGCCGCCGCGCACCGCGTGCAGGCAGCCCTCCATCTTGGGCACCATGCCGCTGGACAGCTCGGGCAGCAGCTTCTCCAGCTCGCTGACGGTGAGCCGGCTGATGACCTCGTCGCTGTTGGGCCAGTCCGCGTAGAGGCCCTCGACGTCGGTGAGGACCATCAGCGTCTCGGCGCCGAGTGCGGCGGCGAGCGCGGCGGCGGCCGTGTCGGCGTTCACGTTGTAGACGTGGTGGTCGTCGGCGCTGCGCGCGATGGAGGAGATGACCGGGATCCGGCCGTCCGCCAGCAGCGCCTCGATCGCGCCCGTGTCTATGGCGGTGATCTCGCCGACCCGCCCGATGTCGACGAGTTCGCCGTCGATCTCGGGGCTGTGCTTGACGGCGGTGATGGTGTGCGCGTCCTCGCCGGTCAGGCCGACGGCGAGCGGTCCGTGCTGGTTGAGCAGCCCGACCAGCTCGCGCTGGACCCGGCCCGCCAGGACCATCCGTACGACGTCCATGGCGTCGGGCGTGGTGACGCGCAGGCCGGCCTTGAACTCGCTGACCAGGCCTTCCTTGTCGAGCTGGGCGTTGATCTGGGGGCCGCCGCCGTGCACCACGACGGGCTTGAGGCCGGCCTGCCGCAGGAAGACCACGTCCTGGGCGAAGGCCGCCTTGAGCTCCTCGTCGATCATGGCGTTGCCGCCGAACTTGATGACGACGATCTTGCCGTTGTGCCGGGTGAGCCACGGGAGGGCCTCGATCAGGATCTCCGCCTTGGGCAGTGCCGTGTGCTTGCGTGCGGTGCTCATGAGGAGTACGCCGAGTTCTCGTGGACGTAGTCGGCGGTCAGGTCGTTGGCCCAGATGACCGCGGACTCGGAGCCGGTGGACAGGTCCGCGGTGATGCGGACCTCGCGGTCCTTCATGCTGACCAGGTCACGGTCCTCGCCGACCGAGCCGTTCTTGCAGACCCAGACGTCGTTGATGGCCACGTTGAGCCGGTCCGGGTCGAACGCGGCCTTGGTGGTGCCGATGGCGGAGAGCACCCGGCCCCAGTTCGGGTCCTCGCCGTGGATGGCGCACTTGAGCAGGTTGTTGCGGGCGATGGAGCGGCCGACCTCGACCGCGTCGTCCTCGGTGGCCGCGCCGATGACCTCGATGCGGATGTCCTTGCTGGCGCCTTCGGCGTCGCCGATGAGCTGGCGGGCCAGGTCGTCGCAGACGGTCCGTACGGCCTCCGCGAACTCCTCGTACGCCGGGACCTGGCCGGACGCGCCGGAGGCGAGCAGCAGCACGGTGTCGTTGGTCGACATGCAGCCGTCGGAGTCGACCCGGTCGAAGGTGGTGCGGGTGGCGGCGCGCAGGGCCCTGTCGAGGGTGGCGCTGTCCAGGTCGGCGTCGGTGGTGAGGACGACGAGCATGGTGGCGAGGCCCGGGGCGAGCATGCCCGCGCCCTTGGCCATGCCGCCGACGGTCCAGCCGTCCCGGGAGACGGTGGCCGTCTTGTGCACGGTGTCGGTGGTCTTGATGGCGATGGCCGCGGCCTCGCCGCCGTCCGCGGTCAGGGCGGCCGCGGCGGTCTCGACGCCGGGCAGCAGCTTGTCCATGGGGAGCAGTACACCGATCAGCCCGGTGGAGGCGACCGCGACCTCGCCCGCGTTGACGTCCGAGCCGAGCCCCGCCTGATTCAGCACGGCGGCGACCTTCTCGGCGGTGGCGTGGGTGTCCTGGAAGCCCTTGGGGCCGGTGCAGGCGTTGGCGCCGCCGGAGTTCAGGACGACCGCGGAGACGGCGCCGCCGCGCAGGACCTGCTCGGACCAGAGCACGGGCGCGGCCTTGACCCGGTTCGAGGTGAAGACGCCCGCGGCGGACAGCCGCGGCCCGTTGTTGACCACGAGGGCCAGGTCGGGATTGCCGTTCGCCTTGATCCCGGCGGCGATGCCCGCCGCCGTGAATCCCTGTGCTGCCGTGACGCTCAAGGTGCCACTCCGATCGTGGAAAGACCCAGGCTCTCGTGGAGGCCGAGGGCGATGTTCATGCTCTGTACCGCGCCGCCGGCGGTCCCCTTGGTCAGGTTGTCGATGGCGCTGATCGCGATGATGCGGCCGGCGGACCCGTCGTACGCGACCTGCACGTGGACGGCGTTCGAACCCTGGACGGACTTGGTGGTGGGCCACCGGCCCTCGGGGAGCAGCTGGACGAAGGGCTCGTCCGCGTAGGCCTTCTCGTAGGCGGCGCGAAGCGATTCCGCGGTGGTGCCGGGGAGGGCCTTGGCGGAGCAGGTCGCGAGGATCCCGCGCGCCATGGGGACGAGGTGGGGCGTGAAGGAGACGGATACCCGCTCCCCGGCGAGCGGGGTCAGGTTCTGCACCATCTCGGGGGTGTGCCGGTGGGCGCCGCCGACTCCGTAGGGGGTGACGGTGCCCATCACCTCGGAGCCGAGGAGGTTGGTCTTGAGGGCCTTGCCCGCGCCGGAGGTGCCGGTGGCGGCGACGATCACGGCCTCGGGCTCGGCCAGCCGCGCCTGGTAGGCGGGGAAGAGCGCGAGGGAGACGGCCGTGGGGAAGCAGCCCGGCACGGCGACGCGCTTGGCGCCGGTGAGGGCGGCGCGGGCACCCGGCAGCTCGGGCAGGCCGTAGGGCCAGGTCCCGGCATGCGTGCCGCCGTAGAACGCGTCCCAGTCGGCGGAGTCCCGGAGCCGGTGGTCGGCGCCCATGTCGATGACGAGTACGTCCTCGCCGAGCTGGGCGGCGACGGCGGCGGACTGTCCGTGCGGGAGCGCCAGGAACACGACGTCGTGGCCGGCGAGCACCTCGGGGGTGGTCGCCTCCAGGGTCCGGCCGGCGAGCGGGCCGAGGTGCGGCTGCAGGTTGCCGAAGAGCTCACCCGCGTTGGAGTGGCCGGTCAGGGCGCCGATCTCGACCTCGGGGTGCGCGAGGAGCAGGCGCAGGACCTCACCGCCCGCGTATCCACTCGCTCCGGCCACCGCTACACGTACCACCATCGGACCCTCCTCATCGATGGCATGACTATACGTATCGCCGCACGTTTATGCAAAGATCTTCCGGGCTCGTGCGATCCTGAGGAACGTGACATCCCTGGAGGACCTCGTACGGCTGCGCCGCGCGCGCGACATGATGGACCGGGACTACGCGCAGCCGCTGGACGTCCCGGCCCTGGCCGGGGTCGCCCTGATGTCGGCCGGGCACTTCTCCCGCAGCTTCCGCGCCGCCTACGGCGAGACGCCTTACAGCTACCTTATGACCCGCCGCATCGAGCGGGCCAAGGCTCTGCTGCGCCGGGGCGACCTGAGCGTGACGGAGGTCTGCTTCGCGGTCGGGTGCACGTCGCTGGGGTCGTTCAGCTCGCGCTTCACCGAGCTGGTCGGCGAGAGCCCGAGCGCGTACCGGGCGCGTGAGCACGGGGCGGGCGCGGCCATTCCCGCGTGCGTGGCCAAGGTCCGTACGCGCCCGGTGCGGGCGCCCGGCGGGACGGCCGTCGGGACAGCGGGAGCGGAATCCGGCGCCGTCTCGTAGGTTCGGAGCCATGAACAGCATCAAGCTCTCGCAGTGCTTCATCGCCGTCGACGACCACGACAAGGCGCTCGCCTTCTACCGCGACGTGCTCGGCATGGAGGTCCGCAACGACGTCGGCTTCGAGGGGATGCGCTGGGTGACCGTCGGGTCGCCCGAGCAGCCGGACGTGGAGATCGTCCTCGAACCGCCGCTCGCGGACCCCAACGCCTCGCCCGCGGACCGGCAGGCGATGGCGGAGCTGCTGGCCAAGGGGCTGCTGCGCGGAGTGATCTTCCAGACGGACGACGTGGACGCCACCTTCGAGAAGATCCGCGCCGCGGGCGGCGAGGTCCTCCAGGAACCGGCCGACCAGCCCTACGGGGTGCGCGACTGCGCCTTCCGCGACCCGTCGGGCAACATGCTCCGCTTCAACCAGCCGCGCACCCGCTAGGGCTCACCGGACCAGCGGGTGGCGGACCCAGACGTTCGGCTCCACGTAGACCGCGTAGCCCTGCTCCGGGACGCAGTGGACCGGGGTGAGGGCGCCCGGGACGCGGACCGGGCCCGGCTCGTCGAAGGGCAGGCCGGTCCACTGGCGCCACTCGTCGAGCGAGCCGTTGACCGTCATCGACAGCGGGGCGACCGAGTCGACGACCCCGCCCGCACGGACGTGGACGCGCAGCCAGGGGTCGCACGGGAGCCCGTCCGCGCGCGTCCGGTACGCGTACTCGTGGATCGAGGTGTCCGGCTCGGCGGCCTTCCCGGACGGCCGGACGGGGGCCACGGCCTCGGCGAATCCCCGGGCGCGGGCGTTCTCGCGCATGGCGGCGAGCATCCGGCCGGACAGGCCCTCGCCCTGCCGCTCGACCGCGACGCTGATCTCGATCGCGCTGACGGTGTCGGGCTCGATCCCGCGCCGCCGGTCGGAGAAGGCCCACATCAGGATGCGGTCCCAGCCCTGGGCGGGCAGCACCCCGTCGCGGCCCGGCGCGTGCTGCGCGAACGGCAGGCTGAAGCCCCGGGCGACCACCGCGTCGCCGTCGGTGGCGATCAGGACGTACTCGGGGAACTCGGCGACCATCCGCGGGTACAGCAGCCAGGCCAGCGCGTCGTGCTGGGCGAACTCCGGCCAGGTGTCCTTCATGTCCCACAGGCGGCCCGCGAGTTCGGGGCGTTCGGCCAGCGTGGTGATCTCGATGTTGCTCATCCGGGCAGGCTAGACCGCCCGTAGGCGGCCCTCAACCGCATTGTGCGGGGGCCTGGAGCGAGAGGTGCCAGCGCCCGGACCAGCCGGTGAGGGTCATCGTGGAGAGCGGGCGGACGTCCACGTTCCAGTAGGTCAGCGGGGGCGCCTTCAGCGCGTAGACCAGGGCCGCCCGGACCACCGAGGGCTCCGCCACCGCCACGATCGCGCCCCCGTCGTCCGCGGGCCTGGTGTCGAGCCAGCCGCCGATCCGGGAGATGAACGCGAGCAGGGACTCCCCGCCGTGCGGCGCCGCCCGCGGGTCGGTGAGCCACAGGTCCACCGCACCCGGCTCGTGGGCGGTCACCTCGGCCAGGGTCAGCCCCCGCCAACGGCCCATGTCGCACTCGCGCAGCGCCGGCTGGGCGAGCGGCGCGTACCCGAGGGCCTGGCCGGTGGCCCGGCTGCGCGGGCTCGGCGAGCAGTAGCGCAGCTCGGCCGCGCCCAGCCGGGCGAGGTCGGGCGCGGCGCTCGCCACCGCGTTCCAGCCCGGACCGTCCAGGGGGCGGTCGTCGTCGAAGCGCTCGGCGAGCAGCGAGGAACCACGGGCTGCGGCGACGAGCGAGACCCGAACATGCATGCGGCGATGGTGGGCCCCGCGCCGCACGGGGTCAAGCGTCCTGACCGACCCCGCCGCGCGGCAGGGCCGCGCGCAGCCGCCGGACCGCCTCGACCAGCTCCCCGGGGCCGGACACCCCGGCGAAACTCAGCCTGACGTGCGGCCCCGGTGGTTCCGCGCAGAAGTAGGGGCGCCCCGGCGACACCGCGACCCCCGCGCGCATGGCCTCCGCCGCGAAGGCGGTGTCGTCGCCGCTCCCCGGCGGCCGTACCCACAACTGGTAGCCGCCGGTGGGCAGGTGCGCCGCCGTCAGTCCGGGCAGTTCCCGGCGCAGCGCTCCGGCGAGGACGTCCCGGCGGTGGCGCAGATCGGCGGCGACGGCGCGCAGGTGGCGGGGCCAGGCGGGGGCGCCAACGAGTTCCAGCGCGGCCTCCTGGAGCGGCCGGGCCACGAAGAAGCTGTCGACGACCTGGATGGCGCGCAGCCGGTCCACGACGGGACCGCGGGCCGCGACGGCGCCCACCCGCAGGCTGGGCGAGGTGGGCTTGGTCAGCGACCGGACGTGCACCACCACCCCGTCGGCGTCCTCGGCGGCCAGGGTCGCGGGCAGCGGCCCGTGGTCCTCGTGGGCCAGGTAGCGGGCGTAGTCGTCCTCCACGACGAAGGCGCCCGCGGCGCGCGCGATGCGCAGCACCTCGGGCCGCCGCTCGGCGGCCAGCACGGACCCGGTCGGGTTCTGGAACAGCGGCTGGCAGACGAACACCCGTGCGCCCGTGGCCTCGAAGGCGGCGGCCAGCAGTTCCGGCCGCACCCCGTCCGCGTCCACCGGGACGGGCACCGGCCGACATCCGGAGGCCCGGGCGATGGCCAGCAGCCCGGGGTAGGTGGGCGACTCCACGAGGATCGGCGCCCCCGGCGGGGCGAGCGCCCGCAGGGCGGCGGCCAGCGCGCTCTGCCCGCCCGCGGTGATCAGCACGTCAGCGGCGACGACCGCGCCGCCGATCTCCCGGGCGAACCAGTCGCGCAGCTCGGGCAGCCCCTCGACAGGAGGCCGCCCCCAGGCCCCGGGGCGCCGCCCGGCCCGGGCCAGCGCGGCCGCCATGGCCCGCTCGGGCTGGAGGGAGGGGTGCAGGTAGCCGCCGTTGAGCTCGATGACCCCGGCCGGCGGCGTGGCCAGCGAGACGAGGACCCCGCCGGCGTCGACGGACCGGGGCACGATCTCCCCGGCCCCCTCGGCGCTGAGGGCGACCTCCTGCCACGAGGTGTCCCCGGCCGCGGGCAGCGCCGTACGGGGCCGGGCGCGGAAGACCCCGGAGCCGGGGCGGGTGACGACCAGGCCCTCGGCGGCGAGTTGCGCCAGGGCCCGCGAGACGGTGACCGGGCTGACCCGGTAGCGCTCGACGAGAGCCCGGCTCGACGGGAGCTTTCCACCTACCGAGTAGCGGTTGAGCTCGGACCGCAGCGCATCCGCCAACTCCGCCACACTGCTACGCTCATACATGACAGCACACAATAGCGCTACCCACCCGGCCACGATAGCGGTTACGAGCCCCCTCTCCGGCTCGCCGAGCCGCGGCACGGTCCTGGCCTCGCTCGGCGTCCTCGCCTTCTCGCTGACCTTCCCCGCCACGGCGTGGGGGCTGCGGAGCTTCGGGCCGTGGTCGCTGGTCTCCCTGCGCAGCGTGCTCGCGGCACTCCTCGCGGCAGGGTTCCTGCTCGCCCTGCGCGTGCCGCTCCCCCGCCGCGAGCACCGGGTGGGCCTCGCCGTCGTCGCCGCGGGGGTGGTGGTCGGCTTCCCGATGCTGACCACGCTCGCCCTGCAGACCTCCACGACCTCGCACGCCGCCGTCGTGGTCGGCCTGCTGCCGCTGACCACCGCCGCGCTGTCCGCGCTGCGCACCGGCGCCCGGCCCTCGCGCACGTTCTGGATCGCCGCTGTCGCCGGTGCCGCGGTCGTGCTGGGCTTCACCCTCGGCCAGAGCGGAGGCGCCCTCTCGCTCGGCGACGGCTACCTGTTCGCCGCGCTGCTGGTCTGCGCGGCGGGGTACACCGAGGGCGGGCGCCTCGCCCGGCTGATGCCGGGCTGGCAGGTGATCGGCTGGGCCCTGGTGCTGTGCCTGCCGCTGAGCCTGGCCGGTTCCGCGCTCGGTCTCGCGTACGAGCCGGTGCACCTCACCGGCCAGGGGCTCGCGGGCCTGATCTGGGCCGCGGCGGGCTCCACCTTCCTCGGGCTGTACGTCTGGTACCGCGGCATGGCCGAGATCGGCGCCCCGCGCGCCAGCCAGCTCCAGCTCGCGCAGCCGCTGCTGACGCTGGTCTGGTCGGTCGCGCTGCTCGGCGAGCACCTCTCCCCGGCCGCCCCGGCAGCCGCCTGCGGGGTCCTGGTCTGCATCGCGGTGACCCAGCGGGTCAAATGACCCCGAGTCGACCTAAACTGCTAGCACCGGATCGGAGCGCCACCGAGGAGGTCAGTTATGCGAGCGACCGAGGGCGACCAGCTGGTGCAGCACGGCCGCGTCGTGGGACAGCACGACAAGATCGGTGAGATCACTCAGGTACTCGGGGAGAACGGCACCCCTCCCTACCGGGTCCGCTTCCAGGACGGTCACGAAGCAGTCATGTCGCCGGGCCCCGACTGCGTCGTGAAGCACCCGGCGGAGCCCGCACACTGACTCAAGGAAGCGCCACCGCCGTCGGGTAGTGATCGGCGACCACCCTGCTCATGGCCCCGTTGGGGTCCGCGGCCACGTTCTTGGCCGAGAACCAGACGTGGCCGCGGACCTGTGCGTGTTTCCGTGCGAACGTCACGTGCCGCGACATCTCGCGGGGATCGCGCCAGGCCGCGGTGGGGCTGTCGGGGTCGCACCGGTAGAGCGCCTCCCCCACGTACAGCTGGACGTTCGTGCCGGCCACGGTCCGCGCCCACCACGGGACGAGGGCCGCGTAGTCGGCGGTCGGGTGGCCGATGTGCCAGTACGCCTGGGGCACGACGTAGTCGATCCAGCCCTCCCTGACCCACTTGCGGGTGTCCGCGTACAGGTCGTCGTACGTACCGAGGCCCCGCGTGGGTGAGCCCTGGGGGTCGACGTCGGAGTTGCGCCAGATCCCGAACGGGCTGATGCCGAACCGGACCGCGGGCCGCAGCGCGCGCAGCCGTTCCGACATCTCCCGGACCAGGGTGTCGGTGTTGTTCCGGCGCCAGGCGGCGCGCGAGGGGAAGTCCCCGCCGTGCTCCTCGTAGGCCTCGTCGTCGTCGAAGTACTCCCCCTCCACCGGATACGGGTAGAAGTAGTCGTCCCAGTGCACCCCGTCGACGGGGTACCGGGTGACGGCGTCGAGCATGGCCTCCTGCACGAAGCGGCGCACCTCCGGCATGCCCGGGTTGTAGAAGAGCTTCCCGCCGTACTCGACGGTCCAGTCGGGGTTGCGCCGGGCCGGGTGGCCGTCCGCCAGCAGGTCGGGATCGGTGTGGTTGGCCACCCGGTACGGGTTGAACCAGGCGTGCAGCCGCAGCCCGCGCGCGTGCGCCTCGGTGACGGCCGTGCCCAGCGGGTCCCAGCCGGGATCCTCCCCCTGCTCCCCGGTCAGCCACTGCGACCAGGGCTCCAGCCGCGAGGGCCACAGCGCGTCGGCGGCCGGCCTCACCTGCAGGATCACGACGTTGAGCCGCCGCTTGACGGCGGTGTCGAGCAGGGAGATCAGCTCGGACCGCTGCCGCCCGGCGGACAGCCCGGCCCGGGAGGGCCAGTCCACGTTCGAGACGGTGGCGATCCACATTCCCCGGAACTCGGCCGCGGCCGCCCGGGCCGGGCTCCGGCCGGCCGGCGGCGCCGAGGTCCCCGGCGCGGCCGCGGCGCCCGGCCCGGCCGTGGCCGCCGCGATCACCCCCACCGCTCCCGCCAGCAGTTCCCGTCGGCCGATGCGCGCCATGTGACAGCTCCGTTTCACTGAGTGACATTGGACGGTGTGACCCAGCATGCCCGCCCCGGCCCCCCGCCCGGCGCAAGGTCGGGAGTAACGTCGGGGGGCGTGGCGGGCGCCGGAATCGTACGGGGGACCCGCCGACGGATGAGCAGCGAAAGGCACGAAGTGACTGACCTCCCTTCCGACATCACACGGGTCGGCGTAGTGGGCTGTGGCCAGATGGGCGCGGGTATCGCGGAGGTGTGCGCCCGCAGCGGCCTTGAGGTCAAGGTCGCCGAGACCACGGGCGAGGCCCTGGAGATCGGACGTACCCGCCTGTACAACTCGCTGACCAAGGCCGCCGAACGCGGCAAGATCACGGAGGAGGAGCGGGACGCCACCCTGGCCCGCCTCACCTTCACCACCGACCTCGGCGAGTTCGCCGACCGCGACCTCGTCATCGAGGCCGTCGTCGAGAACGAGCAGGTCAAGACGGAGATCTTCCAGATCCTCGACCAGGTGATCACGCGCCCGGACGCGATCCTGGCCTCCAACACCTCCTCGATCCCGCTGGTCAAGCTGGCCGTCGCGACTTCGCGGCCCGACCAGGTCATCGGCATCCACTTCTTCAACCCGGCCCCGGTGCAGAAGCTCGTCGAGCTGATCCCGGCGCTGACCACGGGCGACGAGACCGTCAAGCGCGCCGAGGCCCTGGTGCGGGACGTGCTGGGCAAGCACGCCGTCCGCGCCCAGGACCGGTCCGGTTTCGTGGTGAACGCGCTCCTCGTCCCGTACCTGCTGTCGGCGATCCGGATGTTCGAGTCCGGCATCGCGAGCCGCGAGGACATCGACAACGGCATGGAGCTCGGCTGCGCCCACCCGATGGGCCCGCTGAAGCTGTCGGACCTGATCGGCCTGGACACCATCGTCTCCATCGCCGACTCCATGTACGCCGAGTACAAGGAGCCGCTGTACGCCGCTCCCCCGCTGCTCCAGCGCATGGTCGACGCGGGCCGCCTGGGCCGCAAGACGGGCTCCGGTTTCTACCCGTACGGCTGACCCCGCCCGCTCCTAGGGCCGGCCGCCCAGCCTGAGGTGGTGCAGGAGCAGCAGCCCGGCCGCCATGTTGGCGGCCGGGATCTCCCCGCGCGCGATCATGTCCGGCACGAGCTTCAGCGGGACCCACTCGCGCCGTGAGGACTCGAAGTCGTCCTCGGGATGGCCGACGTACGTGGCCCCGTCCGCCCAGTACAGGTGGTGGCGGGCGTCGGTCAGCCCGTTGGACGGCTCCACGGTCATCAGGTGGTGGAGCGGGCCGGGCCGCCAGCCCGACTCCTCCTCCATCTCGCGGGCCGCCGCCGATTCGACGCACTCCCCGTCCTCGACCACCCCGGCGGGCAGCTCCCAGCCCCAGCTGTCGGTGATGAAGCGGTGCCGCCACAGCAGCAGCACCTCGTTCGCCTCGTTGACCGCCGTCGCGACGGCCACCGGGCGCAGCCGGATCACGAAGTGGTCCAGGTGCCGGCCGTCGGGAAGCTCCACGTCCGCGAGGTTCACGTCGAACCAGCGGTTCTTGTACACGGTCTGCTCACTCAGGTTCGTCCACTGCACGGTCCTGCCGCCTTCCGTTCGGAATTGGTGGCAACATCGCAGCAGTTCGAGCCGTCACAGGGGAACGCGCAGCGCCCCGTCGATGAGCTCCGCGGTCTCCTCCGCGCCCGAGCAGCCGCTGGTCAGCAGCTGCTCGCGGACCGCCCGCAACCGGTCCCGCAGGCGCAGCGACTCCATCCCCCTGGCCCGGTGGGCCATTTCGGCCGCGGCCGCCACCGCCCGGTCGGCCTCGCCCTGGCGCAGCTGGATCTCGCACAGCATCGCCAGCCGGTGCACGCGCCCCCGGTCGTGCGCGGGGGTGCCGACGGCCGCGGTGGCCTGCTCGTGGGCCGCGGCCAGGTCCCCCAGGCTCAGCAGCGCCTCGGCCACCTGTACGTTGACCAGCCCGGGCTGCACGTAGCCCGTCTCGTCCGGCTCGCTGCCCGGCCGGATCCGCTCGGCGGCGGCCTCGGCGTGCCGGATGCACTCCAACGCGGCCATCGTGTCCCCGAGTTGGGCGTACGCCTTGGCCTGCATCGCGTACAGGTCGGAGGCGAGCGCCGGGGTGGTGTGCCGGCCCGCGGCGCGCAGCGCGGCCTCGGCGAAGGCGACGGCCTGGCGGTATTCGCGCAGGTGCAGGCACTGGTTGACGATCAGCGCGATGACGTACGCCCCGAGTCCCCGGTCCCCGCTCGCCTTCGCCAGCCGCAGCGCCTGGTGGAAGTAGCGCTGCGCGAGCCCGTGCGCGTCCGAGTCGTACGCGCAGATCCCCGCGACGGCCACGAGGGAACCGGTGGCCCGGTGCAGGCGGCGGCCGAGGCCGTCGGAGTAACTCCCGCGCAGCATCGGCGCGGTCTCGGTGCCGAGGAAGCGCACGATCCGGTCCCGGGTCGCCACCCCGCCGGCCCGGCGGTACATCAGCTCGTAGTGCGCGCGGGCCGCCTTCAGGACCTCGATGTGCTCGGGCCCGATCCGGTCGGGGCCGTCCCTCGACACGTCGGCGTCCTCGGGTGGGTTCTCCCACTCCCACACCGGGATGACCGCGGGGGTCCCGGTGACCGCCTGCGCGGCGAGCAGGTGCGGGCGCGCCTGCCCGTCCGACCGCCACAGGGCCGCCGCCCGGTCCACGAACCCGCTCAGCGGCGAGGCCCCCGGCGGTGCGGCCTGCCCGGACACCCCGAGCCCGATGTCGTCCAGCCCCACGGGCCGGCGCAGCCGGCCGCCGAGCACCTCGCAGATCAGGTCGGGCACTTGACCGCGCGGGCGCTGGCCCTTCAACCACCGGGTGACGGCCGTGTGTTCGTAGCGCAGGGCGAGACCGCGGGTGCGGCCGGCCTGGTTCACGTACGCCGCGAGTCCGGCATGGGACATGCCCGCCTCGGAGAGGAGGGCGTCGAGCAGGACATTGGGCTGCATGGGCCGCTCCAAGGGCTCGTCGCTCCCAGGTTAGTGGGTGCGGGGTTCACACGGGGTGTGAACCAAGTACGCGCATAAATGCGATACGCACTCTGCCGCAGGGGCCGCCGGGGGCGCTTCACTTAAGGGCCTCGCCAAAGAGGCAGCCCGGGTCGTCGGCTCCCCCTCGTACAGTGCGACGACCCGTCACAGCGCCGCCCGTTCTGCTGTCTGCCCGACACTCCACGGCAGGCGGGCGGCGCCGTCCGGCTCCGCCGGTGCCAGGTTGGTCGCCCGGCCCGGCCGAGCCGGACCTCCCCCCTTCCCGGACCTCCCCCCTTCCCGGGGCTCCGCCCCGAACGACTGGGGCTCCGCCCCGGACCCCGCGCCTCAAACGCCGGCGAGGCTGCAATTGCCCTGCGGGCAATCCAGCCTCAGCCACATCCAGCCCCTCCGGCGTTTGAGGAGCGGGGGTTCGGGGGCAGCGCCCCCGACAGCGGCGCCGCAGGGGCGTACGGCGGTCACCGGAACGGGTGAGGGGCGTACCCGGAGAACCAGGTACGCCCCTCAAGACACAGCGGCAGCGGCTACGCGCCGCGGAGCACCGCCCCGGTCCGCTCGCCCGCGAGGGCAACGGCCGCGTCACGGGCCGCCGTGGACTCCTCCGCCGTCAGCGTGCGGTCCGCCGCGCGGAACCGCAGCGCGTAGGCCAGGGACTTCTTGCCCTCGCCCACCTGCGCACCGGTGAACACGTCGAACAGCCGCAGCGACTCCAGCAGCTCGCCCGCGCCCTTGCGCAGCGCGGCCTCCACCGCCGAGGCCGGGACCGACGCGTCCACGATCAGCGCCACGTCCTGGGTCGCCACCGGGAAGGAGGAGATCCGGGGCGCGCGCAGCGCCTCGCCCCCGGCCGCCGCGAGGCGGTCCAGGTCGAGCTCCATCGCGCAGGTACGGGCCGGCAGGCCCATCGCCTTGACCACGCGGGGGTGCAGTTCACCGGCGTGGCCGATGACCGTCTCCACCCCGTCCAGGGTGACGAGCAGCTCAGCGCACCGGCCCGGGTGCCACGGGCCGTACTGGCCCTGGCGGACCACCAGCTCCGCACCGGCCTCGACGGCCAGCGCACGCGCCGCCTGGACCGCGTCCGCCCAGTCGGCAGGACGGCCCTTGCCCCACCAGCCGGCCTGCTCGCGCGCACCGGCCAGCACGACCGCGGCGTACCGCGGCTGCGCGGGCAGGGCCGCGTTCAGGGTGGCGATCTCCTCGTCCGTGGGCCGCCGGTCGACGGGCAGCCGTACGGCGACACCCGGCCGGGCGCCGGCCCGGAAGACGGAACCCGTCTCGAAGAGCGCGAGGTCGTGGCTGCCCCGGCTGTCGTTGCGCCGCAGCGCGCCGAGCAGACCCGGCAGCAGCGTGGTGCGCAGCGCCGGCTCCTCGTCGGAGAGCGGGTTGACCAGCTTGACGACCTGGCGGCTCGCGTCGTGCGCCGGGAGCTGGAGCTGGTCGAAGACGCCCTCGCCGATGAACGGGTAACTCAGCGCCTCGACGTAGCCCGCGCCGGCCAGCGCGCGGCCCACCCGGCGGTGCAGCTGCTGCCGGGCGGTCAGACCGCGGCCGGACGGCACCTGCGGGAGGGTCGACGGGAGGTTGCCGTAGCCCTCCAGCCGGATGACCTCTTCGGCGAGGTCGTTGGGCGCGGCGAGGTCGGGCCGCCACGACGGGACGGTGACGACGAGCTCGTCCTGGCCGTAGACGTCGCAGCCGATCTCCTGGAGGCGGCGCACGACGGTCTCGCGGCCGTACTCCATGCCGGCGACCCGGTCCGGGTGGTCGGCGGCCATCGCGATGGTGCGCGGCGCGCCCGCGGCGGTGACCTCGGTGACGCCGGCCTCGGCGGTGCCGCCCGCGAGCAGCACGAGCAGGTCGACGGTCCGCTGTGCGGCCGCGGCGGCGGCCTGCGGGTCGACGCCCCGCTCGAAGCGCTTGGACGCCTCGGAGGACAGCTTCAGGCGGCGGGCGGTGCGCGAGATCGACACGGAGTCGAAGTGCGCGGCCTCGACGACCACCTCGGTGGTGCCGGTGACGACGCCCGTCTCGGGGTCCGTGACGGAGTCGGCGATCTCGGTGTTGGCGCCGCCCATGACACCGGCCAGGCCGATCGGGCCGCTGTCGTCGGTGATCACCAGGTCCTCGGCGTCGAGCGTGCGCTTGACCCCGTCGAGGGTGGTGAACTTCTCGCCCTGCTCGGCACGGCGGACGCCGATGGCGCCGTCGATCCGCGAGCGGTCGTAGGCGTGCAGCGGCTGGCCGAGTTCGAGCATCACGTAGTTGGTGATGTCCACGGCGAGCGAGATCGGGCGCATGCCCGCCTTCTGCAGGCGGCGGGTCAGCCAGATCGGGGAGCGCGCGTCGGGGTCGAGACCGGTGACGGTGCGCGCGGTGAAGCGGTCACAGCCGGACGGGTCGTCGATCTTGACCGGGTAGCCGTACGAGTTCGGCGCCGGGACGTCGAGCAGCGCCGGGTCGCGCAGCGGCAGGCCGTACGCGGTCGCCGCCTCGCGGGCGACACCGCGCATGGACATGCAGTAGCCGCGGTCCGGGGTGATGTCGATGTCGAGGACCTCGTCGACGAGCTGGAGCAACTCGATCGCGTCGGTGCCGACCTCGTGCTCGGGCGGCAGCACGATGATGCCGTGCCCGCCGTCGTCACCCATGCCGAGCTCGTCGCCGGAGCAGATCATGCCGTGCGAGGTGCGGCCGTACGTCTTGCGCGAGGCGATCGCGAAGTCGCCGGGCAGCACGGCGCCGGGCAGGACCACGACGACCTTGTCGCCGACGGTGAAGTTCCGGGCGCCGCAGACGATCTCCTGCGGCTCACCGGTGCCGTTGGCCTGGCCGACGTCGACCGTGCAGAAGCGGATCGGCTTGCGGAAGCCTTCGAGCTCCTCGATGGTCAGCACCTGGCCGACGACGAGGGGGCCCTTGAGGCCGGCGCCGAGCTGCTCGACGGTCTCGACCTCGAGGCCGGCGTCGACGAGCTTCGCCGCCACGTCACGGCCGGTCTCGCCCGCGGGGAGGTCGACGTACTCCCGCAGCCAGGAAAGCGGGACGCGCATCAGATCTCACTCCCGAACGGCCGGGTGAAGCGAACGTCACCTTCGACCATGTCTCGCATGTCTTCAACGTTGTGGCGGAACATCAGCATCCGCTCGATGCCGAACCCGAAGGCGAACCCGCTGTACTTCTCGGGGTCCACACCGCAGGCGACGAGCACCTTGGGGTTCACCATTCCGCAGCCGCCGAGCTCGATCCAGCCCTCGCTGGAACAGGTGCGGCACGGGCGGTCGGGGTTGCCCACCGACTCGCCGCGGCACACGTAGCACTGCATGTCCATCTCGGCGGACGGCTCGGTGAAGGGGAAGAAGTGCGGGCGCAGGCGCGTGGTGGTGCCCTCGCCGAACAGCTCCTGGACCATGTGGTCCATGGTGCCCTTGAGGTCCGCCATGGTCAGGCCCTCGTCCACGGCGAGCAGCTCGACCTGGTGGAAGACGGGGGTGTGCGTCGCGTCGAGCTCGTCGGTGCGGTACACGCGGCCCGGGCAGACGATGTAGACGGGGGGCTTGCGCTCCAGCAGCGAGCGCGCCTGCACCGGGGAGGTGTGGGTGCGCAGCACGACGCCGGACTCGTCGCCCTCGGTGCCCTCGGGGCCCTGGACGAAGAAGGTGTCCTGCATCTGGCGTGCCGGGTGGTCGGGCGTGAAGTTGAGGGCGTCGAAGTTGAACCACTCCGCCTCGACCTCGGGGCCCTCCGCGACCTCGTACCCCATGCCCACGAAGATGTCCGCGATGCGGTCCATCAGCGTGGTCAGCGGGTGGCGGGCGCCGGCCGGGACGCGGTCGTAAGGCAGCGTGACGTCCACGGCCTCCTCGACCAGCACCCGCTCGTCGCGCTCGGCCTCCAGCTGGACCGTGCGGGCCCCGAAGGCCTTGTTCACGGCGCCGCGGGCCTGCCCCATGCGCTTGCCGACCTCGGCCTTGGCCTGGGGCGGCAGGGCGCCGATCTCGCGGTTGGCGAGCGCCAGGGGCGAGCGGTCGCCCATGTGCGCGGTCTTCGCCTCCCGCAGCGCGTCGAGGTCGCCGGCGGCCGCGAAGGCGGCGAGCGCCTCGTCCCGCATGCGCTCGATCTCTTCCGGTTTCAGTGCCTCGACCTCGACAGGGTCGTACGACTTGTTCGGTGCCGACATCTCTTCCCGTACTTCCGATGGCTGGCTGGTGGTCCCGTGCGCGACTCGAGAAGTTCGTCACCAGGACACAAAGGTGCCAAAGGACGAGTCTAAAGGCCGCCGGGGGTGAAGGAGCCCGTGGGCCGCCCGGCAAGACTCTCCGCAGTGCTACTGCGTGAGGTACGCCGGGGCGCTCACGGGCAGGATAAATCGGAACTCGGCGCCGCCGCCCGGGCCGCGGCCGACGGTGATGGTGCCGCCGTGGGCCTCCACGATCCCCTTGACGATGTACAGGCCCAGGCCGGTGCCGCCGCGCTTGCTCCCCCGCCAGAAGCGGGTGAAGACGCGGCTCATCGACTCCTCGGGGATCCCGGGGCCTTCGTCGGTCACGGTGACGGCGGTTCCCTTCTCGTGCGGCATCACGTCGATGGTGACCGTTCCCTCGCCGTGGCGCACCGCATTTTCCAGGAGGTTGCCGAGGATCTGGTCGATCTTGTCCGGGTCGGCCCACAGGTCGGGCAGCGGGCGGCTGACGCTGACGACGAACCGCTCCGGTTCCTGGCCGTTGGCGGTCAGCGCCTGCACGTGGCGGCCGACGGCGGTGGCGATGTCCACCGGCTGGCGGCGGACCTCCAGGCGGCCGGAGTCGATCCGGGAGATGTCGAGGAGCTCGGCGATCAGGCGGGTGACCCGGTTGGCGTCGGCGTCGACGGTCTCCAGCATCAGCCGCTTCTGGTCGTCGGTGAACCGCTCCCATTTGGCGAGGAGCGTCGCGGTGAAGCCCTTGACGGAGGTCAGCGGCGAGCGCAGCTCGTGGGCGACGGTGGCGATCAGCTCGGCGTGGCTGCGCTCGGTGCGGCGGCGGGCCTCGGTGCCGCGCAGGGTGACGACCAGGCGGCGCAGCGGGCCCGTGGGGTGGGTGCGGACGTAGCTGGCCGATACGAGCACCTCGCGGCCGCCGGGCAGCAGCAGGTTCCGCTCGGGCTGCCCGCGCCGGGTGGCGAGGCCCCCGTACGGATCGGTCAGCGTCCACCAGCGGCGGCCTTCGAGGTCCTCCAGCGGGAGCGCACGGTCGATGCGGGTCCCGAGGACCTCGTGGGCCGCGATGTCGGTGATGCGGGCGGCGGCCCGGTTGAAGCAGATCACGCGGCCGGTGTCGTCGGCGACGACCAGCCCGTCGGGCAGCTCGTCGGGGTCGATCCCGAAGCCGGCCCCCTCGCCGGGGACGCCGGCCGGGGCGTCCGGGCGGGTGCCCCGCGGGGAGACGGCGGCTCCGGGGGCGGGGAGCGCGGCCGCCGTACGGGCGCCCGGTCCACGGCCGGCGAGGGCGTCGGCCCGGCCGGGGTCCATCGCCTGCGGCGGGACGGCGGGCAGTCCCTCCCGGGCGCCGGGGTGCCTGCGCCCGGGAGCCGGCGCGGCTTCGGCCCCGCCCCGGCCGGGTCCGCGGGCTTCGGAGGCGCCCAGGAACCGCTCCTCGGCCGCGTCCGCGGCTCCCGCGGCCCCCGTGGCTCCCGGTGAGCTGTTCGTACCGACGGTCATGTCCCCGTACCCCACATCTCCGAGTAGCGCCGTGGGCCCCCGGGCCGCCACATTACTAGCTGGGGGTCACGGAGCGGCACCCTCCGGGCGCCCGCTGTGCACGCGCGGAGGCGTAGAGGCACACGGCGGCGGCCGTCGCGAGGTTCAGACTCTCGGCCTTGCCGTGGATGGGGACCCGTACGACGGCGTCCGCGAGCGCCCGCGTCTCCTCGGGCAGGCCCCACGCCTCGTTGCCGAAGACCCAGGCGGAGGGGGTGCCCATGGTGCCGGCGTCGAGCTCGGCGTCCAGGTCGTCCTCGCCGGCCCCGTCGGCCGCGAGGATCCGTACGCCCGCCGCGCGCAGCCCCTCGACGGCCTGCTCCACCGGGACGCCGACCGCCACCGGCAGGTGGAAGAGGGAGCCCACGGAGGCCCGTACGGACTTGGGGTTGTACAGGTCCACGGAGGCGTCGGTCAGCACGACGGCGTCGGCGCCCGCGGCGTCGGCGCAGCGCAGCACCGTGCCGGCGTTGCCGGGGTCGCGGACGTGCGCGAGGACGGCGACGAGCTTGGGCCGGGCCCGCAGGATCTCCTCGAACGGCGAGTCGAGGAAGTGGCAGACACCGACGAGGCCCTGCGGGGTGACGGTCTGCGAGACCTCGGCGAGCACCTCGTCGGAGGCGTGGTGCACGCGCGCCCCGGCCTTGCGGGCGGCTTCGACGATGTCCGCGTAGCGCTCGGCGGCTTCGACGGTGGCGAACAGCTCGATCAGGGTCGACGTGCCCCCGGGCCCGCGGTGCTCGACGGCCTCGCGGACCGCCTGGGGGCCCTCGGCGATGAACCTGCGCTCCTTGGTGCGGAAGTTGCGCCGCGCCAGGCGCCTGGCGGCGGCCACCCGCGGGGATCGGGGGGAGATCAGCTCGTCGGGGTGACCCATGTGTCTGCGGTTCTCTTTCGGTGTTCCGTGGCGGTGTGGTGCCTGCAAAGCACACGGACCCGCAGGCGAATGCCTGCGGGTCCGTGGGGGCCGGCCGCGTGAGAGCGGGCCGGCTAGCCCTTAGGCAGCGACCTTGGGGGCGTTGACGTCGGCCGGGAGGGCCTTCTGCGCGACCTCGACCAGCGCGGCGAACGCGTTGGCGTCGTTGACGGCGAGCTCGGCGAGGATCTTGCGGTCCACCTCGATGTTCGCGGCCTTCAGACCCTGGATGAGGCGGTTGTACGTCATGCCGTTCTGGCGGGCAGCGGCGTTGATGCGCTGGATCCACAGCTGACGGAAGTCGCCCTTGCGCTTCTTGCGGTCGTTGAAGTTGTAGACCAGCGAGTGGGTGACCTGCTCCTTGGCCTTGCGGTACAGGCGCGAACGCTGACCGCGGTAGCCGGAGGCCGCCTCGAGGATCGCCCGGCGCTTCTTGTGGGCGTTTACTGCCCGCTTGACGCGTGCCACTTTTTACTCCTTGTAGCGGGGCCGTGGGTGTCTTCACACGGCCCGGAATTCGATGGGGTCCCGGTCTTGACGTGGGTCCGCTCCCGGCAGGGGGAGCGGAGACGTCAGATGCCGAGAAGCTTCTTGATCTTCGCGGCGTCGCCGGGGGCCATCTCCGCGTTGCCGGTCAGGCGGCGGGTGACACGGGACGACTTGTGCTCGAGCAGGTGGCGCTTGCCGGCGCGCTCACGGAGCACCTTGCCGGAGCCGGTGACCTTGAAGCGCTTCTTGGTACCGCTGTGCGTCTTGTTCTTCGGCATGGCGCCGTTATCTCCTCGTCGGTGGCGCTCCCCCGCCGGTCCGGAGGGACCGGCGAGCGGGAGCGTCATGTTGTGTCGGGTGATCCGAGACAGGCTGCCTCGGAATCAGGCCTCGGTGCTCGCCTCGTCGGCGGGCGCCTCGGTGACCTCGGATCCCTCGGTGGCGGTCGCCTCGGCCGGAGCGGTCTCCTCGGAAGGAGCCGCCTCGTCGGTGGCGACGACACCCTGGCGCTCGGCCTTGCGGGCGGCCTGCGCCTCGCGGGCTTCGGCCATGGCCTCGGTCTTCTTCTTGTGCGGACCGAGGACCATGATCATGTTTCGGCCGTCCTGCTTCGGGTTCGACTCGATGAAGCCGAGCTCCTCGACGTCCGAAGCGAGACGCTGCAGCAGCCGGTAGCCGAGTTCCGGCCGGGACTGCTCGCGACCACGGAACATGATCGTGATCTTGACCTTGTCGCCCTGCTTGAGGAACCGAACGACGTGACCCTTCTTGGTGTCATAGTCGTGCGGGTCGATCTTCGGCCGGAGCTTCATTTCCTTGATGACCGTGTGCGCCTGGTTCTTGCGCGCCTCACGGGCCTTCATGGCCGACTCGTACTTGAACTTGCCGTAGTCCATGAGCTTGCAGACCGGCGGGCGTGCGGAGGCCGCTACCTCGACCAGGTCGAGGTCGTACTCCTGTGCGAGCTCAAGCGCCTTGGCAAGCGGCACGATGCCGACCTGCTCGCCGCTGGGACCGACGAGTCGAACCTCGGGAACGCGAATCCGGTCGTTGATGCGGGGCTCGGTGCTGATGGATCCTCCTCGGTAGCACCACACGACTGCCTGGCAGACAGCCGCTGACGTGTAATTCCGTCAGACCGACCGCGGCGGGGAGAATCAAAAAAGCCCCGCCGGGCACAGGCAGGGGCTCCAAAGGGACCGGAGCACCATCGCGTGCGAACCGCGGGGCGCAGTATCGGGCAGCTTTCCATCGTCCGTACGGAACGATGGATGCCGCCTGACCGGTGACCTGCCTCCCCGGAGGGTGGTCAGGTGGGAGAATCGGAGCCTCCACTTGTGGGCCGGGCACGCAGGTGTCCGGCCGGTCGAACTACATACTAGCACCGTGCCTGACAACCCGCTCCACGGCCTATCGTGGTCCGCATGACTGACGCGACGCCTTCCGCTTCCACTCCCGATTACGACGACATGACCCGCGACATCGCGGAAGTACCGGCCGTCGAGGTCATCACCACGGTGGCCGTGCACCTGCTGAGCGCCGCGGCGGTCAACCTGGGCCTGGACAAGCCGGACTCCGAGCACAAGGACCTCGACGAGGCCCGCAAGCTGATCAACGCCTTGGCCGGCCTGGTGACCGCCAGCGCCACCGAGATCAGCTCCTTCCACGCCGCGCCGCTGCGCGACGGCCTCAAGTCGCTCCAGCTCGCCTTTCGCGAGGCCTCGATCGTCCCGGACGAGCCGGGCCAGGGTCCGGGCGAGAAGTTCACCGGCCCCGTCTACGCCTGATCGGCCCCGTCTCCACGCCTGGTCCCCGCACTCCCCCGCGCACGAGGGGCAGGGCCCGCCGGAACGTTCCGGCGGGCCCTGCCCCTTTCGTCGTTCAGCGGCTGAAGAGCGGCTGTCCCGGCGGGACCGGCCCGTCGGGCGGCAGCAGCGCCAGGTCCAGTCCACGCACCAGCCGGGCCCGCAGGGTCTCGTCCGCCGCCAGCGCCTGCGCGACCCGGCGCGCGGCGGCCGGGGCCTCGGCGCCCGCCGCCAGGACCACGGCGAGGGTGCCGTCGGCGTCGGCGCCGCCCCGGCCCAGGTGGGCCCGGATCACGGCGGGCTCCGCCGCCACGGTGGCCCGTACGGCCTCCCGTACGGCGGGATCGGCCAGCGGGTCCGCGTCGGTGCGGCCCTCGGCGAGCGCGAGCAGCGCGGCGCCGGTGAGCTGGTAGGTGACCGGCCCGGCCAGGTCGAGCACCACCGTGTCGGCCTTCTCGTGCGCGGCGGCCGCGAGGGCCTGGTGCAGCGGGACGGCCACCGGCCGGGCGGCCGGGTCCCACAGCGCGAGCGAGGCGATCGAGGTGAACGCGGGCAGGGCCCGCCGGTCGCCCGCCCGCAGCGTGGGGACGGCCATGTCGCTGGTCTTCTCGCGCTTGAGCCCGGTCTCCGGGTCGGTCTCCACCTCGCCGAGCACGGCGACGACCGGGACCAGCAGCCGCGCGCCCTTCAGCGCCGCGAGCACCTCGGGCTCCTTGGCCCGATCCTCGGACCAGGCGGCCAGGGCGGCGGTCAGCCGGGGGTCCGCGGAGCCGTCGTCGTCGGAGAAGCCCGGGTCGGGAATGTTCTTGTTCGCCACTTGTCCCACGTTCGCCTCGTTCGCCACGGTCGGTCCGACCCTACTGTGCGGTGGACCCGTCCCGCCCCCGGGTGCCCCGGCCCGGTCGGCGGGCCAGTACGCAGGCCAGCGCGAGCAGCGCCGCCCCCAGGGCCGCCGCCGCCGGGGCGCCGAGCCGGGCGGCGCGCTCGGGCGGGCGGACCGGGTCGGGGCCCGCGCCGAAGTAGGTCCGCACGGCCGGGACCGGGCTGGGGACCGGGGCCTGCGGCCGCATCGACTCCGCCTTCTGCAGGGCGGCCGCGGGATCCACCATCCCGTGGCCCCGGGAGTCGTCGCGTCCGCCGGCCGGCGAGTCTGAGGCGGTGTCCTCCAGCAGCTTCTTGATCTGGGCCGGGGACAGGTCCGGGTGGGCGGCCTTGACCAGGGCCACGGCTCCGGAGACGAAGGCCGCCGCGGCGCTGGTGCCCCAGCCCTCGTAGTAGGAGCGGTCGGGGTCGGCGATGACCACGTCCACGCCGGGGGCGCTGACGGTGGCGTACCAGTTGCGGGTGGAGAACTTGGCCTTCCTGCCGCGCCGGTCGACGGCGGTGACCGCGATCACGCCCGGGTAGGCGGCCGGGTAGGAGACGCGGTCGCCGCTCTCGCCGCCGTTGCCCGCGGAGGCGACGACGACCACACCCTTGGAGAGCGCGTACTGGACGGCCTCGTCCTCGCCCGCCTCGTGGTGCGCGGAGTCGCTGTCGTCGCCGAGGGACAGGTTGATCACGTCGGCGCCGTGGTCGGTGGCCCAGCGGATCCCCTCTGCGAGGGCGCCGCCCTTGGACTCGCGGGCCTGGGCGCGGCCGGGGTCCCCCTCCTCCAGGATCACCCGGACCGGCAGGATCTTGGCCTGCGGGGCGACGCCGAGGACGCCCTGGCCCCGGTTGGGGCCGTGGCCGTGGCCGGCGATGATGCTCGCCATCGCGGTGCCGTGGCGGGCCCAGGCGCGGTCGCCGCGGCCGGCGCCCATGCCGACGAGGTCGGTGCCGCCCTGGACCTGGCCCGCGAGGTCGGGGTGGGAGTCGTCGACCCCGGTGTCGAGGACGGCGACGGTGACCCCGTCGCCGCGGGTGGTGCCCCAGGCCTCCTCGGCGCGCAGCGCCAGCAGGCCCCATTCGCGGTCCCGGATGGTGTCCGCGGCGGCGGTGGGCGCGGCGGCGCCGGTCGCGAGGAGGGCGGCGAGCGCGAGGGCGGCCGTACGGCCGGCCGCGCTCATCGGGCCGGCGCCGGGGTGGGCGGGGCGGTGAGCGTGCGCACGGCGGCGGCGACGCGGCCGGCCAGGCCCTTGGCCTCGTGGCCGAGGCCGGCCCGGGCGGCGGGGCCGGTGGCGTCCTTCTTCATCAGGTCCTCGGCGGGCAGGGGCGCTTCCATGGGGCGGCCGTCGGCGAAGGCGGACACCGTGTAGAGCACGACGGGGGCCTCGGGGAGCACGGACGCCGTCCACGCGGCCCGCTGCGCGTCGGTGAAACCGTAGGCGGGCGGGGCGGTGAGCCGCCCGGTGAGGGCGGCCATCGCGGGGGCGTCGGCGGGGGTGAAGACCAGGCCGACGGTGATCAGTGAGCTGTCGGTGGCGTCGGTGTAGGTGGCGCGGAGCACGCGGGTGCAACCGGTGGCGGCCAGCAGGCGCTGCCACTCGGGGGAAAGGGCCGACGCGCAGTCGGCGTCGGGGGCCAGGGCGGTACGGGTCCAGCTGCGGTCGGCGCCGCCCGGGCCGGCCGCGGGCCCGGCCAGGACGGGCGGCAGGAGGCTGTCGACGGGACGGGAGTGCCACAGCGACCGGGCCTCGCCGTAGGCGGCGCCGGCGGAGGGCGCGTGGTGCGCGGCGCGGTGCCCGGACCAGACGGTGACGCCGGCCCCGGCGAGGAGGCCGGTGCCGAGGACCGCGCACACCGTCGCGGCCAGGACCCGTGCGGGGCTCCGGCGGGGGCGGCCGGCCGGGGGCCGGTCGGGGTCGGGGTCGGGGTCGGCCGTGACCGCGGTCCGCGGTGTCGTCGTGGTCATCCGGCGGCTCCGCCCCCCGTTCCGTACGGCTGCCTGCCCGTACTCTACGGGGTTCGTCCCGGCGCCCCCGCGCCGTCCGGGGAGCGGATACCCCTACCCACCGGTAGAGACCTCTGGCAAGCTGCCGCCATGTCTTCCGACCGGGCCCGGTACGACCGGGCGACCGCGCATCTCGACGCGCCGCTGGCCATCGTGGACCTCGATGCGTTCGACGCCAACGCAGACGATCTGGTCCGCCGGGCGGGCGGGAAGCCGGTGCGTGTGGCGAGCAAGTCCGTACGGTGCCGGGCGCTGCTGGAGCGGGTGCTGGCGCGGCCCGGGTTCGCCGGGATCATGTCGTACACCCTGGCGGAATCGATCTGGCTGGCCCGGGCGGGCTTCGAGGACGTGCTGCTCGCCTATCCGTCCGTGGACCGGGCCGGGTTCGGGGAGCTGGCCGGGGACGCCAAGCTGGCCGGCGCCGTGACGGTGATGGTGGACGATACCGCGCAGCTGGAGCTCATCGACCGGGCCCGGGACGGCGGCTCCGAGGAGATCCGGGTCTGCCTCGAACTCGACACGGCGCTGCACCTGTTCGGCGGGCGGGTCCGGGTCGGGGCGCGGCGCTCGCCGCTGCGGGAGCCCGCGCAACTGGCCGAACTGGCACGGGTCGTGGCCGAGCGGCCCGGGTTCCGGGTGGTCGGCCTGATGGCGTACGAGGGCCATGTCGCCGGGGTCGGGGACTCGCTGGCCGGCCGGCCGCTGCGGTCCCGGGCGATCCGGCTGATGCAGGGCGCGGCCCGCAAGGAGCTGGCGGCCCGGCGGGCGGCGGTGGTGCGGGCGGTGCGGGCCGTGGTGCCGGACCTGGAGTTCGTCAACGGGGGCGGGACGGGCAGCGTCGCGGAGACCGCGGCCGAGGACGCGGTCACCGAGATCGCGGCCGGGTCGGGGCTGTACCTGCCGCGGCTGTTCGACAACTACACGACGTTCAGCGGGCGTCCGGCGGCCCTGTTCGCCCAGCCGGTGGTCCGGCGGCCCGGGGTGGGCGTGGTGACGGTCCTCGGGGGCGGGTACCCGGCCTCGGGCGCGGCCGGCGCCGACCGCTCGCCGGTGCCGTACCTGCCGCGGGGGCTGCGCTACGACCCTCAGGAGGGCGCCGGGGAGGTCCAGACCCCGCTGCTCGGCAGCCCGGCCGACGACCTGTTGATCGGCGACCGGGTCTGGTTCCGGCACGCGAAGGCCGGCGAGCTGTGCGAACGCTTCGACACCCTGCACTTCGTGGAGGGCGACCGGGTGACGGGAAGCGCGCCGACGTACCGGGGCGAGGGCAAGACCTTCCTCTAGTTCGAGGTCAGTACACGGAGTCCGTCTGGTCCGGTACGACGCTGGCGTCGGTGCGCAGGACCGGGCCCTTGGTGCCGTCGTGGTCGACGTAGCCCGTCGTCGCGCACGGGTAGGGCCCGGTCTTCTGCTTCTTCGGTTCGATGAACATGGGGTTGACGATCCAGCGGCCGTCGCTGTCGTCGTACGCCCGGCACATGAGCTCGTTCTTGTTGCGGTTGAGGACGAGCCGCAGGGCTGTCGCGTCGCGCAGGAACGAGACGTCGGTGTCGGAGTCCCCGGCGGCGAACACCTGGCGGCGGGCGGGCGGCTGGACCTTCTCGGCGTCCGCGCCGCGCACGCCGAAGACCTCCTGGTTGATCCAGCAGCGCTTGCCGTCGATGTACGTGATCATCGTGTCGGCGCCGTCGGGGACGGAGCCGCAGCCCTGGAGGCGGGAGGTGAGCTTCCCGCCGCGGGTGGTGGTGTTGCGGATGCCGATGACGTGCTCGGCGTCGATGCCCACGCCCTTGGCCCAGACCTCCACGACGGGCTGGGGTGAGGCCGAGCTGATCCAGACGTCGAAGCCGGCCCTGCGCAGGGTGTTGATCAGGTCCTTCTGCTGGTCGTAGTAGCGGACCCAGCCGGTGGCGGTGCCCGTGCCGACCTGCTGGGCGGCGCCGATGGGGGCGGCGAGGTTCTCGGTGCGGGCGGCGGCCGCGAAGCCGCGTATCTCGCGGGCCGTCCAGCCCTGCGTCAGCTGGGCCAGCCAGGAGTACGAGGGCTCGGTGGTGCGGCGGTCCCAGCCCGCGAAGGCGGCGGCGCCGGTGCGCGTGGCGGCGGTGCCGTAGACGGCGTTGATCTCGTCGGCGCAGCCGGCTCCCCCGGGGGTTCCGGTGGGGAGGGGCTCACCGGGGCGGGCGAGGGGGTCGCAGGCCCCGGCGAGGGCGGTGGCGGCCGCGGGGGTCAGGAAGCGGCTGGTGGCGGCCCAGTCGGCGGGGCGGCGGATCTTCCCGTTGCGCAGCAGCCAGTACATGGTCGCGTCGCCGACGTCGTTCTTGACGACGGTGTTGTCCCAGTCGAAGACGGCCACGGGCTTGTGCCGGCGTCCGCCGCAGGTGCCGTACCGGTCGACGAGCTGTTGGAGGCGGGCCTGGTTGTCCCCGTACCAGCCGGGTCCGACGGCCGCCCGCCGGCAGGAGCTCTGGTCCGCCCGGGCGGGTGCGGCCAGGAGGAGTCCGGTGCCGGTGGCCGCGATGAGGGCGAGGGTGGCGGTTCTGTTTCTTCGCATGCTGCTCCTCGGTCTTCGGGGAAGGAGAAAGCCGGGCGCCTTGCGGGGCGCCCGGCTGTCGCGAGAGGGGGCCGGTCTACAGCGGGGTCACGTACGCGCCGGAGATGCCGCCGTCGACCAGGAAGTCGGTGGCGTTGATGAAGGAGGAGTCGTCGCTGGCGAGGAAGGCGACGGCGGCGGCGATCTCGGTGGGCTCGGCGAAGCGGCCGAGCGGGATGTGCACGAGGCGGCGGGCCGCGCGCTCGGGGTCCTTGGCGAACAGTTCCTGCAGGAGGGGGGTGTTGACGGGCCCCGGGCACAGGGCGTTGACGCGGATGCCCTCGCGGGCGAACTGCACACCGAGCTCGCGGGACATGGCCAGGACGCCGCCCTTGGAGGCGGTGTAGGAGATCTGGGAGGTGGCGGCGCCCATGATGGCGACGAAGGACGCGGTGTTGATGATGGAGCCGCGGCCCTGGCGCTGCATGTAGGGCAGGGCGGCCTTGCAGCAGAGGTAGACGGAGGTGAGGTTGACGTCCTGGACGCGCTTCCAGGCCTCCAGGCCGGTGGTGAGGATCGAGTCGTCGTCCGGGGGCGAGATGCCCGCGTTGTTGAAGGCGATGTCGACGGAGCCGTAGGTGTCGAAGGCGGTCCTGAAGAGGGCTTCGACCTCCTCGGGGTCGGTGACGTCGACCTTCACGAAGGTGCCGCCGACCTCTTCGGCGGCGGCCTTGCCGGCGGTCTCGTCGATGTCGCCGCAGACGACGTTGGCGCCTTCGGAGGCCAGGCGGCGGGCGGTGGCGAGGCCGATGCCGCTGCCGGCTCCGGTGATGACGGCGGTGCGGCCGACCAGGCGGCGGCAGACGATCTCTTCGGTGCTCATGTGTTTCAGGCCTCCGTGCTGATGAAGACGTTCTTGGTCTCGGTGAAAGCGGTGAGGGCGTCGGGTCCGAGCTCGCGGCCGAGGCCGGACTGCTTGTAGCCGCCGAAGGGGGTCCAGTAGCGGACGCTGCTGTGGGAGTTGACGGACAGGTTGCCGGCGGCGACGGCGCGCGAGACGCGCAGGGCGCGGCCGATGTCGCGGGTCCAGAGGGAGCCGGACAGGCCGTACTCGGTCGCGTTGGCCAGGCGTACGGCGTCCTCCTCGTCCTCGAAGGGCAGGACGACGGCCACCGGGCCGAAGACCTCCTCGGCGGCCACGGGCGCGGTGGGGTCGACGTCCGTGATCAGGGTCGGCGGGTACCAGAAACCGGGGCCCTCGGGGGCCTTGCCGCGGATCGTGGTGAGGTCGCCGGTGACGTAGGACCGTACGCGTTCCAGCTGGGCGCGCGAGATGAGCGGACCCATCTGGGTCTTCTCGTCGAGGGGGTCGCCGACGAGGACGGACTCGATGCCGGGGGCGAGGAGTTCCAGGAACCGGTCGTAGGCGGAGCGCTGGACGAGGATCCGGGTGCGGGCGCAGCAGTCCTGGCCTGTGTTGTCGAGGAAGGACATCGGGGCGGCCGCGGCCGCGGCCTCCAGGTCGGCGTCGGCGAAGACGATGTTGGGGCTCTTGCCGCCGAGTTCGAGGGTGACGCGCTTCACCCGGTCGGCGCACTTGGCCATGATCTGCTTGCCGACGCGGGTGGAGCCGGTGAAGACGATCTTGGCCACGCCGGGGTGTTCGACGAGCGCGTCGCCCGCGACCGCTCCGTGGCCGGGGAGCACCTGGAAGAGGTGCTCGGGGATCCCGGCTTCGAGGGCGAGTTCGGCGAGGCGCAGCGCCGTGAGGGGGGTGGTCTCGGCGGGCTTGAGGACGACGGCGTTGCCCGCGGCGAGGGCGGGCGCCAGGGCCCAGGCGGCGATCGGCATGGGGAAGTTCCAGGGGGCGATCACACCGATCACACCGAGGGGTTCGAGGAAGGTGACGTCGATGCCGCCGGCGACGGGGATCTGGCGGCCGGAGAGGCGTTCCACTCCCCCGGCGGCGAAGTCGAGCAGGTCGCGTACGTTGCCCGCTTCCCAGCTGGCGTTGCCGATGGTGTGGCCGGCTTCGCGGACCTCCAGCAGGGCCAGTTCCTCGATGTTCGCGTCGACGACCGCGGCGAAGCGGCGCAGCAGCCGGGCTCGGTCCGCGGGGGTGGCCGCCGCCCAGGCGCGCTGGGCCGCGGCAGCCCGGGCGACGGCTGCGTCGACGTCGTCCCGTGTGGCGGCCGGGACGACGGCGACGGTTTCCTCGGTGGCCGGATTCAGGACCTCGAGATCGAGGGGGGCCAGCACATCGGACACGTGGTGCCTCACAGACGTTCGGGTTCGGGGAGGGGCAGGGGGTGTCCGGCGGATCAGGGCCGGACAGCCCCTACAGGCGTTCGAAGGAGCGGCGCAGCTCCCAGTCGGTCACCGCGGAGTCGTAGGCGTCGAGTTCGACGCGGGCCATGTTGCGGTAGTGGGCGACCACCTCGGGCCCGAAGGCGGCCTTGGCGATCTCGCTGTTCTCCCAGAGCTCGGCGGCCTCGCGCAGGGTCGCGGGGACGTGCGCGTAGTCGGCGGTGTAGGCGTTGCCGGCGCACACCTCGGGGAGCTCCAGCTGGTTCTCGATGCCGTAGAGCCCGGCCGCGACCAGCCCGGCGACGGCGAGGTACGGGTTGACGTCGCCGCCGGGGAGGCGGTTCTCGAAGCGCATGGAGCGGCCGTGGCCGACGACGCGGAGCGCGCAGGTCCGGTTGTCCACCCCCCAGGCGACCGCGGTGGGCGCGAAGGATCCGGGCCGGAAACGCTTGTACGAATTGATGTTGGGGGCGTAGAGAAGGGAGAAGTCGCGCAGCGCCGCCAGCTGGCCGGCCAGGAAGTGCCGCATCACCGGTGACATTCCCCCTGGCCCGTCTCCGGCCATGGCGTTGCGTCCGTCGGTGTCGCTGAGCGAGAGGTGGATGTGGCAGGAGTTGCCCTCGCGCTCGTCGAACTTGGCCATGAAGGTGAGCGAGACGCCTTCCTGGGAGGCGATCTCCTTCGCCCCGGTCTTGTAGACGGAGTGCTGGTCGCAGGTGGTCAGCGCCTCGTCGTAGCGGAAGGCGATCTCGTGCTGGCCGAGGTTGCACTCCCCCTTCGCCGACTCGACGACCAGGCCCGCGGCCTGCATCTCGTTGCGGATGCGGCGCAGCAGCGGTTCGATGCGGCCGGTCCCGAGGACGGAGTAGTCGATGTTGTACTGGTTGGCGGGGGTCAGGCCGCGGTAGCCGGAGTTCCAGGCCTGCTCGTAGGTGTCCTGGAAGACCATGAACTCCAGCTCGGTGCCGACCATCGCCGTGTAGCCGAGCTCGGCGAGGCGCTCCAGCTGGCGGCGCAGGATCTGCCGGGGCGCGGCGACGACGGGCGAGCCGTCGTTCCAGGCGAGGTCGGCGAGTACGAAGGCGGAGCCCGGGTTCCAGGGGATGCGGCGCAGGGTGGCGAGGTCGGGGTGCATGGCGAAGTCGCCGTAGCCCCGGTCCCAGGAGGACATCTCGTAGCCGTCCACGGTGTTCATGTCGGTGTCGACGGCGAGCAGGTAGTTGCACCCCTCGGTGCCGTGCGCGAGGACCTCGTCGAGGAAGAACTGTGCGGCGAACCGCTTGCCCTGGAGCCGCCCCTGCATGTCGGGGAAGGCCAGGACGACTGTGTCGATCTCACCGCTGGCGACGAGGGCGCGGAGCTCCTCGGGCGCGAGCGGCGGCTTGCGGTCTACCACTGGATTCTCTCCTTCGGTGAGCCGAGTGCGCCTAAGGTATTGAACAGAACCATTGCTTGGGAAGGGGAGGAGCCAAGATGACCGACACGGCGAGCGAAGGGGACGCCTCGCGGCGGCTGGATCCCGTGCTGCGACAGGTGCGGGCGGGCAACGGTTTCGAGGAGGCCCTGGAGCAGATCCTCCAGGTGGTCCGGCTTGGCCTGGTCTCCGGCGGCGAACGACTGCCGCCGGAGCGCGAGCTGGCCGAGCGGATGGGGATCAGCCGGGTCACGCTGCGCGAGGTACTGAAGGTGCTCCAGGACCAGGGCCTGGTGGAGGCCCGGCGCGGCCGGTACGGCGGAACGTTTGTGCTGCCGCGCCCCGACACCCCCGCGGGCGGCGCCGAGGAGGAGCTGCGCCGGCGGGTCGCGGGCGTCGACATCGAGGACGTGCTGCGGTTCCGCGAGGTCCTGGAGGTGGGGGCGGCCGGGCTGTGCGCCTCCCAGGGGCTGACCGAGGAGGCCACCGACCGGCTCCTCGGCGCGCTGGCCGCCACCCACGACGCCCCGCTCGCCGACTACCGCCGCCAGGACACCCTCTTCCACCTCACCCTGTGCGAACTGGCCGGCTCCCCGACCCTGACCGCCCAGTACGCGGCCGTCCGGGCCACGGTCAACGACCTGCTGGACTGCATCCCGCTGCTCGTGCGCAACCTGGAGCACTCCCAGCAGCAGCACACCGCGCTGGTGGAATCGGTGCTGGAGCGGGACGCCGCCGGGGCGCGCGAGACCATGCGCGAGCACTGCTGCGGCACGGCGGCGCTGCTGCGCGGGTTCCTGACGTGACCCGGCCGGAGAGGGCTTCGTAACCCCCGTTTAACGCAGAGGTCTTGCGCACTCCACTCTCCTGGGGCAAAGGTACGCAGCAATACCATTGCAGCAACGCCCGCAGGCAGGAGTGCACGATGGCCGACGACGTCGCGGCACGGCTGAAAGCCGTGCCCGCAACCCCCGACTCCCCCGGCGGCGGGGACGACTACCTGGAGCGCCGCACGCTGCGCCGCGGCAGCGCCGGCTGGCTGCTGCTGACCGGCCTCGGCGTCGCGTACGTCGTCTCCGGGGACTTCTCCGGCTGGAACGTCGGCCTCGACAAGGGCGGCTTCGGCGGCCTCGCCGTCGCCACCGTCCTCATGGGCGCGATGTACGCCTGCCTGGTCTTCTCCCTCGCCGAGCTGTCCACCATCCTGCCGACCGCGGGCGGCGGCTACGGTTTCGCCCGTCGCGCGCTGGGCCCGTGGGGCGGGTTCCTCACCGGCACCGCGATCCTCATCGAATACATCCTGGCCCCGGCGGCGATCGTCATCTTCATCGGCGACTACGTGGAGTCCCTCGGACTCTTCGGCCTGACCTCGGGCTGGCCGGTCTACCTCGGCTGCTTCGTGATCTTCATCGGCGTCCACCTGTGGGGCGTGGGCGAGGCGCTGCGCTTCAGCCTCGTCGTGACCGCCGTCGCCGTGGCCGCGCTGCTGATCTTCGCGGTGGGCGCCTTCACCGAGTTCAGCGCCGACGGCCTGAACGACATCCCGGTCGACCCGCAGGCCTTCGGTTCGAACTCCTGGCTGCCGCTGGGTGTCCTCGGCATCTGGGCCGCGTTCCCCTTCGGCATGTGGTTCTTCCTCGGTGTGGAAGGCGTACCGCTCGCCGCCGAGGAGGCCAAGGACCCCGTCCGCTCCATGCCCAGGGCGCTCGCCATCTCCATGGGCGTCCTCGCCCTGCTCGCCCTGATCACCTTCTTCGCCGCGACCGGCGCGCAGGGCGCGGACGCCGTCAAGTCCGCCGGGAACCCCCTGGTGGTGGCCCTGGAGGGAGACGGCGGCCCGACCGCGCTGAGCCGCTTCGTGAACTACGCCGGCCTCGCCGGCCTGGTGGCCTCCTTCTTCTCCCTCATCTACGCGGGCTCGCGCCAGCTCTTCGCCCTCTCCCGGGCCGGCTACCTGCCCCGCTTCCTGTCCCTGACCTCGCAGCGCAAGGCCCCCTACCTGGGCCTGGTCATCCCCGGCGCGATCGGCTTCGCCCTCGCCGCGGCCACCGGGAACGGCGCGCGGATGCTCAACATCGCCGTCTTCGGCGCGACCATCTCCTACGCCCTGATGGCCCTCTCCCACATCGTGCTGCGCCGCCGCGAGCCCGGCCTGGAGCGGCCCTACCGCACCCCCGGCGGGGTGCTGACCTCCTCGGTGGCCTTCGTACTGGCCCTGTCGGCCCTGGTCGCCACCTTCCTGGTGGACAAGGACGCGGCGTTCATCGCGCTGGCCGTGTACGCCGTCGCCCTGGCCTACTTCGCGTTCTACAGTCGGCACCACCTCGTGGCCTCGGCCCCCGAGGAGGAGTTCGCGGCTCTGGCGGAAGCCGAGGCGGAACTGACCCGCGACTGAAATCCTGCCCTTGCCCAACCGCCCTAGCCCAACCCCTCGCTGTTCGCCCCTCCGGAGGTATCGAACGTGCCCAGGCCGCTCATCGGCATCACCACCTACATCGAGGAATCCACCCGCTACGGGGTGTGGGACCTCCCGACGTCCCTCGTACCGTCCGGGTACTACGAGCTCGTGCAGGCGGCGGGCGGCGCGGCCGTGCTGCTCCCGCCGGACGAGCCCGCGTCGGCGGCGGAGGTGCTGAGCCGGGTGGACGGCCTGGTCGTCGCGGGCGGCCCCGACGTGGACCCGGCCCGCTACGGGGCGGTGCGCGACCCGCGCACGGGCGCCCCGGCCACCGTCCGCGACCAGTGGGAACTCGCCCTGATCGCGGCGGCGCTCGAGTCGGGCACGCCGCTGCTGGGCATCTGCCGCGGCATGCAGGCGCTGAACGTGGCCCTGGGCGGCACGCTGATCCAGCACATCGACGGCCACGTCGACACGCCCGGCGTCACCTCCTGGCACCCGGTACGCCCGGTCCCCGGCACCCGGTACGCGGAACTGGTCCCGCAGGAGGCGCAGGTACCGACCTACCACCACCAGGCCGTCGACCGGCTGGGCAGCGGCCTGGTCGTCTCCGCGTACGCGCTGGACGGCACGGTGGAGGCGATCGAACTGCCCGGCACCGAGGGGTGGGTGGTGGGCGTCCAGTGGCACCCCGAGCGGGACACGGACACGCGGGTGATGTCCGCCCTGGTCGAGGCGGCCTCCGTCCGCACCGCGGTCCCGGTGGGCTGACCCCCGTTCCCCGGCGGCCCGGCGGCGGTCCGTGGGCCGATTGGCCGACCGCCCGCCGGGCGCGCAGGCTGGAAGGGTGCGGACCGAGACGAACGGAGCGGTATCCGGGTGGGCGTCGGGGTTCCTGGAGAACCCGGTCGTCGGGATGGCCCCGTGGATCGTCTTCTCCCTGCTGGTCGGCCCGGGGCGGTTCGAGCTCGCGGTCGGGCTGGCGCTGGCCTCGGCGGTCTCGCTGATCGTGGTGAGCCGCGTGGTCAACCGGGGCACGTCCTGGAAGCTGCTGGAACTCGCCGACGTGGTGTTCTTCGCCTCCATGGCCGTCTTCGGACTCCTGGCGAGCGAGGGCACCCAGCGCTGGCTGGAGACGTACGCCGGGGAGGTCGCCAACATCACCCTGGCCGTGATCGCCTTCGGCTCGATGGCCGTGCGGATGCCCTTCACCCTGCAGTACGCCCGCGAACGGGTGGACCCGTCCATGTGGCACAGCCCGGTCTTCCTGCGCACCAACTACATGATCACGGGCGTGTGGGGCGCCGCGTTCCTGGTGGCGGCAGCCGCGGGCGCCTACGGGGACCTCGTCCTGCACAACCCGAACAACATCTGGACCGGCTGGATCATCCAGATCCTGGCGATCGTCGCCGCCCTGAAGTTCACCGTCTGGTACCCGGATGTCGTCCGCGCCCGCACGGCCCGCGAAGCCGCCGGGCAGGACCCGGGACCGACGCCCTGGGCGGGCCTGGCGCTGCCGCTCGCGGGCCTGCTGGTACCGATCGGCATCGCGGTGCTGATCTTCGACAACATGTGGTGGCTGGGCGCCGCCCTGATCGTCGCGGGCTCCCTCCTGACGAAGGCCCTCGGGCGGAAGTCCAGCCCCGGCACATCCAGCCCCGCCGGCGTTTGAGACACCTCCCCACCCCCAGCCCGCCGCATGCGGCCCCGGGCCATTTCCAGCCCCGCCGGCGTTTGAGGCGCCTCCCCACCCCCAGCCGCCCCATGCGGCCCGGCCGGGCCACATCCAGCCCCGCCGGCGTTTGAGGCGCGGGGGTCCGGGGGCAGCGCCCCCGGCAGCGGCGCCGCACCGGCACGACACCACCCGGCTCACCGCTAGGTGCCCCGCCGGGTCAGCGACAGCAGGTCACGCGCCGGCCCCGCCGGCCGCGCCCCCGTCGGCCACACAGCCCGCAGGGCCCGGCCGAGCGCGGCCCCCTCCACCGGGACCTCCACCAGCCGCCGCGCCGCGAGCTCGTCCCGCACCGCCAGCTCCGACAGCACGCACGGCCCCGCCCCGCTGAGCGCCGCCGCCTTGACCGCGGTCGTCGACGCCAGTTCGAGCAGCGGCGCCGCGAGCCCCCCGGCCGGGGCCAGCGCCGCGTCCAGCACCTGCCGGGTGCCCGAACCCCGCTCGCGCAGTATCAGCGGCGTGGCCGCCAGTTCCGCCGCCGCCACCGGCCGGGCCCGCCGCGCCCACGCGTGCCCGGGCGCCACCGCCACCACGAGCCGGTCCTGCGCGATCACCGCCGAGTCCAGTCCGTCCGGCACCGTCAGGCCCTCCACGAACCCCAGGTCCGCCTCGTGGGTGAGGACCCGCCGGCCGACGACCGCGGAGTTCCCGGCGTGCAGGGAGACCGCCGTGTCCGGCCGCTGCCCGCGCAGCGCGATCAGCCACCCCGGCAGCAGGTACTCCGCGATGGTCATGCTGGCCGCCACCCGCAGCCGGGAGTCCCGCCGCCCCCGCAGCGCCTGCGCCCCGGCGTCGAAGGCCTCCGCCGCCTCCACCACCTGCCGGGCCCAGTCCGTGACCAGCGCCCCCTCCGCCGTCAGCGACGACCCCCGCGGGGAGCGGTCGACCAGCGCCACCCCGAGCCGGCTCTCCATCGTCCGGATCCGGCTGCTGGCGGCTGGCTGCGTGATGCCCAGCCGCCGCGCCGCGCCGCTCAGGCTCCCGACCCGCGCGACGGCCAGCAGCAGCTCCAGGGCGCCCAGATCCGGCACCCGGTGCGCCAGCGGCACCCACTCCTCTTCACCCATAACACCAGTTTATGGCCTGATAAGAAGATGACCTCTGCCACCCGCCCCCACCTGCGCCGATGCTGGATCCATGGCCACCGTCACCGTGCGACCCCGCACCCTCACCACCGAGCCCGCGCCACGCGCCCACAAGGCCCCCGCGCTCCGGCACCTCGGCCCCAACTGGTACGCCTCCGTCATGGGCACGGCGATCATCGCCAACGCCGGCGCGAGCCTCCCGTACCAGCTGCCCGGACAGCGCGTGGCCTGCCAGATCGTCTGGGCGCTGTCCGCCGCCGCCCTCGCCGTGCTGCTCACAGCCCGGGCCGGCCACTGGCTGCACCACCGCGACCAGGCCCGCGCGCACCTCCTGGACCCCGCCGTCGCCCCCTTCTACGGCTGCCTCTCTATGGCCCTGCTGGCCGTCGGCGGCGGCACCCTCATCGTCGGCAAGGACCTCATCGGGACCGGCGCGGCCGTCGCCGTGGACGCGGTGCTCTTCACCGCCGGCACCGCCCTGGGCCTGCTCGCCGCCGTGGCCGTGCCCTACCTGATGGTGGTCCGGCACAGGGTCGAGCCCGGGCAGGCCACCCCCGTCTGGCTGCTGCCCCTCGTATCGCCCATGGTCTCGGCGGCGGTCGGCCCCCTGCTGATACCCCACCTGCCCGCCGGCCAGCCCCGCGAGACCCTGCTGCTCGCCTGCTACGCGATGTTCGGCATCAGCCTGCTCGCCACCCTGCTGATGCTGCCCCTGGTCTTCGGCCGGCTCATCGTGGGCGGCCCCCTCCCGCTGGCCATGACCCCGACGCTCTTCCTGGTCCTCGGCCCCCTGGGCCAGTCCACCACCGCCGTCAACCAACTCGCCGACGTGGCCCCCCAGTCGATCGGCGCCCCCTACGCGGGGGCCCTCGGGGCCTTCGCCGTGGTCTACGGGGTCCCCGTGATGGGCTTCGCCCTGCTGTGGCTGGCCCTCGCCGCGGCGATGCTGGTCCGGGCCGCCCGTGACGGGATGGGCTTCGCCATGACCTGGTGGGCCCTGACCTTCCCCGTCGGCACCTGCGTCACCGGCGCCGCGGGCCTGGCCCGGCACACCGGCCTGACCGCCTTCGCCTGGCTCGCCGCGGCCCTCTTCCTGGCCCTGCTGACCGCCTGGCTCCTGGCCACCGCCCACACCCTGCGCGGCCTGGCCGGCGGCCGCCTGCCGGCCGCTCCCCGCTGATCCCCGCTGATCCCCGCTACCGAGCCGCCCGCAGGGCCCCGGCCAGCACCGCGGGGGCCTCGGCCAGGGAGGGCCCGTACCAGGTGAGGTGGCGGCCGCTGACCAGGGCAGCCGGCAGACCGGGGAAGGCCTCCGGGCCGTCGTCGGCCGTGAAGCGGTACGGCTCGTCGGGCAGCACCACCAGATCGCAGCCGGCGGCCGCGAGCTCCTCCACCGGCGCCCGGGGATACCGCTCCGGGTGCCCGTCGTACACGTTGCGCACCCCGAGGCGCCCCAGCAGGTCCCCGGCGAAGGTGTCCCGGCCGAGCACCATCCACGGCCGCCGCCACACCGGGACGAAGGCGCGCAGCGGCCCGGCCGGCTCCACCCGGGCCCACGCCCGCTCCGCGTCCGCCAGCCACCCCGGCCTCGCCAGCCCCAGCGCCCCCACCAGCACCCGGTCCAGCTCCCGGATCGCCTGCGGCAGCCCCCGTACCTCGGTGACCAGCACCTCCACCCCGGCGGCACGCAGCGCCGCCAGATCGGGGGCCCGGTTCTCCTCCTCGTTGGCGATCACCAGGTCCGGGCGCAGCCGTACGATCGCCGGCACGTCGGGGTTCTTCGTCCCGCCGATCCGCACCGCACCGCCCAGGTCGGCGGGGTGCGTGCACCAGTCGGTGACGCCGGCCAACAGCCCCGGCGCACTCACCGCGACCGCCTCCGTCAGCGACGGCACCAGCGAGACGACCCTGCGCACGCCGCTCAGCGTCCGGGGGACGGCGGCTCGGACGTGGCGTGGATGTGCTCGCCCACCGCGACCACCAGGATCCGGGTGTCCTCGGTGACGGCCCGCCAGCGGTGGCGCACGCCTCCGGACAGGAACAGCGCGTCGCCGCTCTCCAGCCGGTACGCCCGGCCCTCGGCCTCCACCTGGCACGCCCCGTCGACCACGTACATCAGCTCGTCGTTGCGGTGCTGGTACTCGCGCCCCGCGTCCTGGTCCCCGGTGAACTCCAGCGCGTGCAGCTGGTGGTGACCGCGCACCAGGGGCCGCACGCCCGGCACCGGGCTGAGCCCCGATCCGTCCCCGGCCCGTACGAGGTCCACCGTACGGGCGGTGTCGGAGGCGGCGAGCAGCTCGACGGCGGTGGTCTCCAGGGCGTCCGCGACCCGCTCCAGGGACCGCATGCTGGGCCGGGCCCGCTCGTTCTCTATCTGGCTGAGGAAGGGCACCGACAGACCGCTGCGCGCCGACACGGCCGCCAGCGTCAGGCTCAGCGCGCGGCGCCGCTTGCGCACGGCCACGCCCACCCGGAGCGGTTCCTTGCCGTCCTTTTCGGCGTCCTTGTCGGCGTCGTGGTCGATCCCGTCGAGCCGGTCGCCGTGGTCGCCCTTGCCGTCGCTGTCGTTCATGTCGGGGCTGCCCTCCCCTTGTCCGTCGCACATCGGTGTGCTGTAAGCACCTTACGCAGCATCCGCCCCCGGTTTCGCGTGCTCGGGATTCCCGTGCGCACCGGGTGCTCGTCCGTTCACCTTCCGTGGCGGGAACTCCCACCCGGCCCACCGGCCGCGTTGCGGCATCATCGTCACCGTGACGACGACACGACGCCTGATGCTCCTGGACACCGCCTCCCTCTACTTCCGCGCGTACTTCGGTGTGCCGGACTCCGTGAAGGCCCCCGACGGCACCCCCGTCAACGCCGTCCGCGGACTGCTCGACTTCATCGGACGGCTGGTGCAGGACCACCGCCCCGACGACCTGGTGGCGTGCATGGACGCCGACTGGCGGCCGCACTGGCGGGTGGAGCTGATCCCCTCCTACAAGGCCCACCGCGTCGCCGTGGAGACCGAGGCCGGCCCCGACATCGAGGAGACCCCGGACACGCTCGCCCCGCAGGTCCCCATCATCGAGACCGCGCTGGACGCCTTCGGCATCGCCCGGGTGGGCGTCGCCGGATACGAGGCGGACGACGTGATCGGCACCCTAACGGCCCGCGCTAGCGGCCCGGTGGACATCGTCACGGGCGACCGGGACCTCTACCAGCTCGTGGACGACGCCAGGCAGCGGCGGGTGCTGTACCCCCTCAAGGGCGTGGGCACCCTCCAGGTGACGGACGAGGCCTGGCTGCGCGAGAAGTACGGGGTCGACGGCCCCGGTTACGCGGACCTGGCGCTGCTGCGCGGGGACCCGAGCGACGGCCTGCCCGGGGTCCCGGGCATCGGCGAGAAGACGGCGGCCAAGCTGCTCGGCACCTACGGGGACCTGGCCGGGATCATCGCCGCGATCGACGACCCGAAGTCGAAGCTGACCCCCACCCAGCGCAAGCGCCTGGACGAGTCCCGGCCGTACCTGGCGGTGGCCCCGAAGGTGGTCAAGGTCGCCTCCGACGTCCCGCTCCCGGCCTTCGACCCGGCCCTGCCGAAGGCTCCCGCCCAACCCGAACTGGTGGAGGCCCTGGCCCATCGGTGGGGCCTGGGAGGCGCAGTTTCGCGCCTGAGCGGTGCATTGCACGCCTGAGGTGCTAACTTAGGTAAGGCTAAGTTTCTGGGGAGTCAGGGGAGACACCGTGGCACAAGGACGCGCCCGCACCGTCGGCACCGCAGCCGTCGTACGCACCGAGCGGCTGACACCGCACATGATGCGGGTCGTGCTGGGCGGTGAGGGCCTGGAGGGCTTCGGCGCGGGCGAGTACACCGACCACTACGTGAAACTCCTCTTCCCCCCGCAGGGCGTGACCTACCCCGAGCCGTGGGACCTGGAGCGGATCCGCGGCGAGTACCCGCGCGAGCAGTGGCCGCGCCAGCGCGCCTACACCGTGCGGCGCTGGGACCCGGCGCGGCGGGAGCTGACCCTGGACTTCGTCGTCCACGGCGACGAGGGCCTGGCCGGCCCCTGGGCGGAGCGGGCCCGGCCCGGTGAACCCGTACGGTTCCTGGGCCCGGGCGGCGCCTACGCCCCGTCTCCGGAGGCGGACTGGCACCTGCTGGTGGGCGACGAGAGCGCCCTGCCCGCCATCGCGGCGGCGATGGAGCGGATGCCGGCGGGCGCGCGGGTGCACGCCTTCGTGGAGATCGAGGGCCCGGCCGACGAGCAGCGGATCGCCACCCCGGACGGCATCACCCCGGTATGGGTCCACCGCGGCGAACGCCCGGTCGGCGAGGCCCTGGTGGAGGCGGTCAGGGACCTGCGCTTCCCGTCCCAGGACGTCCACGCCTTCGTCCACGGCGAGGCGGGCTTCGTCAAGGACCTGCGCCACCTCCTGCGCCTGGAGCGGGGCATCCCGCGCGAACGCCTGTCGATCTCGGGCTACTGGCGCCTGGGTGAGACGGACGAGGGCTGGCGGGCGATCAAGCGCGACTGGAACGCCGCGGTGGAAGCCGAACAGGAACACGCCGCAGCCGCGTAGCCGCCTCCCGGCGGGGCGCCCCCCTCCGGCTCCGGGGCCCCCTCCCGGAGACCCGCCCCCGGGCCCTGCCCTACCTCGGCCCGCTGCTGGGGCTCCGCCCCGGACCCCGCTCGGCCTGCGCCGGAAGCAGGGGGTACGCACTCAAGGCTGACGCCGGCCGATCCAGCCTCGCCGGCGTTCGAGGCGCGGGGGTCCGGGGGCAGCGCCCCCGGCAACGGCGCCGCACCCGACTTCAGCCCCTCCGGCACTTGAGGAGCGGGGCCCGGGGCAGGGCTGCGGCAACGGCACCGCACCGGCGGAGCCACCCCGCGCGCGGCAACGGCGGACCGGCGGGAGAATGGGCCCATGCGTACGCTCCGCGCACTCGGGGCAGCAGGCGCCGCCGTACTCCTGGCGACGGGAGCGGCCACCGCACCCAGCCCGCCCCCGCCCCCGAAACCGCAGATCAGCGACGAGGCCGTCGACGACGCGGTCGACCACCTCGACCGGACCGTCACGGAGATGATGCGCCGCACCGGCGTCCCCGGCGTCTCGGTGGCCGTCGTCCACGACGACAAGGTCGTCTACCTCAAGGGATTCGGCCTCCGCCGCACCGACGGGACCGCGAAGGTCGACCCGGACACGGTCTTCCAGGTGGCCTCCGTCTCCAAGCCGATCTCCTCGACCGTCGTCGCCGGCGCGCTCACCGGCCCCGGCGAATGGGGCCGGCACACCGACCTCCCCGGGTTCTCCCTCAAGGACCCCTGGGTCTCCGGACACGTGACGACCGCCGACCTGTTCTCCCACCGCAGCGGCCTGCCCGACCACGCGGGCGACCTGCTGGAGGACCTGGGCTACGAACAGGCGTACATCCTCGACCACCTCCGCCTCGAACCCCTCAGCCCGTTCCGCGCGAGCTACGCCTACACCAACTTCGGCCTCACCGCCGCCGCCGAGGCAGTCGCCCGCGCCAAGGGCACCAGCTGGCAGAAGCTCTCCGACGACGTCCTCTTCAAGCCCGCCGGGATGACCAGCACCAGTACCGAGTTCTCCGCGTTCGAGCGGGCACCGAACCACGCCGCCACCCATGTGAAGAACCCCGACGGCACCTGGAGCCCCCGCTACGTCCGCGACCCCGACGCCCAGGCGCCGGCCGGCGGGGTGAGCTCCTCCGCCCGCGACATGTCCCGCTGGCTGCGGCTCCAGCTCGCCGGCGGCACCCTCGACGGCAAGCGCATCGTCCCCGCCGACAACCTCGCCGCCACCCACCTCCCGCAGATCCTGTCGCAGCCGCCCGCCCCGCCCGCGAACCACACCGGCTTCTACGGCCTCGGCTGGAACGTCTCCTACGACGACGCGGGCCGGCTGCGCCTGAGCCACTCCGGCGCCTTCGAACTCGGCGCCAACACCAACGTCACGATGCTCCCGCTGGAGAAGCTCGGCATCGTCGTCCTCACCAACGGCGCACCGGTCGGCGTGCCCGACGCCATCGCCCTGGACTTCTTCGACTTCGCCGAACACGGCAAGGCCACCACCGACTGGCTCCCCCTGGTGGCAGCCCTCTACGAGCAGGGGGACTTCGCGCTCCGCTCCCCCACCGACTACGCCCACCCGCCCGCCGGGGCCAAGCCCGCACAGGACAGCGCCGCGTACACCGGCACCTACGACAACCCGTACTACGGCAAGGCCACCGTCACCGCCGACGACCGGGGCGCGCTCACCCTGTCCCTCGGCCCGAAACCCCAGCGCTACCCGCTCACGCACTACGACGGCGACACCTTCAGCTTCGAGACGGCGGGCGAGAACGCGGTCGGCCGCACCGGGGTCTTCTTCTCCGACGGCACCCTCCGCGTCGAGTACCTCGACGCCAACCACCTCGGCACCTTCACCCAGCAGTGAGGGGTGCGCCGCCCTCCCCGCATAGCCTGTCCCCGATGAGACGCAAAGCCCAGGTACCGCCCTCGCCCCTGCCCCAGCGCGCCGGAATCGACCCGGTGCGCCTGCGGCTGCCCGCCGACCCGGAGGGACGCTGGCCCGACCTCGGCACCTACCTGGCCGCACGCTACGCCGGCACCCGCGGCGCCGACTCCATGGCACGCCTGCTGGCCGCCGGCCGGGTGCTCGGCCCGGGCGGGCGGGTCCTGCGCCCCCGGGACCCGTACGAGCCCGGCGGGTACCTGTGGTTCCACCGGGACATGGAGCCCGAGCCGGCCGTGCCGTTCGCCGTACGGGTCGTGCACCGCGATCCGCACCTGCTGGTCGTGGACAAGCCGCACTTCCTCGCGACCACGCCGCGCGGCAGCCACATCACGCAGACCGCCCTGGCCCGGCTCCGCGAGGAGCTGGACCTTCCCGGACTGAGCCCGGCGCACCGGCTGGACCGGCTGACCGCGGGGCTGGTCATGTTCAGCATCCGGCCCGAGGACCGCGGCGCCTACCAGCTCCTGTTCCAGCGCCGTCAGGTCCACAAGGAGTACGAGGCCCTCGCGGCCCACGACCCGGCGCTGGACTTCCCCCGCACGGTCCGCAGCCGCATCGAGAAGACCCGCGGGGTCATCGCGGCCGCCGAGGTCCCGGGCGGCGAGCCGAACGCCGAGAGCCTGATCGAACTCACCGCCACCCGCGGCACCCTGGCCCGCTACCGGCTGACCCCGCACACCGGCCGCACCCACCAGCTGCGGGTGCACATGAACGCCCTGGGCCTGCCCATCCTGGGCGATCCGGTCTACCCCCGGGTCACCGACCCGGCCCCGGACGACTACCGCCGCCCGCTGCAACTCCTGGCCCGCGTCCTGGACTTCACCGACCCGGTCACCGGGACCGCCCACCGCTTCGAGAGCGGCCGTGAACTGCAGGCCTGGACCGACCCGGCCGGCTGGGAGGCGGGCAACGGCTGAGCTAGGCCGCGGAGCGGACGCCCGCGATCCGCAGCGCCGCATCGGCGGTGGCCTCCGCGAAGACCGCCACGGGCCGCTGCGGATCGGAGCGGTGTATCAGCATGACGCCCTCGATGAGCCCGAACACCAGATCGTTGCGCAGGTCCAACCCGGCCCGGTCCCCCGCCAGTTCGTCACCGACGGACGTCCCGTCGAGCAACGTCCGGTAGGCGTCCCGCAGTTCGTCCCGCATCCGGCGGAACTGCGAGAACCGCGCACCGGCCACCTCCGGCAACAGGTACAGCGCCCCCAGGTTGTACGGCCCGCCGCACAGCAGCAGCACGTCCGAACGGCACAGCTCCCACAGCCGGCGCGCCGCGGGCCGCTCGCTCTCGGCGAGCAGCCGCCGGGCCAGTACCAGCGACGGCGCGACCGTGGACTCCAGCAGCTCGGCGAGGAGTTCCTCCTTGCCGCCGAAGTAGTGGTACATCGTGGCCTGACGCATTCCGGCCCGTTCGGCGACCGCCCGCGTGGTCGTCGCCGCATATCCCCGGGCGGTGAAAAGCTCGGCCGCCGCGCTGAGGAGTTCCTCGCGCGGCGGCCGGCCGCTTTCCGGTCTCGCCTGGTCGGCGCGCGGCCGACCGACCCTTTTAGGCCCCCCGGCCAATCCCCCACTCATGGGCCGATCGTCGCACACGGCACGCCGATCCGATCATGGCAAGAGAACAGATCAGCTCGGCCCCACCGTTGGGGGAACCTCCAAGTCCGGTTAGCCGACGGAGCTGTAGGCCACCACACCCCGCAGCAGCGCGTCCACGGCCTTGCGGGCGTTCTTCGCCACCGTGCTCCCGCTCCCGCCGGAAGCCGAGGGGGCCGCCGCCGCGATCTGGCCGAGCACGTCGATGACCTGCTTGCACCAGCGCACGAAGTCACCCGCCGGCATCTCCGCCTCGCGCAGCACCTCGTCCAGGCTCTTGTCCGAGGCCCACTGGTACGCCGCCCACGCGAAACCGAGGTCGGGCTCGCGCTGGCCCACCCCCTCCGCCTGGTTGATGCGGTGTTCCTCCTCCAGGGCGTCGAGCCGGCCCCAGATGCGCACCATCTCGCCCAGCGCCGCCTTCGCCGCGCCACCCGGCACCTTCGGCGCGACCGCGTCGTCGGACTGCCGCGCCTCGAAGACCAGCGCGGAGACGCACGCGGCCAGCTCGGCGGGGCTCAGGCCCTCCCAGATCCCGGCGCGCAGGCACTCCGAGGCCAGCAGGTCGAGCTCCCCGTAGAGCCGCGCCAGACGCTGCCCGTGCACGGTGACCTCGTCCTCGCGCAGGTAGTCCAGCTCGGTGAGCAGCGCGTGGATCCGGTCGAAGGTGCGGGCGATCGTGTTCGTCCGACCCTCGATGCGCCGCTCCAGCGCCTGCGTGTCCCGCTTGAGCCGCCAGTAGCGCTCCGCCCAGCGGGCGTGGTCCTCGCGCTCGTCGCAGCCGTGGCAGGGGTGCGCCCTCAACTCGGCCCGCAGCCGGGCGATCTCGCGGTCGTCCGCCGCCGCGGCCCGGCCGCGCACCCGCCGCTCCGGCGTGATGTGCCCCGCCTTGCTGCGCAGTTGGGACGCCAGGTCCCGACGGGACTGCGGGGAGCGCTGGTTGAAGGTCTTCGGGATCCGCATCCGGTCCAGGGCCTCGACGGGCACCGGGAAGTCGATCGCGGCGAGCCGCTTGACCTGCCGCTCCGCCGTGAGCACGAGCGGGCGGGGGCCCTCGTTGTACTCGTACCCGCGGTGCCCGTGGACGCGGCCGGCCGGCACGCCCGGGTCCAGCACCAGCGCGAGCCCGGCGAACTTGCCGGTCGGCACGTGGATGATGTCGCCCGGCTTGAGCTTCTCCAGCGAGCTGGCCGCCTGCGCCCGGCGCTGGGCCGCACCCTGCTTGGCCAGCTCCGTCTCACGGTCCTTCAGGTCGCGGCGCAGCCGCGCGTACTCCTCGAAGTTCCCCAGGTGGCAGGTCATGCCCTCCTGGTAGCCCTCCAGGCCCTCCTCGTTGCGCTGCACCTGCCGGGAGATCCCGACGACCGAACGGTCCGCCTGGAACTGCGCGAAGGAGGTCTCCAGCAGCTCGCGCGAGCGGTGCCGCCCGAACTGGCTGACCAGGTTGACCGCCATGTTGTACGAGGGCTTGAAGCTGGACCGCAGCGGATACGTACGCGTACCCGCCAGCCCGGCCAGGCCCGCCGGATCCATGCCGCGCTGCCACAGCACCACCGCGTGGCCCTCGACGTCGATGCCGCGCCGCCCGGCCCGGCCGGTCAGCTGCGTGTACTCGCCGGGCGTGATGTCGGCGTGCTGTTCGCCGTTCCACTTGACCAGTTTCTCCAGGATCACCGTGCGCGCGGGCATGTTGATGCCCAGCGCCAGGGTCTCGGTGGCGAAGACGGCCTTGACCAGCCCGCGGACGAACAGCTCCTCCACGACCTCCTTGAAGGTCGGCAGCATGCCCGCGTGGTGCGCGGCGATGCCCCGCTCCAGGCCCTCCAGCCACTCGTAGTAGCCCAGGACGTGCAGGTCCTCGGCCGGGATGGAGGCGGTGCGCGCCTCGACGAGCTCGCGGACCTTCAGCCGCGCCGATTCGTCGTTGAGCCGCAGCCCCGCGTACAGGCACTGCTGGACGGCGGCCTCGCAGCCGGCCCGGCTGAAGATGAAGTTGATCGCGGGCAGCAGCCCGTCCCCGTCGAGGCGGGCGATCACCTCGGGCCGGGACGGGGTCCAGATCCGGCCGCGGGAGCGCCGCTCGCGCTCGCGGTCGGCCTCGCGGACCATCTTGCCGCGCCGCCGGTCCTTCGGACTGTACGTACGGCTGTTCTCCTCGCGCGCCATGCGCAGCAGGTCGGGGTTGACCTCCCGGCGCGCGGAGCCGCGGCCGCCGTGGTCGGACTCCTCCTCGAACAGGTCGTAGATCCTGCGGCCGGCCATGACGTGCTGCCACAGCGGGACGGGCCGCTCCTCGGAGACGATCACCTCGGTGTCGCCGCGCACGGTGTCCAGCCAGTCGCCGAACTCCTCCGCGTTGGACACGGTCGCCGAGAGCGACACCAGGGTCACCGACTCGGGCAGGTGGATGATCACCTCTTCCCACACGGCCCCGCGGAACCGGTCGGAGAGGTAGTGCACCTCGTCCATGACGACGTAGCCGAGGCCCAGCAGCGACTGCGAGCCCGCGTACAGCATGTTGCGGAGCACCTCGGTGGTCATCACGACCACGGGCGCCTCGGAGTTGACGCTGTTGTCGCCGGTCAGCAGGCCCACCTTGTCGGCGCCGTAGCGTTTGACGAGGTCGGCGTACTTCTGGTTCGACAGGGCCTTGATCGGCGTCGTGTAGAAGCACTTGCGGCCCTGCTGGAGGGCCAGGTGCACGGCGAACTCGCCGACGATCGTCTTGCCCGAGCCGGTCGGGGCGGCCACGAGGACGCCCTTGCCGGCCTCCAGAGCCTTGCAGGCCTCGACCTGGTACGGATCCAGATCGAAGTCGTACATCTCGCGGAAGGGGTGCAGCGCACTGGCCTCTTCGGCGGCGCGGATCCGGGCAGCGGCGTACCGCTCGGCGGGTGAGAGTTCTTCGGTCATCTTGGGATCGAGCCTACCCGCAGGCTCTGACAACAGTCGCGATCATTTAAGCGGGCTGCCGGACCGGCCGCGGGCAGGCCCTAGGCGAGGATCCGGACCGCCCCGGCGACGCAGGTGGCGCTCACGGGCAGGGGCCCCAGCGGCTCTCCGTCCGCGTAGGCCGTCGTCCCGGCCGCCTCCAGCGTCACCTTCCGCGCCCGGTGCACGGTCACCGCGGGATGGTCCAGGTGCGTCCCCTTGTACACGCGGGGGAAGACCTTCAGGAGCGTGGTGCGGCTGCACGCCCCGACCACCGTGATGTCGAAGAGCCCGTCGTCGGGGACGGCGCCGGCGCAGATCCGCATCCCGCCGCCGTAGGAGGAGCCGTTGCCGACGGCGACCAGCGTCGCCTCCGTCTCGATCACCGGCCCGTCGTCCAGGGTGATCCGGTACGGGAAGGGGCGGAAGGCGGCCAGCTCCGCGACCGTCGCCAGGTCGTACTTGAACCGGCCGGCCGGCAGCCGCATCCGGTTGCCCCGGTCGTTGACCCGCGAGTCGAAACCGGCGCACAGCACCGTCCCGTACCAGGACGCGCCGCCGGCGCCGGCCACCCGGCCGAGGTCGGTCTCGCGGATCCGGCCCTCCTTCAGGGCCCCGGCGGCCAGCCGCCCGGCCCGCGCCGGCTCGCGCACGGGCAGCCCCAGCGCCCGCGCGAAGTCGTTGCCGGTGCCCTCCGCGACCACCCCGAGCGGCACCGGCGTCCCCGCGAGGACCTGCAGCGCGAGGGAGACCATCCCGTCACCGCCGACCACGACCACCGCGCCGGTGCCCTCGCGGACGGCGGCCCGCAGCCGCTCCAGGGCGTCCGGCCCGTCCGCACCGACGACGACGCGCACGGAGAAACCGGCGTCGCGCAACGCGGAAGCGGCCGGCTGCGCGGCGTGCGCGCCCCGGCCGCGTCCCGCGGTGGGATTGACGAAGAGGGTGATCTCGGAGCTCACCCGCCGGAATGTACCCGCACCCGTCAGGTGGCGTCGTCGTAACCGTTGATCCGCTGACGGCCGCCGTCGTCCTGGCCGGGCAGCGCGGCGGGGGCCTGGATCGCCTCCATCTCGCCGATCGGCGCCGGCGTCAGGTCCAGCGAGGAGGCCTCGTCGTCATCCAGCAGGGCGTCGGGGTTGTTCCGCGCGCGCCTGCGGTCGTTGATCAGGCACAGGCCGAGCGCGGCGAAGTACAGGGCGACGATCGGCGCCGCCAGCGTCAGCATGGTCAGCGGGTCACCCGTCGGCGTGGCGAACGCCGCGAAGATCGTGATCCCGAGGACCATCCCGCGCCACCAGCCCGCCAGCCGCTTGGCCGTGAGCACCCCGGTGAAGTTCAGCAGCATCAGCAGCAGCGGCAGCTCGAAGGCCAGGCCGAACACGACGACCATGCGGGCGACCAGGTCGAGGTAGTCGTCGACCGGCAGCAGGTTGCGCGTGTTGTCGGGCGTGAACTCGAGCAGGATCGTGGCGGTCTGCGGGAGGATCTTGTACGCGAGGACCGCGCCGGTCAGGAACAGGGGCACCCCGACCGCGACGAAACCCCGGGCGTACTTCTTCTCGTGGTTGTGCAGCCCGGGCGCGGCGAACGCCCACACCTGGTACAGCCAGACCGGGGTGGACATCACCACACCCGTCATCAGCGAGACCTTCAGGGCGATCGAGAACGCCGAGATCAGGCCGTTCACGGTCATGTCCGCGCAGGGGCGGCCGTTGCGCTGGGTCACCACCCCGCCGATGCAGCCGACGGAATCGAGCATCGGCTTCAACAGGAAGTTGATGATGTCCCGGTGGAAGGCGAAGGCGACGCTCGTGATCACCACGATCGCCAGGACCGACTTCAGCAGGCGGTTACGCAGCTCACGCAGGTGCTCGACGAGCGGCATCCGCCCTTCGGCGTCCTTCGCCTGCCGGTTCTTCTTCTCCTGCTTGCGGGCAGACTTGAGCAACCCACGTCCCTTGTCTCGTTGCAGTGACTGGCGCGACCGGGGCGGCTCAGCCCTGGGCGGTACGGTTCGGCTCGCTCACGGGCCGGGAGCTGGTGACGTCACCGGGCGCGGCCTGGATGGTGCGCGGGGCGACGGGCTGCTGCGCGGACTGGTCGGCGACGTTGGCGGCGGTCGCGGCGTCCTCGGCCTCGCCGTCCTTCTTCATGGCCTTGGCCTCGCTCTTGAGGATGCGGGCCGACTTGCCGAGGGAACGGGCCATGTCGGGAAGCTTCTTGGCGCCGAACAGCAGGAAGATCACGGCGACGATCAGGAGGATCTCGAGGGGCTTCAGATTGCCGATCATGTGTGTCGTCCTTCTCACCGAAACGGCTGGTTGTGGTGGCTGTGCCCGGCCACCTCGGAGAACCCGGCGACCGACCTTCCGAGGATCGTAACCCCCGGGGGTAAACGCTCGGCAATCCCCCGGGGTCCCCCCGCTTGCGCGGAGACCGGTTGTTCATGTCCCGGTCACACGGTTTCGTGCCGCTATGTGGACTACGTCACGGCCGCACGCCGCGCCCGGCCCGCGCGAGGTCCGACGCCGCCCGCTCCAGCTCGCCCGACGCGTCCGAGATCCGCCGGCTGGCCCGCTCCACCTGCCCGGACAGCCTGCGCACCTCCACGAACACCCGTACGGCCAGCACGGACAGGACGGCGAGCCCCAGGAAACCCAGGGCGATTGCGATCATCGGCCACAGCATGACAAGAGCCTAGACGAGGAGCGCCCTCAGACACTGCGCAGGGTGCTCACGCCCCCACCTGTCAACAACTCCACAATGCGCTCACCAGCAGGTTTACGGACGGCCACGCCACACGCCGGACACGTGAAGGAGTAGAACGTCGCCCTGCGGCTGCCCCCGATCGCCAGACGCAGCGCACCCGCGTCCAGCTCGAAGCGGGCCCGGCAGTCGGGACAGGAGGCCTTGAAGGCGACGGACCCGGACTTCTGCGACATCGACCCGCCCCTCAGACCGTTTCCCCGTACCCCGCGAGTGCCTCTCGAGCCGCGTTCCGCGCACTCTCCGCCAGCTCCAAAGGCTCCACGATCCGCCCCTCACGGCCCAGCCGCAGCGCCAGACGGCGCAGCGACGCCGGATCCGGGCTGCGCAGCGTGATCCGCAGCCCCCCGTCGGGCAGCTCCTCGGCGCTGTCGTGCGGGTAGTACTCGGCGACCCAGCGACCGCCCGGGCCGACCTCGACCACCACCTCCGGGTCCTCCGCGGCCGGCTGGACCAGGCCCTCCGACAGGTCCCGCGGCTCGATCGCCGGCGGCTCGGCCCGCTCGTCCAGCAGCCGGATCTCCGCGACCCGGTCGAGACGGAAGGTACGCCGCGCCTCCGAGAGGTGGCACCACCCCTCCATGTACGTGTGCCCCACCGCGAACAGCCGGATCGGGTCGACCTTGCGCTCGGTGAGCTCGTCACGCGCCGGCGAGTAGTACCGCAGCCACAGCCTGCGTCGCTCCGCGATGGCACGGTCCACGTCCGCGAAGACCCCGCCCTCCGACTCGAACGTCACCGACAGCCGCGAGGACGCCCCGGCCGCCTCGCCCGCCGCCGCCTCCAGCTTGGCGGTGGCCCGCAGCAGCGCCTCCCGGTCGCTCTCCCGCAGGCCCGGAAGCGTCGCCACCGCCCGCGCCGCCACCAGCAGCGCGGTCGCCTCGTCGGCCGCGAGCCGCAGCGGCTCCGCCGTGGACTCCCCCGACGCGTCGGGATTGCGCCACCAGATGCGCTCCCCGTCGGTGTCGATGTCGAGGAGGTCACCGCCCCGGAAACTGGTCCCGCACATGGGCAGCACGTCGAGGTCCGAGATCAGCTCGTCCTCGGTGATCCCGAAGGCCCGCGCGACGTCGGCGACGTGCGCGCCCGGGCGCTCCCGCAGATACGTGACCAGGGACAGCATCCGGCGGGTCTGGTCGATGGCGTTGGCGGCCATGCTGGTACGTCTCCCCCTCAGGGCGTGCTCTTCGAATGGTGCGCTTGTGCGCTTGCGTTGCACCGGGCCACAGGCCCTGCTGCCCCGGCGGCGAAAGGTGCCGGCGGTGAAGGACCTGCGCCCCTCCCGCCCCGGCCTGCTCAGGCCTTGGCGACGGCCCGCAGCCGGTCCACCACGTCCGCCCGCAGATCGGCGGGCCCGACCACCACGACGTCCGGACCGAACTCCACCAGCCAGGCGTCCAGCCCGTGCCCGTAGGGGATCTCCAGCTCGTCCCAGCCGTCCCCGCCCTCCCGCACGGCCGTCGCCTTGGCCCGCAGCGGATACCCCGCCCCGGCCCGCAGCCGGATCAGCGCCGAACGGTCCGCGCTCTCCCCCGCCCAGCTCTCCACGGTCTCCCGCACGGTCACCACGTCGGGCACCTCCGCGACGTACTTCCCCGCCCGCGACCGGACCTTCCCCGTGATCCGCGACAGACGGAACACCCGCTCCGCACCACGGTCCCGGTCGTACCCGGCCAGGTACCAGTGACCCCGCCAGCACTCCAGCGCCCACGGCTCCACCTGCCGGGTCTCCGGCCGCGCCGCCGTCGACTTCCGGTAGTCGAACACCACCGGCCGCCGGTCCCGGCACGCCAGCATCAGCGGCTCGAAGGCCGCCTCGTGCACCGGGATGCGCGGCTCGATGGCACTGTGCTGACCCCCGTACGGATCCTCCGCCTCCGGCATCCCGCCCGCACGCAGCTTCTGCAGGGCGCCGCTCGCCGCCCCCGCCAGCCGCGCCTGCTGCCACACCTTCGCCGCCAGCCCCAGCGCCGCGGCCTCCTCGGCGTCCAGCGAGACGGGAGGCAGACGGTTGCTGTCCCGGCGCGCGAGATAACCGATCTCGCCCTCCAGGTTCTCCACCGTCTCGATCACCAGGCCGAGTTCACGCAGATCGTCCTTGTCCCGCTCGAACATCCGGTTGAAGGACTCGTCGTTGCCGGCCTCGAGGTACGCCTCGATCGACCCCCGCAACTCCCGCTTGCTCAGCGGCCGGCGCGTCCCCAGCAGACACAGCGCCAGATTCATCAGCCGCTCGGCCTTGGCAATCGCCATCGACGCCCATCCCCGCTTCCCTCGTACGCGTCCGCCCACGGACACAGCCGTGACCGTTGACCGTACCGCCCCGGCGCGCCCGGACAAAAGCGAGGGGCCCCCGCCGGCAGGCAGGGGCCCCTCAACCGATCAAACGATCGCCTGATCAGGCTTCCATCAGGTCACACACGAAGATCAGCGCCTCACCCGGAGCGATCGCGCTGCCCGCACCGCGGTCCCCGTAGGCCAGGTGCGCCGGGATCGTCAGCTTGCGACGACCGCCGACCTTCATGCCCTGGACACCCTGGTCCCAGCCCTTGATGACCTGGCCGACACCCAGCTGGAACTGCAGCGCGCTGCCGCGGTTCCACGAAGCGTCGAACTCCTCACCGGTGGAGAAGGCCACGCCCACGTAGTGGACCTTGACGAAGGCGCCGACCTTGGCCTCGGCACCCTCGCCCACCCAGATGTCCTCGATCACCAGGTCGGCGGGAACCGGACCCTCGGGGAAATCGATCTCGGGCTTCTCGAGCTTGTCGCTCACGGAACTGCTCCTCAAACTTACGAACCGGTCAACCGGGACAGTCTTACATCACCGCGAGGATGTCGAGGCTGAAGACCAGCGTCGACTTAGCCGGAATGGACCCCTTCTCCTGGTCCCCGAACGCCATGTCCGGCGGGATCACCAGGAGGATGCGGCTGCCGACCTTCTTGCCGGTGATGCCCTCCTTCAGGCCCTTCACCGACAGCTGGGACATCGGCCACGTCACCGTCGTGTCCGTCGCGTACGTGCTCTCGAACGTCTTGTCGTCCTTCCACGTCTTGCCGTGGAACTTGACCACCACGCTGTCGGTGTCCTTCACCGCCGCGCCGTCGCCCTCCAGGACATAGTTCGACACCAGCTTCGCCGGCGGCTCCGTGTCCTTCGGAACGGTCACGGCGACTTCCTTGCCGTCCGTGTTCGTACCGACCTTCGGCAGCGCCTTGTCGTCCTGCGGGACCTCCTTGCCCGTCGCCGAAACCGGCACGGAAGCACCCTTGACGATGTCCACCACGAACACCAGCGTCGCGTTCGGCTTGATCTTGTCGCCCGAACCCTGGGCCCCGTAACCCAGCTCCGGCGGAATCACCAGCTCCACACGGCTGCCGACCTTCTGGCCCTCCAGACCCTGGTCCCAGCCCTTGATGACGGCACCCGCACCGATGGTCACATCGAACGTCTGCCCCCGGTCGAAGCTCTGGTCGAACGGCTCCTTGCCGTCCCACACCTGGCCGAGGTAATTGACCTGGGCGATGTCGCCCTTCTTCAGCACCGGGCCCTTGCCCTCGCTGACGGTCACCACCTTCAGCTCCTTCGGCGGCGTCCCCTTACCCGTCGACAGGGTGGGCTTCTGCCCGAACTCGGCACCCTTCGTGATCGCGGGCGCCCCGTTCTTCATCTGGGCGGAGTCGGAGCCGCTGTCACCACACGCCGCTGTCGACAGCAGCAGAAGGGGTACGACAAGCAGGCCGGCAAGTCGGCGCACGTGTTCCTCAGATCTCAGACGGCAAACGGTCGCCGCCACTCTAAGCCGTGGACAGGGCCCCGTACGAGACAGGTACGGGGCCCTGACCACACACCGGGGAGATCTACATCCCGGCGATCAGCTTCTCCACCCGGTCGTCCACCGACCGGAACGGGTCCTTGCACAGCACCGTCCGCTGCGCCTGGTCGTTCAGCTTCAGATGCACCCAGTCCACCGTGAAGTCCCGCCGCTGCTCCTGCGCCCGCCGGATGAAATCACCGCGCAGCCGCGCCCGCGTCGTCTGCGGAGGCACCGACTTGCCCTCGAAGATCTTCAGGTCGTTGCAGATCCGCGCCGCCTGCCCCTTGCGCTCCAGCAGGTAGTACAGCCCCCGCCGACGGTGGATGTCGTGGTACGCGAGGTCTATCTGAGCCACCCGCGGATTCGACATGGTCATGTTGTGCTTGCCCCGGTACCGCTCGATCAGCTGGTACTTCATCACCCAGTCGATCTCGGTCCCGATCCGGTCCAGATCCTCCGCCTCGATCGCGTCCAGGGTCCGGCCCCACAGCTCCAGCACCTGCTCCACCGTGCCCGTACGGATCCCACGGCGCTCGGCGAAGTCCACCGCCTTGTCGTAGTACTCCCGCTGGATCTCCAGCGCCGAGGCCTCCCGGCCGCTCGCCAGACGCACCTTGCGCTGACCCGTGATGTCGTGACTGACCTCACGGATCGCCCGGATCGGGTTCTCCAGCGTCAGGTCCCGCATCACCGTGCCCGCCTCGATCATGCGCAGCACCAGATCGGTCGCCCCGACCTTCAGCAGCATCGTCGTCTCGGACATGTTCGAGTCCCCGACGATCACGTGCAGCCGGCGGTACCGCTCCGCATCCGCATGCGGCTCGTCCCGCGTGTTGATGATCGGCCGGGACCGCGTCGTCGCGGAACTGACACCCTCCCAGATGTGCTCCGCCCGCTGGCTCACGCAATACACCGCACCCCGCGGCGTCTGCAGCACCTTGCCCGCACCACAGATCAACTGCCGCGTGACGAGGAACGGAATGAGGATGTCCGCCAAGCGCGAGAATTCCCCGTGCCGCGCCACCAGGTAGTTCTCGTGGCAGCCGTACGAGTTGCCCGCCGAGTCGGTGTTGTTCTTGAAGAGATAGACGTCGCCCGCGATTCCCTCCTCGTGCAGGCGGCGCTCGGCATCGACGAGCAGTCCTTCGAGAATGCGCTCGCCCGCCTTGTCGTGCGTGACCAGCTCGGTCACGTTGTCGCATTCGGGTGTTGCGTATTCCGGATGCGAACCCACGTCCAAGTACAGGCGGGCACCGTTCCGCAGGAAGACATTGCTGCTGCGGCCCCATGACACAACACGGCGGAAGAGGTAGCGCGCCACTTCGTCAGGAGACAGTCGGCGCTGTCCCCTGAACGTGCACGTGACGCCGTACTCGTTCTCCAGCCCGAAAATGCGGCGGTCCATGACTGAACATTACGCCTTCTGCCCCCTTCTGAAACCGGGTTCGCCAGCGCGGTTCGATCAGTTTCCCCGAAACCGCCGACGAGCCGCCGCAAAACACCCGGGGCCGGACGGAAAAGCACAGCACGACACCTGTGCATACCCGACCCGCCCCCAGCGAAAACCCCGAAACCTCAGCCCTGCCCCGCGGACTCCTCCACCACGGCCCCAGCACCCTCCGAACCCGCCACCGCACGACTGCGCCCCCGCGCCCCCAGCACCCCCTGAGTGACCATCAGCACCACCAGCGCCGCCGCTCCGCCCGCACTCGCCACACCGAAGCCCGCCGCCGTACCACCCAGTTCCACCGCCGGACCCGCAACCGCCGTACCGATCGCCGCACCGACCCCGAAGAACGTCACCAGCCACGAGAACGCCTCCGTCACCGTCCCCACCGGAGCATGCCGGTCCACCACGATGAACGCACACGCGATCGCCGGAGCCAGGAACACCCCCGCGAGCGCCGTCAGCGCCGTCATCGCCACCGCCCCCGGCACCAGCATCAACGGCAGATAACACACCGCCAGCAACGCCACCAGCACCCGCAGCCGCCGCTCCGGCGCACCCGCCCACTGCCGCGCCCCATAAGCGACACCACCCACGAGCGCACCCAGACCCAGCGCCGCCATCAGCCAGCCGTACACCACCTGCCCGCCATGACCGTCCGCATACGCCACCCCCGCCACCGTGATCGACCCCAGCGCCGACCCCACGAAGAAGAACGCACCCAGCAACGCCAGCAGCCCCCGCGAACGCAGCGCACCCAGCCAGTGCGCCTCACGCGGCTCCGAACGCCACGCCCTCGACGGCTCCGAAACCACCACCGACAGCGCACCCACCACCCCGATCGCGTTCAGCGCCAGCAGCGCCCCGGCCGGCGACCACAACGCCACGAACAGCGTGACCAGCAACGGACCGACCGTGAACATGACCTCCTGGGCCACCGCGTCCATCGCGTACGCCTGGTGCACCCGCTCCTCCCGGCCACCCAGCACACCCGGCCACAGCGCCCGCAGCCCACCCTCCAGCGGCGGCGTGAACAGACCCGCGATCACCACCGCCGCGTACGCCGCGACCACCGACCCGGTGCCCGCCAGCGCGAGCCACACCATCCCCAACGCCGACACCACCGCCGCCGGCAGCTGCACCCGCGGCTGCCCGTACAGGTCCACCGCCCGCCCCAGCAGCGGCTGGCCCACCGCGTTCGCCACCCCGTACACGGCGGCCAGCGCCCCCGCCAGGCTGTAGCTGCCGCCCTCGGCCCGGGTGAACAGCACGATCGCGATCGGCGCCGTCGCGTTCGGCAGCCGCCCCACCAGCGTGCCCACCAGCAGCCTCGCGGCATGCCGGGTCCTGAGCAGCTCCGCGTATCCCGCGGCCATGACCGCCCCCTTCCGCCCGGACCCGCGCCGGGGTAATACGTATAACGTGACGGGTCATACGTACCATGGCCCCAGCCCACCGGTCCACCCACAGCAACCCCCGCCCCGCCCCGACCACGCACTTCAGGAGCCCCCTGTGACGAGACCCACCAGCCGGGACGTCGCCACCGCCGCCGGGGTCTCCCAGGCCACCGTCTCCCTCGTCCTCGGCGACAAATGGCGCGGCCGCGTCTCCGAACGCACCGCCGACCTCGTCCGCGAAACCGCCACCACCCTCGGCTACCGCCCCAACCTCGCCGCCCGCAACCTCCGCCTCGGCACCACCCGCACCGCCCTCCTCGTCGTCCCCGCCCTCACCAACGAATTCTTCGCCCGCGTCTACACCGGCGCCGCCCGCGTCGCCGCCGAACACGGCTTCGGCGTCGTCCTCTACCCCTCCCCCGACGGCACCGGCCCCGCCCGCGACCCCTTCGCCTCCGCCCGCGCCGCCCTCGACGGCATCATCGCCTCCTCCATGGCCGCCGACGCCCTCGAAGCCATCGGCGGAGCCACCCTCCCCCTCGTCATGCTCGACAGCGACCCCGCCGCCGGCGGCTCCGCCCACGTCAACCTCGCCATGGCCGACGGCATGCGCCAGGTCACCGAACACCTCCTCACCCACGGCCACCGCCGCTTCCTCCACCTCGCCTCCGCCATCGACAGCTGGACCTTCGCCGTCCGCGCCCAAGCCCTCACCACCCACCTCGGCCCCCACACCGAACTGCGCACCGTCCGCGCCCCCCTCAGCGTCGACGCCGCCCGCACCGCCATGGAAACGGCCCTCGCCACCCCCCACGACCGCCCCACCGCCGTCATCTGCGACGACGACATCCTCGCCGCCGGCGCCTGCAAAGCCGCCCGCCGCCTCGGCCTGCGCATCCCCGAAGACCTCTCCGTCACCGGCTTCGACGACCTCGCCCTCGCCACCGCCGTCGAACCCGAACTCACCACCGTCCACCTCCCCGCCGAACGCATCGGCGAACAGGGCATGACCGCCCTCCTCGCCGTCCTCGAAGGCACCCCCTGGACCGCCCCCGACCTTCCCGTCGACCTCGTCGTCCGCGACTCCTCGGGCCCCGCCCCCACCCCCTGAACACACGAAAGCCCCGGCCCGCCGAAACGGCGAACCGGGGCCCCGCACATCACACCGCCTACTCGGCGTCGTCCTCCGGCGCCTCGTCGTTCGACACGGCATCCGCCTGCACCGCCGCCGGAACCTCCGCCTCCAGCAGCCGCGCCAGCTGCCGGCCACGGATCCGCTTGAACTTCCGCTGCTGCGACCGCGTACGGTCCAGCACCGCGACCTCCAGCCGCTCCGCCGGAATCGTCTTGTCCGCACCGTTGGCCTGGCTGGACAGCGCCTGCACCGCCAGCTTCAACGCCTCGGACAGGGTCATCCCGTCCTGGTGACGCTGATCCAGGTACGCACTGATCTGCTCGGCGTTGCCACCGACCGCCACCGAACCGTGCTCGTCGACGATCGAACCGTCATGCGGAAGCCGGTAGATCTGATCCCCGGCCGCCGTCGCCCCGACCTCGGCGACCACCAGCTCCACCTCGTACGGCTTCTCCCCCGCACTGGAGAAGATCGTGCCGAGCGTCTGCGCGTACACGTTCGCCAGCCCACGCGCCGTCACATCGTCACGGTCGTAGGTGTATCCACGCAGATCCGCGTACCGCACACCGCCGATCCGCAGGTTCTCGTACTCGTTGTACTTGCCGGCGGCCGCGAAACCGATCCGGTCGTAGATCTCGCTGAACTTGTGCAGCGCACGGGACGGGTTCTCGCCGACGAACACGATGCCGTCGGCGTACTGCAGCACGACAAGGCTGCGGCCGCGGGCGATGCCCTTCCGGGCGTATTCCGCCCGGTCGGCCATGGCCTGCTGGGGTGACACATAGAACGGAGTCGACACCGGCTTTCCGTCCCTTTCTTCTGGGCGACGAGAGGACTGGTCAGAGCAGGGCGGCGCGCGGACCGTCGGGCTCCTGGAGCCGTCGGTCCGTCACCTTGCGGGCGAGCGCCTGCGACTCGTCCTCGTCCAGCCTGCGGAAGCCCTCGTCGGTGATGACGGTGACGATGGGGTAGATGTTGCGGTACAGGTCCGGCCCACCGGTCGCCGAGTCGTCGTCGGCGGCGTCGTACAGCGCCTGCACGACCAGCGTGGTGGCCTGCTCCTCCGACAGATCGGGACGGTAGAGCTTCTTCATCGAACCGCGGGCGAAGATCGAGCCCGATCCGGTGGCCGCGTAGCCGTGCTCCTCGGAGCGGCCGCCGGTCACGTCGTAGGAGAAGATCCGGCCCTTCTCCTTGCCCTCGTCGTACCCGGCGAACAGCGGCACGACGGCCAGGCCCTGCATCGCCATGCCGAGGTTGCTCCGGATCATGGTGGACAGCCGGTTGGCCTTGCCCTCCAGGCTGAGGGTCGCCCCCTCCACCTTCTCGAAGTGCTCCAGCTCCAGCTGGAACAGCTTCACCATCTCCACGGCCAGGCCGGCCGTACCGGCGATGCCGACCGCGGAGTACTCGTCGGCCGGGAACACCTTCTCGATGTCCCGCTGCGCGATCATGTTCCCCATGGTCGCCCGCCGGTCACCGGCGAGCACGACCCCTCCGGGGAAGGTGGCCGCGACGATCGTCGTCCCGTGCGGCGCCTCGACGATCCCCTCGGGCAGCTTCCGGTTCCCCGGCAGCATCTCGGGCGCGTGCGCGCCCAGGAAGTCCATGAAGGACGACGACCCCGGCGTCAGGAAGGCTGCCGGTAGACGCCCTGTGCTACGAGTGTTGGGTTCCACAGGTTTCCTTCCACGTAAGCGGCTGCACGCCTTATGACGTCCGGCCGATCCTTGAACTGCCCCAGGGCTGCGTTGCAGCTGAAGCACAGTACGCCTCGGACCTTACCCGTCTGATGATCGTGATCCACGTGCTCGGCGGGAGCAGACTGACAGATCACGCAGACCCCGTCCTGAGCAGCGATCATCTCGTCACGCTCAGCCTCTGTGATGCCGTACGAGCGCTTCAAGTGGCCTGCCCGCCCTTGGATGGCCCGGCACGCCTTGCACCGAGTGGACAAGCCGTCCGACGCCGAGGCGTTCTTGTGCCACTCACCGCGCGGCTTGATCTCTCCGCACTGTCGACAGAGCTTGTGGCCCGGCGGGACATCCACTTTCTCCTTGACGGCCTTGCCCTGCGCCGCTTGGCGCCGCCGGTAGTGCGCGGCGCTGTACTCCGCCACGCACTGCCGACACCTCGGCTGAAGGCCGTCGCCACGATTCCGGTCTAGGGCGAACCCGCTCAGTGGGACGTCGCGGCTACAACCGCGACACCACTTCGTTCCATTGGACATGGAGCCATGCTTGCGAGTTCACCTTGGATTCGAAGGCTATTCGCCGCCTTTTTGTACGAAACTCCGAACGAAGTCCTCGGCATTTTCCTCGAGTACATCGTCAATCTCGTCAAGTACGGAGTCGACGTCGTCGGAGAGCTTCTCCTGCCGCTCCTTGAGATCGGTCGATTCCTCGACCGCAGCCTCCTCGACCTCCTCGGTCGAGCGCTGCGCCTTCTGCTGTCCGCCGCCGGTGTCCTTGGTCGCCATGTCTACCTCACCCCGCTCGGTTCGCACGCTCATGTCGAGAGACCCCGGGATTCGGGATCTCTCAAGATCAGACCCTACGCCGGACCCTACAAGGAGGGTCCGGCATTCGTCCCCGCACTTTCATAACGTCCGGCTGATTTCATGATTCCCGGACCGGGGCCCTTTCAGGCCTCGAAGGCGCCTCGAAGGCACCACTTCACTGACCGGAAAGCACCCGCACCAGGTCCTCCGCCGTGCGGCAGCGGTCCAGGAGCTCCTTGACGTGGTTCCGGGTCCCCCGCAGGGGCTCCAGGGTCGGGACGCGCTGGAGCGAGTCCCGGCCCGGGAGGTCGAAGATCACCGAGTCCCAGGAGGCCGCGGCCACGTCGTCCGCGTACTGCTCCAGGCAGCGGCCGCGGAAGTAGGCCCTGGTGTCCTCCGGGGGCTTGCTCTGGGCCCGCTCGACGGCCGGCTCGTCCACCAGGCGCTTCATCTTGCCGCGGGCCACCAGGCGGTTGTACAGGCCCTTCTCGGGCCGTACGTCCGAGTACTGGAGGTCCACGAGGTGCAGCCGGGCCGCGTCCCAGTCCACGCCGTCACGGCGCCGGTAGCCCTCCAGGATCTCCCGCTTGGCGATCCAGTCCAGCTCCCCCGACAGGCTCATCGGGTCGGTCTCCAGCCGCCCCAGGACGTCCTCCCAGCGCGACAGGACGTCCTTGGTCTGCTCGTCCGCGTCCGTCCCGTACCGCTCGTCCACGTACTTCCTGGCCAGCTCGAAGTACTCCATCTGGAGTTGTACGGCGGTCAGCGTACGGCCGCTGCGGAGCGTGATCAGGTGTTGCAGGTCCGGGTCGTGGGAGACCTGGTGCAGGGTGCGTACGGGCTGGTCGACGGCGAGGTCGACGCTGATGAACCCGTCCTCGATCATGCCGAGGACCAGCGAGGTCGTGCCCAGCTTGAGGTAGGTGGAGATCTCGGAGAGGTTGGCGTCTCCGATGATCACGTGGAGCCGGCGGTACTTCTCGGCGTCGGAGTGGGGCTCGTCGCGGGTGTTGATGATGGGCCGCTTGAGGGTGGTCTCCAGGCCGACCTCGACCTCGAAGTAGTCGGCTCGCTGGCTGATCTGGAAGCCGTGCTCGCGGCCGTCCTGGCCGATGCCCACGCGTCCGGCGCCGGTGACGACCTGGCGCGAGACGAAGAAGGGGGTCAGGTGGCGCACGATGTCCGAGAAGGGGGTTTCCCGCTTCATCAGGTAGTTCTCGTGCGTGCCGTAGGAGGCGCCCTTGTTGTCGGTGTTGTTCTTGTAGAGGTGGATCGGCTGGGCGCCGGGGAGCTGTGCGGCCCGTACGGCGGCCTCGGCCATGATCCGCTCGCCGGCCTTGTCCCAGAGGACGGCGTCGAGCGGGTTGGTGACCTCCGGGGAGCTGTACTCCGGGTGGGCGTGGTCGACGTAGAGCCGTGCGCCGTTGGTGAGGATGACGTTGGCGAGGCCGATGTCCTCGTCGGTGAGCTGGCTGTTGTCCGCGGCCTCGCGGGCGAGGTCGAAGCCCCGGGCGTCGCGCAGCGGATTCTCCTCCTCGAAGTCCCAGCGGGCGCGGCGCGCCCGGTGCATCGCCGCCGCGTAGGCGTTGACGATCTGGGACGAGGTGAGCATGGCATTGGCGTTCGGGTGGCCCGGGACGGAGATCCCGTACTCCGTCTCGATCCCCATTACTCGCCGTACGGTCATGCGGCCCTCCTTGCCCGGCGGCGCTCCTGGTCGGGAGCGGCGCTCAAGTACCGCTGGTGCTCCGGTGCGCGTGCCTGTGCCTGTTCCTGTGCGGTGCCCGTCCCCGCACTGCGCGTCCGGCCGCGGTAAGGAAGAGCGTAGAACCACTTCGCGCTCGTGGGGAGATCATTTCCGTCATTGAATTGGCCTCGTCACCGGCTGAAAAGCGGCCGGTAAAGCAGTCGGCTGCGGATGCCCGGGGAGGGCATCCGCAGCCGCTCCGCTCGGTCAGAGGTACTGACCGGTGTTCGCCACCGTGTCGATGGAGCGTCCGGTGTCCGCGCCTTGCTTTCCGGTGACGAGGGTGCGGATGAATACGATCCGCTCGCCCTTCTTTCCGGAGATTCGGGCCCAGTCGTCCGGGTTGGTGGTGTTGGGAAGGTCCTCGTTCTCCTTGAACTCGTCCACGCATGCCTGGAGGAGGTGGGAGACCCGGAGGCCCTTCTGGTTGTGTTCGAGGAAGGCCTTGATGGCCATCTTCTTGGCCCGGTCCACGATGTTCTGGATCATGGCGCCGGAGTTGAAGTCCTTGAAGTAGAGGACTTCCTTGTCGCCGTTGGCGTACGTGACCTCGAGGAAGCGGTTCTCCTCGGATTCGGCGTACATCTGCTCGACGACGGTCTGGATCATGCTGTGGACGGTGCCGGCCGGGCTGTCCTGGTGTTCGGACAGGTCGTCCGTGTGCAGGGGCAGGGAGGCCTTGAGGTACTTCGCGAAGATGTCCTTGGCGGCTTCCGCGTCCGGGCGCTCGATCTTGATCTTCACGTCGAGGCGTCCGGGGCGCAGGATGGCCGGGTCGATCATGTCTTCGCGGTTGGAGGCGCCGATGACGATGACGTTCTCCAGGCCTTCCACGCCGTCGATCTCGGCGAGCAGCTGGGGGACGATGGTGTTCTCCACGTCCGAGCTGACGCCGGATCCGCGGGTGCGGAAGAGGGATTCCATCTCGTCGAAGAAGACGATGACGGGGGTGCCCTCGCTGGCCTTCTCGCGGGCACGCTGGAAGACGAGGCGGATGTGCCGCTCGGTCTCGCCGACGTACTTGTTGAGGAGTTCGGGTCCCTTGATGTTCAGGAAGTAGGACTTTCCTGCTGCCTGTCCGGTCACCTCGGCGACCTTCTTGGCAAGGGAGTTGGCGACGGCCTTGGCGATGAGCGTCTTGCCGCAGCCGGGCGGGCCGTAGAGCAGGATGCCCTTCGGAGGCCGCAGTTCGTGTTCCTTGAAGAGGTCGGGGTAGAGGTACGGGAGCTCGACCGCGTCGCGGATCAGCTCGATCTGGTCGCCCAGGCCGCCGATCTTGTCGTAGTCGATGTCGGGTACCTCTTCGAGGACGAGGTCTTCGACCTCGCTCTTGGGGACCACTTCGTAGACGTAGCCGGAGCGGGGTTCGAGCAGGAGGGCGTCGCCGGGGCGGATGGTGATGTCCAGGAGCGGCTCGGCGAGCCTCACCACCCTTTCCTCGTCGGTGTGCCCGACGACCAGGGCGCGCTCGCCGTCCTCGAGGATTTCCTTGAGGGTGACGATGTCCCCGGCCCGCTCGAATTCCATGGCCTCGACCACGTTGAGCGCTTCGTTGAGCATGACTTCCTGGCCGCGCCGGAGGTCTTCCGGGTCGACGCTGGGGCTGACGTTCACGCGGAGCTTTCGGCCTCCGGTGAAGATGTCGACGGTGCCGTCCTCGTTGGCTTGCAGGAAGACACCGAAGCCGGCCGGCGGCTGTGCGAGCCGGTCGACTTCCTCCTTGAGGGCCACGATCTGGTCGCGGGCCTCACGGAGGGTATTCGCGAGTCGTTCGTTCTGTGCGGAGACGCCGGCCAGATTTGTCTGAAGCTCGACGATCCGCTCTTCGAGAATCCTCGTGTGTCGCGGAGAGTCGGCGAGCTTGCGGCGCAGGACGGCGATTTCCTGCTCGAGATAGGCAACCTGGCCGGCGGGGTCCTCGGACCCTCGCCCGGGCCGGATGCCGCGGTTGATGTCGTCGTCGTGGGCTGCCACGGTCCTCACCTCCTCCAAGGGGAGCTGGACGCTTCCTGACCCTACCTGGGCTGGTGGTGATTGAAACCCCTAGATCACAAAGACGGTAGAGGCGTGTCCGATCTTCACCCTTGCGTACTCCCTCACGCCAAGGAAATACCCACCCATCAACATCTGAAAGCGGCCGGTTGTAAGGTCGAACTGTTCAACACCCGTCAGGGCCCGCGCGACTTGCCGCGGGTTGTGAGCGGGATGGATCACTCAGGGCAGGGAACGGCAGGAGATATGACCGTGCAGCAGGAGGCTCCGGCGGGCGTGGCGGGCGGGTCCGGGGAGCCGCTCGAGGTCTGGATCGACCAGGACCTGTGCACCGGGGACGGCATCTGCGTGCAGTACGCGCCGGAGGTGTTCGAGCTGGACATCGATGGTCTGGCGTATGTGAAGGGTGCGGGCGACGAGCTGTTGCAGGAGGCGGGGGCGACGACTCCGGTTCCGCTGGTGCTGTTGCAGGACGTGGTCGATTCGGCGAAGGAGTGTCCGGGTGACTGCATCCATGTGAGGCGGGTTTCGGACCGGGTGGAAGTGTTCGGTCCGGACGCTGAGTGAGGGTTCAAACACTCCTGGAGGCCGAGTCAGTCAGCTCCTGGCGGAATTTTCCGTCGCTCCAGCGCCACTTGGCGCGCTGTTTGAGGTCGGGGCTGTAGCGCGGGACGTCGGGTGAGGAGTAGCCGAGGAGGCCGGCCGTGACGACTCCGTCGCGGACGGTGAGGTCGGTTGCGGTCTTGCGCTGGGCGGCGTCGAGCAGGGTGGCGACGACGCGGGGGCGGGCTCCGGCGGTGCGGTCCTGGACGAGGACGTAGATGGCGTGGGGCGGGGTGCCGGATCCGGCGTCGCAGCGGACGGCTGCGACGGTTTCGGGGCGGCCGTCGCCGTCGAGGTCGCCCTGGGCGGTGGCGGTGACGGCCTGGGGGGCGCCCTTGCAGTCGAGGGGGTAGGTGATGCCCGCCGGGTCGGGGGCGGTGGCGTGGGGGCCTTCGGCGGGCTGTGCGGCGGTTCCGGCGGCGGCCGGTTGGAGAAGTCCCGCGCCGGCTATGACGGCGGCCATGGCGGATGCGGTGGCGATCCAGTGGACGGGCCTGGTGAGGGTGTGTCCCAGGGTGTCCGATGTCGGCGTCAGCTCGGTGGGGCTGTGCAGCACGCTGGGTGTCTCCTGTGCGAGGGGTGACGGGGAGCCAGCATCGTGCCATACGTCACACGATGGTGGAACGGCCGGGTCCGGTCGGCCGGGGGGTTCGACCCGACAACGAAAAGGCGCTGTGGCGCAGTTCCCGGGGTGAGCGGGGAACTGCGCCACAGCGCCTTGGTGTTGGGTGTGCGGGGTGGTTACGCGGAGCGGTCGCTGCCGGGTCCTTCGTAGTCCTCGCCGTAGGCGCCCTTGGCGGGGCGGCGGCGGCGCATGGGGGGCTCGACGCCGTCGGCGAGGCGGCGGGCGGTGACGAGGAAGCCGGTGTGGCCGATCATGCGGTGGTCCGGGCGGACGGCGAGGCCTTCGACGTGCCAGTTGCGGATCATCGATTCCCAGGGCTGCGGTTCGGCGAAGCAGCCGATCTCGCGGATGGACTCGACGGTCTTGGACAGCTGGGTGGTGGTGGCCACGTAGCAGCAGAGGATGCCGCCGGGGACGAGGGCCTTCTTGACCGCTTCGAGGCACTCCCACGGGGCGAGCATGTCGAGGATGACGCGGTCGACGTCGGTCTCGTCCAGGTTGTCCTGGAGGTCGCCGACGGTGAGCTTCCATGCCGGGTGGGGGCCGCCGAAGTACCGCTCGACGTTGGCGGTGGCGATCTCGGCGAAGTCCGCGCGGCGCTCGTAGCTGTGGAGCATGCCCTGGTCGCCGATGGCGCGCAGCAGGAAGCTGCTCAGGGAGCCGGAGCCGACGCCGGCTTCGACGACGCGGGCGCCGGGGAAGATGTCGGCGAAGGCCAGGATCTGGCCGGCGTCCTTGGGGTAGACCACGGCGGCGCCGCGGGGCATGGACAGGACATAGTCGGGGAGCAGGGGGCGCAGCGCGAGGTAGGCGACGTTGCCGGTGGTGCGGACAACGCTGCCCTCGGGTGCGCCGATCAGCTCGTCGTGCGGGAAGGAACCCTTGTGGGTGTGGAAGTTCTTCCCTGCTTCGAGCGTGAACGTGTAGTGGCGGCCCTTGGGGTCGGTCAGCTGTACCTGGTCCCCGACCTCGAAGGGCCCGCGTCGGCGGGCGGCACCGGTCGGTTCGGACATGTGACCAGTGTATTGGCTTCAGGACTGGGGCCGTGCCATGGCTTTCACGAAGGCTTTTTCGACGTCGAGGGTGGAGAGGACGCCGTAGATCTGGCCGGTGGGTTCGAGGACGAGGTATTCGGTGGCGGGGGTGGCGCGGAGGTGGTCGAGGAGTTCTTCGCCGGTGAGGTCTGCGGAAACCTTCATGCCGTCGGTGAGGTCCTGGGCGAGGGTGCTGACGGCGACCCAGGGGCGGCGGTGTTCGGGGACGGAGGCGATGGCGGTTTCGCGGACGATGGCGGTGGGGTCTCCTTGGCCGTCGACGACGACGAGGGCGCGGGCGCCGGCTTCGTTGGCGCGGCGGAGGGCTTCGGAGAGGGGGGTGGTGTTTTCGACGGGGATGGCGCGGCGGGTGAGGTTGCGTGCGCGTAGTTCGGGGAGGTGTTCGCGCAGGCGGGCCATGCGGAGGCTGTTGCCGGCTCCGGTCCAGATGATGGCGGCGAGGATGGCGGCGAGGAGTGCGTCCATGACGGTGTTCATGCCGCCGGTGTCGTCGCCGCGGTTGCCGAGGGTGCCGGTGTGGGTGAGGAGGGGGAGGCCGAGGAGGACGGTGACGGCGAGGGCGCGGCCGATCCAGGCGGCGGCGATGGTGCCGGTCATGGGTTTGCCGGTGATGCCCCAGATGACGGCGCGGAGCATGCGGCCGCCGTCGAGGGGGAGGCCGGGGAGGAGGTTGAAGGCGGCGACGAGGAGGTTGGAGATCATCAGTCCGGCGAGGAGGACGCCGGGGACGGTGGCGGGGTCGACGGCTTTCATGCCGAGGTAGAAGACGCCGGCGAGGAGGAGGGAGAGGAGGGGGCCGACGAAGGCGAGGACGAATTCGCGGCCGGGGGTCTCGGATTCCTTCTCGATTTCGGAGACGCCGCCGAAGAACTGGAGCTGGATGCGGCGGACGGGGAGTTTGAAGCGGAGGGCGGCCACGGTGTGGGCGAGTTCGTGGACGAGGACGGAGGCGTAGAAGGCGACGGCGAAGAAGAGGGAGACGAGGTAGCGGACGGGTCCGAGTTCGGGCAGGACGCGGTCGAGCTGGTTGCCGAAGACCCAGGTGATGAGGGCGGCGACGAGGAACCAGCTGGAGGAGACGTAGACGGGTACGCCGAAGGGGCGGCCCATGAGGATTCCGCCGCCCGGTCGTGAGCGCCGGTCTGGGCGCTCGCCGGTTTCGTCGGTGTCTGCCACGGCTGTCCTTCGGTCGGTGCTGGTGTTTCCAGTGTGGTTCAGGTGTGGTTCAGATGGTGCTTGAGCCGGTCTGTAGCGGGTTGTGATGCTCCGATCATGCAGTGCGAGGGGGTCCGGCGTCGATGGTATGGCGTGGGCTGTCGGCGGCGGGTCGTAGGGTTTTGTCCATGACGACGAGCTCGGGTGCCGTGCCAGGTGCCGCCGATGAGGGTGCCGCCGCGGATGCCGCTGTGGCGCCGGCCGCTGTGGCGCCTTCTTCGCTCTCCCCTTCGCGGGCGAGTGATTTCATGCGGTGTCCGTTGCTGTACCGGTTCCGGGTGATCGACAAGCTGCCGGAGAAGCCGAGTGCGGCTGCGACGCGCGGGACGCTGGTGCACGCGGTGCTGGAGCGGCTTTTCGATCATCCTGCGGCGGAGCGGACGGCTCCGGTGGCGAAGGCGTTGATTCCGGGGCAGTGGGAGCGGTTGCTGGAGTCGAAGCCGGAGCTGGCGGATCTGTTTCCGGCGGGGGACGAGGGGGCGGGGCTGGCGCGGTGGCTGACGGAGGCCGAGGCGCTGGTGGAGCGGTGGTTCACGCTGGAGGACCCGACCCGGCTGGAGCCGGTGGAGCGGGAGTTCTTCGTGGAGACGGAGCTGGCGTCGGGGCTGAGGCTGCGCGGGATCATCGACCGGGTGGACGTGGCGCCGACGGGTGAGGTGCGGATCGTCGACTACAAGACGGGCAAGGCGCCGCGGCCGGAGTACGCGGAGGGCGCGCTGTTCCAGATGAAGTTCTACGCGCTGGTGGTGTGGCGGCTGAAGCAGGTCGTGCCGCGGCGGTTGCAGCTGGTGTACCTGGGCAGTGGTGAGGTGCTGACGTACGACCCGGTGGTGGAGGACCTGGAGCGGGTGGAGCGCAAGCTGCACGCGTTGTGGGAGGCGATCCGGGAGGCGACGGAGTCGGGTGACTGGCGTCCGCGGCCGACGAAGCTGTGCGGCTGGTGTGATCATCAGGCGGTGTGTCCGGAGTTCGGTGGTACTCCCCCGGCCTATCCTCTGACGATCGTCCCCCGTTAGGGGGCAGGGCAGAATGGGCGGCGTCCGTCGAAGCCGCCGTACGAATTCGAGGTAGACCCCGTGGCGATCCGCGTCCTTCTGGTCGATGACCAGCCGCTGCTGCGCACCGGCTTCCGGATGATCCTGGAGGCCGAGGAGGATCTGGCGGTGGTCGGTGAGGCCGGGGACGGTCTGCAGGCGCTGGACCAGGTGCGGGCGCTCCAGCCGGACGTGGTGCTGATGGACATCCGGATGCCGCGGATGGACGGGGTGGAGGCGACGCGGCAGATCACGGGTCCGGGACGGGACGGTCCGGCGAAGGTGCTGGTGCTGACCACGTTCGATCTGGACGAGTACGTGGTGGAGGCGCTGCGGGCGGGGGCGAGCGGGTTCCTGCTGAAGGACGCGCCGGCCAATGAGCTGGTGCAGGCGATCCGGGTGGTGGCGGGCGGCGAGGCGATGCTCGCGCCGAGCATCACGCGGCGGCTGCTGGACAAGTACGCGGGGCACCTGCCGTCGGGCGAGGAGAGCGTGCCGGACACGCTCGGTTCGCTGACGGAGCGGGAGGTCGAGGTGCTGAAGCTGGTGGCCCGGGGGCTGTCGAACGCGGAGATCGCGGCGGACCTGTTCGTGAGCGAGACCACGGTGAAGACGCATGTGGGGCACGTGCTGACGAAGCTGGGGCTGCGGGACCGGGTGCAGGCGGCCGTGTACGCGTACGAGAGCGGTCTGGTGCGTCCGGGGGCGGGCCAGTAGGGGTCTCCTGGACGGCGAACGGGCCGGCGGCCGCGTGGTGCGGCTGCCGGCCCGTTCTGCTGCGGGTGGTGGGCTCAGCCCTTGCTGATCTCCCAGAAGCGGAAGACGGTCGACGCGTCGAGGGACCACTGCAGGCCGGTCACGTTCGGGCGGGTGACGGCGTACTGCTTGCTCTGCCAGAGCGGGAGGAGCGGGATGTCCTCGGCGACGATGTCCTGGAGGCGGTTGTAGTCCGTGTTGGCGGCGGTGCGGTCGGACTTCGCGGAGGTCGACGGGATGATGGTCCCGGTGATCTCCTTGTTGTCGTAGTTGTTGCCGAGGACGCTGTCGGGGCCGAAGAACGGCTGGGTGAAGTTGTCGGCGTCCGGGTAGTCGGGCACCCAGCCCTTGATGTAGACGCCGTACTTGCCGGCCTTGATGTCCTTCTCGTACTGGTCGAACTCGGCGGACTTGACGTCGGCTTCGAAGAGGCCGCTGTCGTTCAACTGCTTGGCGATCAGCTGGACTTCCTGGTCCGTGGAGGGGCCGTAGCGGGTGGGCGTCGAGTACAGGGTGATCTTGACCTTGTCCTTGACGTTGGCGGCGCGCAGGACGGCCTTGGCCTTCTCCAGCTGGGGGCTGCCGCCGTAGCGGTCGAAGAAGGGCGTGGTGTGGGAGGCGATGCCGGCCGGGACGATCGAGTAGAGGGAGGTCGCGGTTCCCTGGTAGATCTCCTTGACCAGGGCTTCGCGGTCGACGAGGTAGGCGATGGCCTTGCGGACGTGGATCTTTCCGGCGACCGGGTCGTTCATGTTGAAGACGAGGTGCTGGACCTCGGCGCCGGTGCCCTGGACGACCTCGACCTTCTTGTCCCCGGTGTTGGCGGAGAGGCCGGCGATGTCCTTGGCGGCGAGGCCGCGGAAGGCGAAGTCGACGTCTCCGCTTTCGAGGACCTTCTTCAGGGCGGCCTGGTCGTCGTTGTAGAACTTCATGGTGACGCCGGAGTTCCGCACCTTGGCCTTGCCGGTGTAGGACTCGTTGACGGAGAAGCTGGCGCTCTTGTCGCTGATCGAGTCCAGCTTGTAGACACCGGAGCCGATGGCCTTGCCGTCGGTGCGGAGCTTGTCGGCCGGGTATTCGGCGTGGTCGACGATGGAGCCGGCGCCCGAGGCGATCTTGCTGGGGAAGGTCGCGTCGGAGGTCTTGAGGTGGAAGACGACGTTCTTGTCGTCGGGGGCCTCGATGGAGCCGATCGACGCGAGCATGACGGCGGGGCCGTTCGCGTCGTTGATCTTCAGGGTGCGCTCGAAGGAGTACTTGACGTCCTTCGCGGTGAGGCTGTGGCCGTTGCTGAACGTCAGGCCGCCGCGCAGGGTGCACTTGTAGGTCTTGCTGTCGGCGCCCTCGAAGCCGCAGGTCTCCGCGGCGTCGGGCTCGGGGGTGGTGCCGCCCTTGGGGAAGCTGAGGAGCGACTGGAAGACGTTGTTGAAGAGCACCCAGGAGCCCGGGTCGTAGCCCGAGGCCGGGTCGGTGGCCTTCACCTTGTCGGATATGCCCATGACCACGCCCTTGCCGCTGCCGGCGTTGGAGCCATCGGTCGAGCCGCAACCACTGAGCAGCGCGGCGGCGGTCGCTGCGCCGAGCGGGGCCGCCAGCCACTGGTTACGTCGATTCACGGTTACGTCCTTCTCAGTCGAACAGATTCTTCGGGCCGGCCCGCGACACCCGCTGCCGGTGGTTCGGGTGCGTCAGCCGCTTACGCCGCGGCCGAGCTCCCACAGCTGGAGGTCGGAGATGGCGTTGACGGACCACTCCACTCCGGTGATCCCGTCGCGTGCGGCGACGTACTGCTTGCCCTGCCACAGGGGCAGGACGGGTACGTCCTCGGCGACGATGTCCTGCATTTCCGTGATCGCGGGGACGGCGACGTTGCGGTCGGCGGCGCGCCGGGATTCGGGGATGAGGCGGGTGCGTACGGCGGCGTTGGCGTACGGGGTGCCCAGGAAGTTGTCCTGCTCCAGGAACGGGGCGAGGAAGTTGTCGGCGTCGGGGTAGTCGGGGAACCAGCCGAGTCCGTAGGCGGCGTGGTCGCCCTTCTTCTGCGCGGGGCGGAAGTCGGCCCAGTCGCTGCCCTGGACGGTGATGTCGAACAGCTGGGTGGAGTTCAGCTGGGCCCTGAGGGCTTCGAACTCGGCCGCGGTGCCGTCGCCGTAGTGGTCGGTGGTGTAGTTCAGGGTGAGCTTGACCGGGGTCTTGATCCCGGCGTCCTTCAGCAGGGTGGCGGCCTTGGCGGTGTTGGCGTCGCCGTACTTGTTGAAGAAGGAGTTGACGTGGCCCGTCACGGTGGTGGGGACGAGCGAGTAGAGGGGCTGGGCGGCCTTGCCGTAGACCTTGTCGATGAGGGCGTTGCGGTCGACGGCGGCGGCGAGGGCCTGGCGGACGGCCTTGTCCTTGACGACGGGGGCGTCGGTGTTGAAGCCGAGGTAGCGGATCTCCAGCCCGGACAGGGGGGTGAGCTTGACGCCCTTGGGGGGCTTGGTGGAGAGCTCGGTGATCTGGGCGGGCGACAGGGTGCGGGAGATCATGTGGATCTTCCCGTCGGCGAGCGCCTTGCCCATGGCCGTCGAGTCGGCGTAGGTGCGCAGTTCGGCCTTGTCGTTCTGCAGCTTGAGGTCGCCCTTGTAGGAGGGGTTCTTGCTGAAGACGGCGCGGACGAGTTGGTTGTTCTTGACCTCGGCCTTCATCGTGTACGGGCCGGAGCCGTCCACGGCGAAGCCCTCGCGGAGCTTCTTGGCGTCGTAGTTCTTCTCGCTGACGATGCCGGTGGCGGGGGTGGAGAGCTTGTACGGGAAGGTCGCGTCCGGGGTCTTCAGGTGGAAGACGACGGTGTCGGTGGCCTTCGTCTCGACGGAGTCGATGTTGGCCAGGAGCGAGGAGGGGCCGTTCTCGTCCTTGATCGCGAGGACGCGGTCGATGGAGAACTTGACGTCCTTGGCCGTGACGGGGTCGCCGGAGGCGAACTTGAGGCCGGGGCGCAGGGTGCAGCGGTAGCTCTCGTTGCCGGTGTCGGTGAAGCGGCAGTCGGAGGCGGCTTCGGGGACGGGCTGGCCGCCGGCGCGCGGGGTGTGCATGAGCGTCTGGAGGGTCTGGCGCAGGACGTTCCAGGCACCGGCGTCGTAGGCGTACGCCGGGTCGAACGGGGCGGGGGCGTATTCGGCGGCCTCGAACCGGTCGGTGGTTCCGACGACGATCGCTCCGGATCCTGCTCCTCCGCCGGTCGCGGTGCCGCATGCGGCCAGCGTGGGGGTGAGCAGTCCGGCCGCGGCCGTCAGCACCATGGTCTTGCGGTTCATGCTGGAAGTACTCCCTGTTACCGGCACTTGCTCAAAGCGGTGTGAAGGGCACTTCGCGGCGGTCGCCCGTTCAGGGCGGAACGATCGGGCCGGTGTAGTGACGATCGGTCCACGCGGTCCCGGCACAGGGGTGTGTGGCCGGGGCGGCTGAGGTGCGGCGCAGTGCCCGCAATGACACTAGTGGTCCGGGACGGGATGGCTGGAACCGGCCGGACATGGGGTGTAATCGCACCGTGACGGGAGTGAACCGGCTGTTCACGCGACGCTCTGTCCGGATTCGGTCAGGAGCTGATCAATCCGGACAGAGCGGCAGGCTTCAGGGCGGTGAGACAGGTCCGTCGGGGCTGTGACGGGTGACCAAGGTCACCCGGGGCAACTCCGCCGGACAGGATGGAATTTCAGCCTCCCCTGCCCCTGACGGAAGATTCTTCCGCGGGACCTTGGGCCGGGGGGCGTTTCGTTCGGTACTGAGCGTGTGATCGCGTGTGCGCTCAGTTCATCGAGGCGATGAGGGACCGCAGGAACGCGAGATCCACTTCCTCCAGCGAGCTGACGATGGTCCGGCCCGGGGCGGGAGAGATGCCGCCGACGGAGGGGATGGCCACGACCCGGCAGCCGGCGGCCTCCGCGGCGGCGACGCCGGTGGCGGTGTCCTCGATGACGGCGCAGCGGGAGGGGTGCGCGCCCAGCGTGTTCGCGGCGAGCAGGTACGGGTCGGGGTGCGGCTTCGTACGCGCGACCTCGTCCCCGGCCACGGTCATGGTGAAGCGGTCGCGGCCCAGGGTGAGCAGGACCTGGTCGATGACGCGGCGGTGTGAGGCGGAGACGAGGGCGGTGGGCACGTTGTACCGGGCCAGCTCGCTCAGCAGCCGCTCGGCGCCGGGCATCAACGGTACGCGGTCGGCGATGCGGGCCTCGAAGCGCTCGTTGAGCAGGACGCTGAGCTCTGCCAGGCCGATGGCGGCTCCGGTGGCTTCGATCAGGAAGGTCGCGCTGCGGCTCATGGGGCCGCCGACGACCACGTCGCGCCAGGCCTCGTCGAGGCGGTGGCCGAGCTCGTGGAAGATCTCCGCTTCGATCTCCCACCAGAATCCCTCGGTGTCGACGAGGGTGCCGTCCATGTCGAGCAGCACCGCCTGCAGGGCATGCCCGTCGGCCGTGCGGGCGACGGGGGCGGGAACGGTGCTGGTCATCTGTTACGCCTCTCTCCGGGGACGACAAGGCCGGTCACCTCGGCCCGCGGGGATACCCCCTCGGGGAACAGGTGACCGGCCTGTTTGGGACCGACCAGTGTACGCCGATCCGCGTCAGCGTGCGTTGAAATACTTCGCTTCGGGGTGGTGGATGACGATCGCGTCGGTGGACTGCTCGGGGTGGAGCTGGAACTCCTCCGAGAGGTGGACCCCGATCCGCTCCGG